>JAYZHR010000049.1:0-11520 GCA_036166355.1 Verrucomicrobiota bacterium | reverse complement strand
ATGTTGATCAATACCTACGATTCTTAGCCTGCAACGTTATAGCATGTAATCTAGACAGTTTTTTAGGTGGATCTCAAAATCATTACATATATCTTGATCCGGAATCGAACAAGTTTCAGTTTTTACCATGGGATATGGATCACTCGTTTGGCGCATTCCATTTAATGGGAGATTCCAATGCTCGTCGTAGGCTTAGTATTGACCGACCAGTTACAGATAATCCGCCTATCATAGATCGAGTACTTCAAGTGTCAGGGAACAAGGAAAAGTATCACGCTTATATTGAAGAATATATGAACACGATTTTTGATGAGGAAGTTATGTTAAAGAAGATTGAATCGATTGGGACATTTGTTCGGCCAATGGTTAATCTCAACGGTGATGATGCTGAGTCTAGATTTGATCAGGTCTTGGCAGAAGAACCTTCTTGGAGGGAACAGCATCCGCTGAAGTATTTCGTAAAGGTGCGTCATGAATCGATTAGGGCGCAGTTGAATGGATCATCCCACGGTCAATCTGTAGGATTTGGTGGTTTTCCTGATTTAGGTCCTTACATTCCCTGGATTATTAGTGCGTTAGTTTTAGTATTTCTTGGAATGATCGGCTGGATATGGGGTATTGTAGTCGGGTTTCGTGGGAGTACACTTTGGGGCTGTTTGAATATCTTCTTTTCTCCATGGACTCCTGCAATTTATGGGTTTGCTATTCGGCGTGACCTTGGGTTTCGCTGTGCCATGTATTCTATGTTTTGTATAGTAGGTTGGGCCGTTTGGCTTTTTCTACTGTTTTTTCATAAATCTATTTTTGGTGAATAATGAGGTTTCTAATTATTAATATTTGTTTAGTGACTTTCGTTGCGCTTGGCTTGGCGCAGGATAAGGAGTTTAAAAAAGCAGATCATATATTGGTTCCATATGGTAAGGAACCAAGACAGGTGCTACACCTTTGGTTGCCAAAAACCAAATCACCAACACCTCTTGTACTTCATTTTCATGGTGGCGGTTTTTTAGCTGGTGATATCCGTGAGAAGACTCGCAACCGAACTGCGGAGATGCTTAATGCAGAAGGAGTAGCCTATGCCGACGTCGAATATCGGCTGCTTCATACGGCTATGTTGCAGGATATCATGCGCGATTGCGCTCGAGGGTTGCAATTCCTGCGTTATAATGCTGAAAAATATAATTTAGACAAAACTCGGATTGGATCTTATGGCGAGTCAGCTGGTGCTGGAGCGAGTCTTTGGTTAGCCACGCATGATGACTTGGCTGATCCGCAAGCTGAAGATCCGGTGTTGCGTGAGTCAAGTCGATTGACAGCGGCAGCTGGATTCTGGGTGCAGGCGACTTATGACGTAATTCAGTGGCCTAAAATCCTCGATTTGCCTGAGGAAAAAACGCCTTATTGGAAATTTGTAAAATTTTGGAAAGCAGTGCTTCCTGAGGAACGTTTTAATGAACTACGAAAGGACTTGGATATGCTTGCTAACATGGACAAGAACGACCCACCAATGATGTTTACCAATGGCACTCCAGACAAGGGAGTTCATAGTCAAAGATTTGTTGATGTTTTAGTGAAGAGAGCCAAGGAGGTTAAGGCAAATTTGACCATCAGCAATGATCGGGAGCAACTGACCAAGTTCATGCTTACTAAATTAAAGGCAAGTAAGGATTCGAAACCATCGATTAAAACCAAGCGCAAAAAATTTCCCGATCATTGGGGCTCTCCACCCAAAGTTCAGACACGCGATTATCGTAAGCTTCCCGGCGGTTACGGTTTTGGGAGTGGCACTTTGGCTAATTGGATACAAAAAAACTTGGATAAAGATGCCAAAATCAAGTCTGGGGAATGAGCCATATCCCAGCATTTGTTCTTGGCGGTGTTCCGGCGGTCAACATGAACGTCCGGCACAGGATTAAATTTTCGGTTGGTGATGCTGTTTTTTATATCAGCATGCCGCAGCCAGACGGTGGAAGCCGATCGATTTTATTGGTACGCGACATTGAGATGGATCGGGCTCGAAAGCTGGCTCATGCGGATGAAATTAGCTGCGCAGCTGATTACATTCCGCCGGGTGGTTTGTCTGGCGATCGAGATACAGCTTTGGCTCAAGCCGGTGCCGAGTGCCTTCGTCAAAATGGAATCAACAAGGTCAAGGTTGATGGTTCGTTGCCAATGATTTTTGTTTCTCATCTCAGCGATGCAGGAATAGAGCTTGATTATGATCCAAATCTTGCAGTTCTCGATAGACGCACAAAGTCGAATGAAGAGTTAAAGTATCTGCGTGAAGCACAGTCTATTACTGAGGAAGCAATGGAGTTTGCTTGCCGAACCATTTGCAAGGCCACTCCCGATGTGGAAGGTGTTCTGTATGCCGGTGATACGTTATTAACTTCCGCTTTGATGCGACAACGCATAACAAGTTTTTTGATTGCTAAAAATTGTTCCAATCATAACGACTCGATTGTAGTAACAGTACCGCATGTTGCGGATTGTCATCATCACGGTTCAGGTCCATTGCGGACCGGGCTGCCAGTGATTGTTGATATTTTCCCGCGCATGAATGAGACTGGCTATTGGGGCGACTGCACTCGTACAGTTGTCAATGGAGAGCCATCTCCAGAAATTTTGAAAATGCATGAGGCAGTGGTAAAGGCCAAGGAAGCTGCAATCTTTTCATTGCGAGTTGGCATTACTGGTAATGCAGTTCATCAGGCAACAGTGGCATCTATTACTGGAAGTGGCTATTTAATGGGATTACCTCCGAAGGGTTCAGGAGATGAGTTTATATCAATGCGGCATGGGACCGGACATGGGATTGGGCTGGATGTGCACGAGCCTATTTTATTGTCTGATGGAGGGGGTGAAATTCTGAACAATGAGGTGTTTACTGTGGAACCAGGGCTGTATTCAGCTAAGTTTGGAGGGGTTCGCGTGGAGGATATGGTTGCTGTCACGGCTGATGGTCCGATTAACTTTAACCGGCTTCCAGATCATCTCGATTGGCGCTGATTTTGGTTTGTTCCAGATTTCGTCATTGAACCAGCGGTTTGGTTTCCGTAGTTTCTTTTCTTACGCAATTATATCATGAGATTTGGCATTAATTCATTTTTGTTTGTGTCGCCATTCACGACGCAGAGTACTCGTCTTTTTTCTAAATTTAAAAAATGGGGGTTTGACACAGTTGAACTACCTATTGAGGCACCAGAGCATATTGACTCACTTAAGGTGAAGGCTGGACTTGACCGTGCTGGGTTGGCTTGTGGTTCGGTATGTGCCTGCATGGGGCCTGGTCGTGATTTTCGTGGATCAGCCAAGGATCAACGTGAGGCGATGAAGTACTGTAAAGCACTTATAGACCACATGGTGAATTTGGATTGTCCATCGCTGATTGGTCCGGTTTATTCTGTTGTCGGTAAGGCTGATGCTGTTGAACCCAAAGACCAGAAGAAGGAGTTTGCTCTTGTAGTTAAGAATCTCAAGGTGCTTGCCAAGTACGCAGAGGATCGAGGTAAAGTAATTTGTGTTGAACCTTTGAATCGTTTTGAGACTGACTTTTTGAACACATGCGAAAAAGGGCTGAGCCTTATTAAAGCTGTAGGTAGTCCTGCACTAAAACTTCATCTTGATACTTTCCACATGAACATTGAGGAGAAGAATCAAGCCAAGGCAATTCGAGCTGCTGGTAAGCACTTGGGACACTTCCATGCTTGTGGTAGTGACCGAGGTACTCCCGGAAACGATCACATCGACTGGAAACCGATAGTGGCAGCGCTGAAGTCCATCAAATATAAGGGTGATGTTGTTATTGAATCGTTTACGACAGATGTAAAGGTGATTGCTCGTGCAGCAGCTATCTGGCGTAAGATGGAACCAACTCGTGAAGAAATTGCCACGAAGGGACTCAAGTTTTTGAAGAAAGCCTTCAAGTAAGCTGAATTTAAATTATGAAAAAAATCGTTACACTATTGGGCCTTGCGGCATTTTCGTTTGCCGGTCAGGCAGTTGCTGCCGAGAAGGGTTTTAAATCGATCTTCGATGGTAAAACTTTGGATGGTTGGGACGGTGATCCAAAATTTTGGTCAGTTGAAGACGGATCTATTACTGGCAAAACGACTAAGGAAAACCCAACCAAAGGTAATACCTTTATCATTTGGAATGGGGGTAAAACTGGAGATTTTGAGTTGCGTTTAGATTATAAGATTGTCGGTGGAAACAGTGGCATACAGTACCGTAGCTTTAAACTTAAGAATGGTGCTGATCAATGGCGTGTTGGTGGTTATCAAGCAGATATTGATTCCGGCCCAACTTATTCCGGTATCTGTTATGGGGAAGCGTTTCGAGGTATCCTCTCTCTTCGAGGAAAAAAAACCATACTTCAAGTTGGTGAAGATGGTAAACTTAAGAAGAGCGTTGAGGAATTTTCTAAGGACGCTGACGTTGCTAAGGCAGTCAAAAATGAAAAATGGAACAGTTACCGTATTGTTGCCCGAAACTTCAATCTCACACAGTACATAAACGGTGTTAAAACTACTCAGGTAATTGACCGAGATAAGAAGACGCGCCGTGCCGATGGCTTGTTGGCATTGCAACTTCATGCTGGCCCACCAATGAAGGTTCAGTTCAAGAATATCCGTATTAAGGAATTGGCTAAGCGTAAATCTAAAGCTGGTGCCGCCAAAAAAGGTGAGGCAAAGAAATAAACTCTGATTAAGTCTGATATTATGAGGAATTTATTCACCATTTTTAGTGCGGTTGGTCTTGTTGTTAGTGTGGTTGCTGCGCCTAAGAAAGTGGTGATGATTGCTGGTAAGCAGAGTCATGGCTTACTATCGCATGAACATAACGCTGGAATTCAACTACTTGCAAAGTGCCTACGCGAAGGAGCTTCAAACCAAGTGACTCCGGCGGTACAGCTTAACGGTTGGCCAAGCGATGAATCGGTATTCGAGGATGCAGATGCAGTAGTGATTTATGCTGATGGAGGCGGTCGACATCCTGCGCTTCAAGGGAATAATCTTGAGAAGCTCGGTAAGTTGATGAAAACAGGCGCCGGTTTTTTAACAATCCATTATGCCGTTGAGCCGACTACTAACAAGGGTAATAAGGAGTTTCTTGATTGGCAGGGCGGTTGTTTTGAGACCCACTGGTCGGTCAATCCGCATTGGGTGGGTAATTTTAGTAAATTGCCGAAACATCCGATCACGCGAGGAGTAAAGCCATTTAAGGCGAACGACGAGTGGTACTTTCATATGCGTTTTCGTAATGATAACAAAGGTAAGTTGATTCCAATTCTTAGTGATGTTCCACCAAAGGAGACTATGAAGAGAGGTGATGGTGCGCACAGCGGTAATCCTGACGTTCGCAAGGCAGTTGCTGCCGGTGAAGCGCAGCATGTTGCCTGGGCTTATCGGCGCGAGGACGGGGGGCGAGGTTTTGGCTTTACTGGAGGGCACAATCACTTGAACTGGGGTAACGATGATTTTAGAAAAACTGTTCTTAATGCGATTCTCTGGGTTGCGAAGGCCAAGGTTCCCAAAGAGGGCGTGCAATCTAAGGTGACCAAGGAGGATCTTTATGAGAATCTCGACGGCAAACGTGGTAAAAAACCAGCCCCAAAGTCTTCGCCTGGTGCTAAGAAAAAATAACCTGAATTGGAAGTTAAGCTTATAGGTGGAATTTCAACAGGAGTGGCCAATCGGCTGCTCCTTTTTTTCTTTTTCAACTTAGCAGGAATAGTACTTGGTCAAGCGCCTTCTGTGGATACTGTCAGCTCGCTTGCGGTTCAACCAGGTCAGACTGTAAGGTTGGTATTTTCAGGAAAGAACTTAACCAATGTTTCAAGTCTATGGGCTAGCTTTCCTGTTTTTTTTGAGCCAGTACGGACGGACTTAGACAAGGACGATCGAGCGACATTTGATTTAACTATACCGCCAGAAGTGCCGGTGCAGATTGGTGCTGTTAGATTGGCAGGACCGAAAGGGCTTGGCCCTATTAGGTTACTGATGATTGATGATCTTCCAAATCTAAAAGAGGTTCAAGGTAACCATTTGGTTGATAGTGCACAGTTTGTTGCTGGTCCTATTGGAATAGATGGTATTGGGAATGGTGTTCAATTTGATTGGTTTGAATTTCAGGTATCGAAGTATGAATCGATTAGTTTTGAGGTGGTAGCCAATCGACTCGGTTCTAATTTTGATCCCGAAGTCAAATTATTTGATGCAACTGGTCAAGTGCTTGCGAAATTTGGTGATTCAAACGGTATAGCGCCAGATTTGCAGTTTCGTTTTCAGTTTGCCAATGCAGGTCGCTATTTTTTGCGTTTGCGTGATATGGCCTATCAGGGAGGGCGAGGTAGTTTTTTTCGATTAAGAATTGGGGGTTTTCCAATTGTATCGGGAGTGTATCCACAGGGTGGTAAGTTTGGTGAGTTAGTGCCATTTTATCCAGTTTCTAATCAGGAATTACCTCCAGTTCTTACTATTCCTTCGGGTTCCAATTTTTGGATTAATTTTAAAATGAAAAATGGTTTAGGCAGTGCTTACCGACGTTTCGTTGGAAGTGTGGAAAATAACAACTATGAAATCGAACCCAACAATGAACGTTTAAATGCAACAATAATTGATTTCCCTACTGTAATTAACGGGCGATTTGAGCATCAAAGTGATCGAGATTGGTTTGAGTTAAAGTTAGACAAAGGGAGTAGAGTTAAATTTGAGGTAGCCACGCGCAGACTTGGTTCTCCTTGTGATTTATTTCTGAGCGTGTTCGGTTCAGAAGGTGCGGTTTTGGCAATGTCAGAATTGATTGATACAAGTGATGGTGAGTTGAGTTTTGAGGCTAAAAAGAAAGGTATTTATTACTTAGAGGCTCGAGAATTGGCTGATCAATTTGGAAAACATTTGGTTTACCGAATAAATGCGAAGAAGGAATTACCTAGCTTCAACCTGACAGTTGACCAGCAAGGTTTTATGGCGAAGGCTGGTGAACAGATATCAATAAAAGTAAACGCTAAGCGTTTTGATTACAAAGGGCCAATTCAATTGAAATCTATTGGAGTTGCATCAGCATGGAAACATGAAGCAGCTACTATAGAGAAAGGTAAGAACGAAACCACATTGAAGCTTACATTGCCTCTCGATGTTAAGCCTGGGAGTTTATTCGATTTTACTATTTCTGGTGTAGGGATTAATGGAATAGATACAGTGGTTAAGCACTCTAATTCAGAGCTATTAAAGAAATTTCAACTAATGATCCCATTTCCGCCTGTTCTTGAAACACGATTTCATGCAGTGGTAGTGGAGTAAGGCAAATTTTGCGGCAAAAAGCTTTCGCCTTTTCAGTAGGGGCGGTAGTTTTCATGTGTGAAGCATACTCAAATTTTATTTGCGTCGTTGGCGATTGGTTTGGGCAATATTGAGTTTGCCCAAACGGCTGACGATGAGTTTATCAAAGCGATTGAGACTCTTCGCTCTGTTGGTAGCGAGGGTCGAGGAAATGCAGCTGCCAGTAAGGCGCTTAAACGCTTGTCTAATGGAGGAAAAGAGTTAATTCCAGCCCTGCTTACTGCAATGGATGGTGCCAACTCGTTTTCATTGAATTATCTCCGAGGAGCAGTTGAGGTTATTTCCAGTAAAACTTTATCTAAGGGGGAATCTTTACCCTTGGTTGAGTTGGGTGAATTTTTACTCAATAAAAGTCACGATACCAAACCAAGGGCAATGGCTTTTGATTTAATTAGGCGAGCTGATGCTAATGCGGCAGAACGCTTAATACCTGGCATGTTAAGCGATCCTAGTGTCGATCTGCGACGCGAGGCAGTTGCAAGGTTAGTTGGTCAGGCAGGTGATTTAGTGAAAAAGAATAACAAGCCGGCTGCGATCCTTATTTACAGGCAAGCACTTGATGCAGCACGTGATCTGGATCAAATTCAGACGATATCTTCAGAATTGAAGGATCTTGGTCGTAGTGTAAATTTAACAAAACATTTCGGTTTTCTCATTGATTGGAATTTGGTTGGTCCATTTCATAATAGAGGGCGTGCAGGTTTTGCTGAGGTATTTGAGCCGGAAAGGGATGCATCTTTGGATTTAGAATATGAGGGATTAAAAGGAAAGGTGACTTGGCAAAAATACTCAACAGATAACGAGTATGGAATGGTTGATTTCAATGAACCGTACGGAGCATTAAAGGAGGTCACTGGTTATGCTCATACAAAGTTTATTTCGGCATCCGATCGTCCAGCGGAGTTGCGTTTAGGATGTAAAAATGCATGGAAGATATGGTTGAACGGGAGCCTGATTTTCGGCCGAGATGAGTATCATCGTGGCATGCGAATTGATCAGTACAAGCTTCCAGTACAGCTTAAAAAAGGTGTTAATGATATTATGATCAAGGCTTGCCAAAACGAACAAAAGGAAGAGTGGACAGTTCAGTGGCAATTTCAATTGCGTGTTTGTGATTCTACAGGAACAGCGATTCATTCTCTAAGTAATTCAAAAGTAGCAGCCAAATAATTTAAAATAATGAAAAAGCATTTGTTGATTATTGCATTAGTTGTCCTAAGCGGAAGTGTTTTTGCTGGAGATTGGACTGGTTTCCGTGGGCCGTTGGGTAATGGAATTTCTGATGAAATTGGATTGCCGGTGAAGCTAGATATAGATAAGCATGTTGCTTGGAAGATTCAGTTGCCAGGTAAAGGACTATCAAGTCCTTTGGTGGTCGGCAATCGTGTTTTTGTGACTTCTAGCGGGGGCACACGTCAGGATCGACTACAAATTCTATGTCTTAGTTCTATTGATGGGTCGGTGATTTGGAGGCGGCAATTCTGGGCAATGGGCAGCACGATGTGTCACTCCAAGACCAGTATAGCTGCTCCTACTCCGGTGACTGATGGTGAATCTTTGTTTGCGATCTTTTCTTCGAACGATCTTTTTTGTTTAGACCTTGATGGTAATCTAAAATGGTTGCGTGGTCTTACGGTGGACTATCCAAATGCGCGCAATAGTCTTGGGATGGCTTCCTCATTGGTGATGACAGATGATATCCTTGTTGTGCAAGTAGAAAATGATAGTGAGTCTTTTGTTGCAGGGCTGAGTAAAACTAATGGAGGAAATCTATGGAAAATAGATAGACCTAAATCCGCCAACTGGACAACTGCCACGATCCGAAAAAGCAATTTTGGGAAAGAGCAGGTGTTGTTGCAATCTGGAAAAGGCATTCATGCAATCGATCCTCTTAATGGCAAAGTTATTTGGCACTACTCCGATGGTGCATCGACAATTCCGTCGAGTGCTTTAGATGGAAACATGCTATATGTTCCGTCTCAGGGATTGACGGCGCTTGAGTTGTCCAGAGATGGGAAATCATTTAAACAAAAATGGCGTTCTGGTCGATTGCGTCCTGGTACAGCTAGTCCCTTGGTACATGGAAACCATGTATATAGCCTCAACAATGCAGGGGTGCTTGCGTGTGCTGATGTTGAAAGTGGCAAACGCCTTTGGCAACTTCGATTAGATGGACCTTTTGGCGGTTCGCCGGTCGTGGCAGATAATCATCTATATGTATTCAATGAAGAAGGAATGGCGCAGGTTGTAGATTTAACTGCACCAGAAGGTGATATAACTGGAAAGATGGATTTGGGTGAGATGATTCAATGTTCACCTGCTATTGCTAATGGCGCAATATATGTTCGCAGTAACTCGCATATTTGGAAGATCGCTAGAAAAACTCGTTTATAAATTATTTTCGGCTAATTTTTGAAATATTTATGGGTACGATTTTTTATGGATCAACCGTAATTGTTGACCAATTGAAGTTGTGACGTTCTGCGTATTCTGAAAGTACCCGTTCATTTTCTATTAACACAGCTCTAACTAATGCAGAGTCGTCTGCTCGGCCGATATGATTGATATGATTAGGAATTAATCCTGATTCTTTGTGAGTGTAAACCAAGGCATAAGCTGCCTCAGCTACGGTTAAATAAGGCAGGTTGTCTTCTACACCCTCAGCAAAATCTTCAATAACGTCTGCTAAAAACTCGAGTTGTTCAACTAAATGTGGAAATCTAGGTGCATTAATTTCAGCAAATTCCAATTTGAGATCGGGAAGTTTTTTATGGATTCCTCGCAAAATTTTCGGTGTTATTTGTTCCGCACCGTGATGAAGAAATTCTACGATTTGCGACATCTCGGTATCGTGTGTTTTGCATTACTAAAACTCAAGGATTGATTGTGAGTGATATATTAAAAAAAGAAAATCAACAAAAAACTAAGGGGAGCCTTCGGCGGTCTATTAGCTATATATTTAGGTTAGCTATTATTACAATTATATTACTTCTAATTGTTCGTGAGTTTCTTTTTTCTGGTTCGTATTTGCCTTTGGATAAGTCCTACACAAAGCTTATTTTCGACATGCATTGTCATACGGCTGGCATTGGTGCGGGAGAAAGTGGTTGCTTTGTATCTAAGGAATTAAAGAATAATTTTCGCTTCAAAGTATATTTAAAAGCTTTTGGTGTAACATTGCCAGAAGTAGAGACAAAAGGAGATCAAATTTTGATGAAACGATTAGCTGATCGTTTGGAAGAGAGCACTAGGGTTGGTGCAGCTATTATTCTTGCTATGGATGGCGTGATTGATGATCAAGGTAATCTGGACCGGGAACGAACTGAGTTTTTTGTGCCTAATGAGTATGTTTCGAAAGAGGTTTCGAAATATCCAAATCTTTATTTTGGGGCAAGTGTTAATCCGAATCGCACTGATGCATTAGATCGTCTGCAATGGGCTAAAGACAACGGCGCACTTTTAGTTAAGTGGTTACCTTCTATTCAATATATTGATCCTGGGAATAAATCATTTGAGCCTTTTTATCGTAAGTTAATTGAGTTGGATTTGCCGTTATTGACACATGCTGGACAAGAACGGTCGTTTACTCATTCTCGCGACGAGCTTGCAGATCCAGTTCGACTTAAATTACCTCTTGATTTAGGTGTTAAAGTGATTGTTGCACATGCAGCTTCGACCGGGAAAAACGAGGGGCAAGAGGATATTGATCGTCTTATTGGAATGCTTGAATCCTACCCGAATCTTTACTCCGATATTTCCAGCATGACTCAAATCAATAAACCGGGTTATTTGCGTCAGGCTTTGAAAGAAAAAAGATTCGAAGGGAAGTTACTTTATGGTTCCGATTTTCCGCTAATTAATACGGCAGCGGTTTCACCTTGGTACTTTCCTCTTAACTTGACTCGAGAACAAATGCAGTCAATCAGTTCAATCAAGAATCCATGGGATCGAGATATTGAATTGAAGGAGGCACTTGGAGTTCCCTTCCAAATTTTTTCAAAACCAGCCGAATTTTTTGGAATTAACTGGGAAGATTGAGAATTAAGTTTTTAACTTAGCGTGAAATTTGTCCTTCGAGGTATCTTACTGCCTGTCGGACATCTGTATCCACTTCCATTCGGTCACGTACCAAGCGGCATGCGTGAAGAACCGTGCCATGATCGCGCCCGCCAAATGC
>JAYZHR010000048.1:0-10780 GCA_036166355.1 Verrucomicrobiota bacterium | reverse complement strand
CACTTTTTGACTGCAGTGATGATTATGGCAGCACAAGCAAGCAGTTTAGCCTCCGCTTTAGCCTTAACTATTCTATCAAGAGGAAACCAAGAAATCGCCTTAATCTTCACACTGCTATCGAGTTCGTTAACGGTAGTAATGACTCCATTAATTCTAAAATTAAGTCTTGGAGCCAATGTTGAATTCCCAATCATTAATATGATTTTAAAAATGCTGCAGGTTGTCATCCTACCCGTTGCCTTAGGACAGTTAATCCGTCGTTTTTTTTGGGAAAAATCCCAATCATATATCAAGGGAATCCGACTGGTCCCACAGATCATCATCCTTGTCTTTGTCTATTCTGGGTTCTCAGTAGCTACCGGTCAAATTCAAGGGAATACTGAAATCGTACTTCGGATCACACTTGTCTCTGCATTACTCCATGCAGTTTTACTATTCTGGAACTTTATTATGAGCCTACTGCTCCGTCTTGATAATTACACAACTACTGCAGTGGTTTTTTCTGGCTCACAAAAAACTCTACCAAATGGTATTTATCTTTGGGAAAAATTCTTCGGCGACAATCCAATTGGAGCTATTCCACTTGCCATTTATCATCTTATTCAACTAGTGGTAGATACCATGATTGTTCCATTTTTTGAACGTCGAAACAATAAAGGTCAGAATAATTAAAACCAAAAAATATTGACCTTAATTTACTAAAACTAATTTTAAGAAATAAATCAAAAACAAGAAGTGATACTTAGTAGATAAAGTTTAACTTCGTATCCAACTCCTAAAAGGTGAATGACGAATAAGATCGATAAATAGTTCATTCAGCTTGGCCGCCTTATTTTCTTCCAATCGAATAGTAGCAGCTCCTGTAATAAACAACACTGCGGCCACAGAAGTAAAATAAATTGTATACTCGTTCCATTCGACTCCCATCCAAGCCTCTTTATTCCCAGAAAGCATGTCGATCATCACTCCCCACAATGTTGGTGAAATACCCATAGCCAAATTACCAACAACAGCATAGACCGCAAAATAATAACTACTACCCAAACGTGGAACTGTAGCCATTGCCAATCGTGTCATTGACATTGTGACAGCAGACAAAACAAAACCAAAACTAAAGTACAAGCCTGCCACTATATAAAAATTCAAAGACATCACCCTGCCGGCAATTAGACCAAACAACAACACACACATTAAACCAATGATAATCCCAAAAAGAATCACTGGCCGACTACCTAGTCGATCCAATCGTGTCTTAAGAAACCATAGAGTACCTAGCGCTCCAACAAATTTTGCAGCAGAAGCAAACATTATCTGATTAACCTGCATCCCAGCTTCAGCCTTTAAATATTTAACAGTAAAAGCTGCCAACCCTCCGAGTGAAACCGCCATAAAAAATTCTACCCAAAGTAATTTTCTAAAAGATCTATTCCTAAAAATTTCCCGCCAAGGAGCCTCTTGCTTTTTTCCTGACTCTTCTTTCGGAGGCAACACATCCGGCACTCGTCGAATAAAGGCCAAACTTAAAATCCCTGTAAAAAAACTAAATCCAAACAAAAAACTAAACTGAACATTTTTTGGATTCTCACCCAAATATACAGCCACAAGCAAAAATGCAACGAGACTCCCTGCATTGGCAAAGGCACTTTCAAAAGTAAGATATTTGCCTCGAATATCCTCGGGAATTAAACCTCGAATCCAGGGAAACCAAGCGCAACTTGCAATTCCTCTCACCATGTTAAACGCAAATAGAAAAACAAGCACTAACGCCAACTGACTTTGCGAATTCAATATTCCATCCATCAAAGGCACAAACATTAAACCTAATACAAAAATCAACCTAACCGCCCATCCGGTCGAAATAAAAAATTTGTATCCCCATCTACCAACATGCGCTGCAGCTGGAATTTGAAAAATTACCATCAGTGGTGTCATCCCAGCAATCAAACCTAAAATGGTTGCGCTAGCCCCAAGACTTTCTGCATAAATAAAAATCGGGCTGTCCATGATGATCTGACAGGACAAAAAGTTTAGGAAAAAAAACCAAAAAAGACTTTGAACCCCTTCTGGGAATGTCGAGTTTGAAGCAGCCTCACTCAAGGAAGAGGAGTTGGCCACAAGGCTAATACAAACGTCAAGCGAAGTCAGCGTCCACCAGGCTTTTTATCAAATGGTGAACGCGTGCTGCTATTCAATAAACCACCTCGCACCCCGGGACTAGCTTGTTGAATATTACCTTGAAATAAAAGCGGCGTGGAACGCTTGACTGAAATGCTTGGAGGGCGAGAGATGATACCAGAAATTGGGTTGCCTACAGAAAGGGCTTTCACGCCCTCAGCATTAGGCATTACTGTTTTTTTCAATTCATCCACACCCACACCTGTGATTGGAGTAGATTTCACAGGATTAAAACCGGATCCAAAATTCAACGGGGCAAGAACAAACGGCTTTTTTTCTCCGGAGCTCTGATCTTTGCCACTGAAAAAGGAATTGCCACCAAAAACACTTCTAGATGGATTGCCAGATGAATTAAAAAATCCAGCTTTCCTCCCCTCCCCTAATTGAGTAACCGGAATAACCGACTCTTTTCTTCCAACAAATCGACTCGCCCCGGATTCGTCTCTGGCTTGCTTTATTTTAAAAGGGTTTTCAGAAATATTCTTACGGCGAGCAAATGGGGAAAAATCCGTAATCGCATTTCGCGATGCAAAAGGCGAATTTCCGCGAAACGCAGAACTAGACTTCTCATCCTTTTTATCAAATTCTAAATCAAGTTTTATTTGATTTTTACTCAATCTATCTTCGTCCTCATCTTCATGATCTAAATAACTCGAGTCTTTCTTTTGACTCTGCTTGCCTTTTTTATTCGTCCGAGATTTTTTTTCTTCACCACGAATAAAGCCCTGCACAACACCATTTGATTTTTTATATGAATCTAAAAAAAGACGCTGATCATCATTTATAGAATCTCCCTCACCAGACAAATCTTCCTGTTCATCTTTAAAATTTTCCACCCCATGAAACATCCAGTTTTTCTTACGATCAAACATCTCAAGCAATTTACGTGACGATTCTCGATCCGCCTTAACACTTGGCAATGGATAGAGAGCGGAGGGAACTCCACTAGCTGATTTGGCTGTATTCAACAGACCACGACCGGAATTAATTTTGACCTCTTCAGTACGCGACTTGAGCACTGAAACACCTTTAGAAGAAAAAAAACGCGCCTTCTCTGCCAAAGCAATAGGTGAACATAAAAACACCACCAGTAAAAAAACTGGTAAACAAAACGTGTTTTTTGGAAGAAATTTCAATTAAATTGCTCTTAAAAGGTCAAAAATGACTGCTGTAAGACATTAAAATTTGATCAACGTTCAATTTACTGACTCAGATTTAGCACGAATACTAATTGGATTAGTAAATAACAGAGAATTTGGTACTAGAATCTTCTCTTCACCCTGCTCCAGTGTAGTATAACGCAAATCGATTGCCATTACAAAACCCTCAAAGGATTTCACACTAATCCATTGTCCTACCCGAAATGGACGATAAATCAAAATCAATACACCAGAGAGTAAATTACTTATTGAATCCTTAAGCGCAAAACCAACTGCAAAACCAGTTAAACCAAGACTTGCAACGATCGCTGAAACATTAATCCCCACTGTACCTAAAGCCGTTACTAAACCTATCACCCAAAGGACTACATTTGCGATACGTGCGAGCAAGTTAACTACACTAGAATCGATACCTGTAGCGGTTCCAGCCTTACGTATTATTTTTCGAATAACAATCGCAAGAATCCAAAAACCAATCAGGATAAGCAGAGACAAAGCAATTTTCTGCGACCAATCTGCAACCAAACCAGAAAGATCCGATTCAATACCAATTCGCTCCAAAACATTGGTCTCCTGTTGCGCAAAGACGAAGTTTGGAAATAAAAACATTCCCAAGACACAATAAATAATTATTTTATTCATAATCATCGCCCGGAAGAAAGACTGTTGAATATCGGCATAGCAAGCAAGCCCGCGTTACGCTGTAGCTTGACATGTAGCGGTACTTCTTCAGCATTCCGAAGTGCCCAATCAAATGCCTTTACTGCTTTTTTTGGCGATTACCGCTCTACTTAGCCGAACAACAGATACTCTCGCACAAGCTAAAAAAAACAGCTCTGCCACCACCGCAATGAAAGCCGTGGCCGATCAAGTCGAGTCAGATTGGATTGATGGGCGTTGGTCAAAAGTTAATGTAGGACCATTCCTTACATCTACTATCAACACCCCTCATGGCCGTGTTCATAAAGGAATAGCGATAAAGGTTGGAGACAAAGCACAAGCAACATTTTGTTTCAACACCGAGTTGTTGAGCTATCATTCCAGTTGGTCAGATGGCTTTCTAGATCTTAAATCCAAACGGTACGGTCTAATTGATTGGCCAGATCCAAAAGGTAAAATGATATTCATAAACGGTAATATTGTTGGCTGGGCAAATGAATCAAACTGGGAAGATCCCAGACCACAAAAACGCGGACCACTTCCCCGTCAATGGGGTAAATATCTTGGATTATATCGTCACGGCAAGCGTGTAGTTCTACATTACAATATAGGTGGCATTACCGTGCTCGAATCCCCTTGGGCAGGTGGAGTCGGGGATAAATTATACCTATCGCGTACAATTGAAGTAGCACCATCCTCAAAAACACTTTCAAACCTCATCGCCTCAAACCCAAATTCTACTAGTGAACAATTGAATTTTAATACTGCTAAAATAGTCAGTGAATCAAAAGAGCTCTGGGTTCGAGTAATCGGACAAGGGGTCTCACTAAAGACAATTAATAATCGTGTAAATTTAAACATATCACCCGGCAATAAAAAACGCTTAGCCAAAGTTCTCTATAGCAATTCCAAAGAACTATTAACCCAAATTGTTAATAATACCTCTATAGATTCTCCTTCCAAATACACCAATGGAGGGCCAGGTATATGGACCCCATTAGCAACCAATGGTATCATTGGAAAAACAAGAGATTCATTTGCTATCGATACTATTCGATTACCATTTGATAACCCTTGGAATGCTTTGTTTTTTACTTCCGGACACGATTTTCTGGCAGATAAATCTGCCTTAATTGCTACTGTTCATGGCGATATATGGCGTGTAACAGGGATTGATGAAACATTAAAGTCAATCAAATGGACACGCTACGCCACCGGCCTATTTCAACCACTCGGCCTAAAGGTTGTAAACAATAGAGGCTTTGTAATTTGCCGGGATCAAATTACCAGACTACATGACTTTAACAAAGATGGAGAAGCAGACTATTATGAAAATTTTAACAATGACGTATTTGCTTCCGGCGGAGGACACTCTTACAATACAAATCTCGAGACTGACTCAAAGGGCAACTTTTATTTCACAAAGTGTGCTGAAGGAAATCCTCATGGAGGAACAGTCCTTCGTGTAAGTGCTGATGGGACAAAGCTGGAAGTTTATGCAACAGGTTTTCGAAATCCAAATGGCATGGGTATTAGCCCACAGGATATCGTCACAGTCGGAGATCAACAGGGTGGCTGGGTGCCAGAAACACGAGTTGATGCAACTCGAAAGGGTGGATTTTATGGATACATGCCAATGCATCATCGAGCTAAAAAGCCTGATATGTACGACGCCCCATTCGCGTTTGTTCCTCGAGTCATGGATAATTCTGCCGGCAGCCAGCTTTGGGTCCCAAACAATCACTGGGGAGCACTTGGTGGAAAAATAATTCATCTCTCATACGGACGTTGTACCGCGATGATCGGTATGACTGATCTCTCGAACAAGACACAGGGAGCTATGATCAATTTACCTGGCCGATACCTATCTGGGGCAATGCGCGGTCGATTCAATCCACACGATGGACACATGTATGTTTCAGGCCTGCGAGGATGGCAAACTTCCGCTGTACATGATGGATGTTTTCAACGTCTCCGTTTCACCGGAGGCACACTAAGGCAGCCCATTAGCTACTCTACACATCCAGGAAAAATTGAAATCACATTCGATACGACTCTTGATCGAGAGTTAGCAGAAGATTCTGAAAGCTATTCACTCCAACAGTGGAATTATCTGTGGAGTAATCAATACGGCTCAAAAGATTGGTCAATATTAAATCCAAAAAAGAACGGTCGTGATACCGTAGCAATAGAGTCTGTTAGACTAAAGAATGACAATAAAACCGTTGTTTTAACCATACCAGATTTATCAAAGGCAATGCAGTTTGAACTGAAATATGACATGGATGATTCGCAAGGAAAATTAGTTAGAGGCTCTCTGGCTGGAACCATAAACAAATTATGAACAAAGAAACCATTAATCCCAAACCGTCGCTTTGGCTGGTCATGCTAACTACCGCAATGGCAGGTGGCATGGGCTGGGGTATTCGAGGTCAATACGGACATGAAACTGGAGCTATGATCGCAGGCCTACTGGTAAGTCTAGTGCTAGTTTTTCTATTTTGCCCAGGCAACTCCTCAATTCATGTTGTTAGGGCCGCAGCTCTAGGCACTATAGCAATGGGTTTTGGCGGTTCCATGACCTACGGACAAACCATTGGCCTCACACACGATGGTCCATTGATCGGAAATTGGGAGGCATTTAGATGGGGGATGCTTGGCCTAGCTATCAAGGGAAGTATATGGATCGGCTTTGCCGGACTGTTCCTTGGCATAGGACTGGGCGGAAAACGTTATCAGCCGTTTGAAATGTTCCTACTCATTTTAGGTATGTTATTAGCCGTCGTAATTGGCTGGTGGCTTCTTAATACTCCTCACGATCCAACTAACAAGCAATTGCCATTCCTGTATTTTTCCGATCACTGGAAATGGGAACCGGATACAACCAAACATCGCCCTGAAATCTGGGGAGGACTGCTTTTCGCATTATTAAGTGGCATAATATATGCCGATCGAAAAAAACACGACAGTCTCGCTCGTAATCTAGCGCTCTGGGGAATGCTCGGTGGCGCACTTGGTTTTCCACTTGGCCAAGCCATTCAAGCCACTAATGCCTGGAATCCCGATTTTTTCCGTGAAAGTTTTGTCGGCGGATTAACCCAATATTTCAATTGGTGGAATATCATGGAAACCACTTTTGGAGCAGTAATGGGAGCGGTCCTTGGACTTGGACTATGGATTAATCGACGCCGAATAGCAGTCTCTGCTGAGCCTGATGTTAGCCCCCTACCCAACTGCCTGATAATAATTTTATTGATAGTTCATGTATCCCTGCTCGGCTTGGTCGAATTCAGCAAACTTGATTGGATCGACGGCATCTATGATCTAGGCCTAATGATAGGACTTATTCCTTTGGTCCTATGTGTACGAGGGCGCTGGTGGCCTTATTTGCAATTGTTACCAATTACCCTCCTGCCAATTGCCGGAAAGACACTTCGGGCCTTGGCCGATCCTGCAAACCAGAGCCTTAACTGGCTGACATATCTGATCCTACCAATTTTGGTTTCCACAACTATCGCAATTTGGTTTGCACGGCAGGCCAAACCAAGCGGAGAACATCCATTATTTATTCGAAGCACACTTCTCTTCAGCGTCTGGATATACCACGGACTTAACTTTGCATTTTTTAGTTTTCCTTGGCCTTGGGAGGCCTGGGGCGGACGAACTCCTAATGCCACAATATTCTTCATCTGTATGGTTGGATTAAGTGCTCTGGCTCTTTTCTACAACCCAATCGAACAACGTTGGCAGAGAAATTTATGGCGATGCGACAGGGAGGATTGACCCTACCCTAACTTAAATACACCATTCGCACATGAGAATCTGCCGTTACGTTAATACGGACAATCAAGTTCATATTGGGCTGGCTAAAGACGATAACACCCTTCTTAACCTAACCACGGCCGAGGTGGAGTCGATTACCTCCATTATGGAAAATGAAGCTCCTGAAAAATTCCTATCCAGCTTAAAAGAAGAAAAACTACCCGAGATTCCACTTAATAATGTTAATCTACTTTGCCCAATCGAGATGCAGGAAGTTTGGGCTGCAGGCGTAACTTATATGCGCAGCAAAGACGCTCGCATGGAAGAATCAGACTTTAGTGCTACTGCATATGATCGAGTTTATGATGCCCCCAGACCAGAAATATTTTTCAAGTCACTCCCTGAAAAAGTGGTTGCTTGCGGGGATAAAGTTGGCATTCGCAGGGATGCCAAGTGGAATGTACCAGAACCAGAGCTCGTTCTTATAATGAACTCACGTGGAATCATTTCAGGATATGCTGTAGGCAATGACATGAGCTCACGTGATATAGAAGGTGAAAACCTTCTGTATTTACCTCAAGCCAAAGTCTACCACCGATCATGCGCAATAGGGCCATGGATTACCGTCGGTGCAAAAGAGGAAGAAGCACGACAATGGGAAATCAGCCTAAGCATAGAACGCGCTGACAAGAAAGTTTTCGAGGGTAAAGTAAGTGTAAATCAAATCAAACGCTCCTTTGATGAACTTAGCAAATATATGAATCAATCGCAGGAATTCCCTTTTGGTAGCGCCCTGCTTACAGGAACCGGAATTGTACCTGATGATGACTTCACTTTAGAGGAAGGAGATAACATTTCGATCTACATCTCAGGAATCGGCTGCCTCAAAAACAATGTCGTATTGGTTTGAGTAAGTGGACTATTTTTTTCGGGGTCGCCGGCGTAAACCATTTTGAATCCAAAGTCGCCAAACCATCCAGATCGCTTCCCGAACAATTTTACCACTCATCTTTGAGGTTCCTATAAAACGATCAGTGAAAATAATCGGCACCTCGACAACCTTGAAACCGGTACGCCAAAGGATATGGGTTAGTTCAACCTGAAAGCTATAGCCATTGGCTTTAACCTGATCGAGATTAATCGCCTGCAGTGCCCTCCGCCTGAAACACTTGAATCCCCCTGTCGGATCAGTGAATGGCATACCAGTTATAATCTGAACATACTTCGCCGCAAATAAACTAAGCATGAGCCGACCAATTGGCCAATTAATCACTCTGATACCCTCACAGTAACGAGAACCTAAAACCAAATCAGCATTTTCTGATTCAGCCTTCTCCAGAAAACGAACGATGTCATCCGGATTGTGGGAAAAGTCACAGTCCATCTCGAAAACAAAATTATATTCACGCTCCAAGGCCCAAGTAAAACCCGCACAATAAGCTCGACCAAGACCGTCCTTCTCTTGCCGATGTAGCACGTGAACTCGATCATTCAACTTAGCCAATTCATCTGCTATAACCCCTGTCCCATCCGGAGAGTTATCGTCCACCACGAGTATTTCGATTATGGTTTCAAGATTAAGTAAACGCTCCACCATTGGGCGGATGTTATCCGCCTCATTGTATGTTGGTAATACGAGGAGCGTTTGAGACATATCAAGCAGTAACTCCATCAACCATACGACGAATTCCCAGAGGGTTGTCCTCTTGAAGCTCTCTGGGCAAGAGTGAATCCGGGAAACTTTGGTAACATACATCTCGAGCAAATCGATGGATTGCATTGGTTCCTACTGAAGTAGATCTTCCATCAGATGTCGCAGGAAATGGGCCACCATGAACCATGGAATGACAAACCTCGACCCCGGTCGGGAAACCGTTGATCAAAACCCGACCTGCCTTGCTCTCAAGAATTTCTAGCAACTCACTATTAGCTTCAAGATCGGCATCTGTACCATGAACGGTTGCAGTTAACTGCCCTTCAAGCGACCTGGCTAATGCCAACATTTTATCACCGCTATCGCACTTAACTATCAATGTCGATGGACCAAACAACTCAGCACCGAGTGAGTCTTCGTTAAGAAAGGCATCCGATGTTGCCTGAAACAATGCAGCGCTTGCCTGACATTGACCTTCACCAGCCTCACCTCGTGCAAGTGTCTCAACCGCATCGTTGCCATCAAATAATTTCGAACCAGAATCATAGGCTGAACCGATACCTGAATTGAGCATTGTAGCACTCGGACTAGCCGCCACCAATTCCGTGATCTTAGAAA
Organism: Verrucomicrobiota bacterium; assembly: GCA_036166355.1. Lineage (GTDB taxonomy): Bacteria > Verrucomicrobiota > Verrucomicrobiia > Limisphaerales > UBA1096 > UBA1096. The sequence continues at coordinate 751 of JAYZHR010000048.1, read as the reverse complement.
TAAATGGTTCAAGATTTGAATTATCATCCACAATTGCAAGGCCTGGATTGGTACAGAATTGCCCCACCCCCAATGTCATGGAACCATGCAGACCAGTTGCCAAATCCTCAGCACGCTCAGTCATTGCACCTGACAAAATAAAAACTGGGTTAATACTACTCATCTCTGCATAAAAAGGAATCGGCTCTGGGCGGTCAGATGCGATTTTCATCAACGACTGACCACCAGCCCGAGAACCAGTAAACCCAGCTGCCTTAATTTTAGGATGCCGCACCAAAGATTGACCAGTTTCTCGACCAGGTCCGTACAACAGCGAAAAAATCCCTTCAGGCAAACCACTATCTTTAACAGCACTTGTCACCGCTTGGCCAACGAGTTCAGCCGTTCCAGGATGTGATTGATGAGCCTTAACAATTACCGGACATCCAGCTGCCAATGCTGATGCCGTGTCACCACCAGCCACGGAAAATGCGAGAGGAAAGTTGCTAGCACAAAATACAGCAACAGGGCCAAGAGGCCGTTTCATAGAACGCGTATCCGGCTTGGGTATAGGTGCACGATCTTGATCGGCGTGATCGATACGCGCTCCAACCCACGAACCTTCTTCTGCAACTGAAGCAAATAATCTCAATTGGGCACAAGTTCGACCGGTCTCCATTTTAATTCGAGGCTCCGGCAAACCGGTCTCCTGCGGGGCTAATGCAGCCAACTCATCGCTGATTAATTCAATATTATCAGCAATTTTTCTCAA
>JAYZHR010000047.1:0-5060 GCA_036166355.1 Verrucomicrobiota bacterium | reverse complement strand
GATTATAGATCATTCAAGTGTTTTGAAATAGGCAATCAACCATACTTAAACAAACTTAACGCCTAATAATTTCACAAATTGAAATACCTTATAATTATAACAGTTTTATCTTCTGTGTTTATCGGATGCGTTCATAGAACCAATACGAAAATCGACGCAAAAAAAAAATCCCATGACCAAATCAAGCTAAACATTACTAGCCGCCTACATAGACCAAGCGACGACGGCCAGCAGGGAATCGCCACAGATGGCAAAAATATATTTGTCCAGAATAGTCAACAATTGTTCAAATACGACCGCAATGGAAAACTGCTCCTCTCAGGCCCGAAACTAAAACTTCATCACGGAGGCATCACATATGTTAAAGGAAATATTTATGCCGCTGTTAGTGGCTGTGAAGCACAGGGAAGCAACTTACATTTTGTACATGTATACAATCCTCATTCTCTAGAATTAATCAAAAAATACGATGTCTCAAATCACTTTTCTATTTGCGCGGGAGGAATAGCATATCGCGACGACAGATTCTATATAGCTGAATCTTTTTTTGACAATGACCACTATGACAGAATTATAGAATTCGACAGCTCATTTAAACACATTAAGGACTATCAGATTAATTTTAAATCTCCTTTCGGGATACAAGGCTTGGAATATCTTCCAACAATAAATTCATTTCAAATCCATTCACATGGAAAAGCCTTCTATCGTATTAACAGCCAATTTGATAATAACTCATTAATCTCAGGACAACTTAATTTCGAATTACAAGGGCTTGCACTATTGGACAGCAAAACACTTTTAATCAACAACCGGGATGCCGAAACAATAGAATTCGCAAAATTCAAATAAGTCACAAACCTCTAGGGAAAAGGATCTCATTATCCTGTGCAGAGGAATCTACTAAGTACTGAGCAAGCTTAGAGCTACTAGTCTGCTGGACCGACGAATCTGACAAAAGCATATTCCCTTGTGATTCATGAATACTTTCTGTCCACTCTACATTATTTTTTCCGGTAAACCTTTTACCAAGCTTTTTAATTTCACCTTTATTATCATTATCATTATTATAGTCTCCAAACATTATATTACGATCACCAGATAACAAATTACTTGGCTTAGCTTCATCAGCCTCTGATCCAACAAAATAGCTGAAACTTAAATTCCCGTCTTCCCCTCCAAAAGTACTATTAGAAAATGATCTTACTTGCCTACGATTTACGTCCCGAGGACAACGCAATACTTTTGGATTGGATAATTCGTTTGAAAGAGACTGCCAATGCTTCCAATTCTCTTCATGCTTTCCAAGAGAATCAGCTGACCCGTAATAAGTACGCCCATTAATATTTTCCTCCGCAGGGACTTGCCATGGGAAACGATCTTGATTATCGGTCGCATAAATACGAGTAGCAACACCGATTTGCTTAAGGTTGTTCACACATGCTATTCGTTGCGCCTTAGCCTTAGCTTTGGATAAAGAAGGGAGAATAACCCCTAATCCAATAACTAATACAAGAAGCACTAAAATCACTGACACAACCACCAGCAATTCGACGGTTGAAAAAGCACGGAGACCTATTGTTTTTTTCTTATCATTTAACTCCATGAAGGAGTATTATTATTAACAATTTATTTAATCAATTTAATTATTTTAATCTTATTAATCTTAGCGTATTAACCAGCACATCTTGAAAAGCAGCTAAATCTAAATATAAAATCTAAAGCAAATGTCAAAAGGATATAAAATATACCTATTTTCAGTCGTTTTACTATTTTCCATGGTGTTTTTTGCGGGATGGAAATTCGGAGTATTAGAATTATTCGTTGACACATATTTCACCCCGGCAATGGAACACTACAACCCCCCAGCAGTAGAGTAACCAACAACATCGCAGCCCAACCTTTCACTTAATACGTATCTTTAAATAATCCATCTTTCCATTCAACGATTAAAGCATAAATAAACTAGTCTATTGATTCCGAAATAGTAAGATACACAGGAAATGAACCCCTTTATTTGGTCACTAATACCTCTATTTATTATCGGCATAATAATATATGTTTGGTGGATTATGGAAAAGAAGAGAACCCAAAAGTTATCTGCAGCTTCAAACTCCCTTAAACTAAACTTTAAACCCAAAGGAAATTCAGAACTATTTAATCGCTTAAACCAATTACATCTCTTTTCAATAGGACGCTCAAAGAAAATAAAAAATTTAATGGAAGGAGAAACTGAAGGCTCTGAGTTAGCTGTTTTTGATTACCAATACACAACAGGCGGCGGCCAACACTCACATACTTCTCGCCAAAGTGTTTTCTGCATTTACTCTTCAAAACTTTATTTACCACACTTCAGCATGCGCCCCGAAGGATTGTTCCACAAAATTGGTGGTGCCTTTGGTTATCAAGATATTGATTTTGAATCCCATCCCAGATTCTCTAAAAAATATCTACTAAAGGGAGACAACGAAACATCCGTTCGACAATTATTTAATGATAATCTTATAAAATATATAGAATCCAAGGAAAAAATAAGTCTAGAAGGAGGCGGAAATCAACTCGTGTTCTATCGACCAGGCAAAAGAGTTAAACCTGAGGATATTGAAAACTTTATGGATGAAGGTCTTCATTTTTTAAAAATGTTTCTAAAAGCAACCTAACTATATAAATAAACACTAATGAAAAAATGCCCGCATTGTAATAAAGTTCTCATGGCTTCAGTTTTGCCTCAGTGTTCATGGTGTGGAAAAGAGCTAAAAGAAAACGAGGTTAGAAACTCCAAAGAAGAGATCCTCAAGCAGTGGGAAAACAACAAAAAACAATATGAGCATCAAAAAAGCATAGAACAACATGGAAAAGATGTCAGAAAATCATTTGAACAAGATTTGAGAAGAAGGATTTAATTTTCAGGAAAAATGAAAAAGGCATTTACTCTCATAGAACTACTAGTAGTCATAGCCATTATCGCCATTTTGGCAGGCTTACTTTTACCAGCACTGGCAAAAGCAAAGAGCAAAGGCCAGCACACTGTTTGCTTGTCTAATCTCAAACAACTGGACTTAGCATGGATACTATATGCAAATGATTTTGATGATAATTTAGTGTGGAATGATTTAACAGCAAACGGAAGTGGATGGGTGCGCGGAATAATTGACTACAATCCAAATAATCCACATAACACAAATCTGGACGGATTAATGGATCCAAAATACGCGAAACTCGCCCCGTACACACAATCACCTGGTATATATCGCTGCCCTTCAGACAAAAGCACTGTTAAAAACAGAGGCAAAATATCATCCAGAGTCAGGAGTGTTTCGCTTAGTCAGGCTATGAATTCTAGAAATGACTGGCTTAGTTTTATAACCAAGAGGAAATATCATGTGTTTCGTAAATTATCCGATATCAATGTAATGGGACATTCCAATGCATATAATTTTATAACCGAACACCCTGACAGTATAAATTTTGGAGATCTCGCTGTAGCAATGAATGACAATGTTTCTCAGAATAGAATTTACATAATTGATTATCCTGCAAGCAACCATAATGGAGCTGGCACAATTTCTTTTGCTGATGGCCATGTAGAAACTCGTAAGTGGCTTGACGAGCGAACAACGCCACCCGTCAACAACAAATCAATACCCCTTGTTGTTCCCTCACCTAACAATGCGGATATGATGTTCCTCTCCAGCAAGGCCTCAGTGCCTTTAAATTAATTATTATGGGTATTCAACGATTCCTTCTTTCAGTTTTTGTATTGGGTTTCCACCAATTAATTCATTGTGAACAAAAATCTCAAAAACTTAATGTAATACTAATCATGGCTGATGATTCAGCAGCCGATAACTACGGTTGCTATGGGAGCACTTATTTTAAAACACCAATTCTAGACCAACTTGCGAAGTCAGGAGCAAAGTTCAACCACTGTTATTCTGAACCGGTATGCACTCCAAGTAGAGTTAAGATTATGACTGGAAGAAGCGGAATCAGAAACTATGCACAATTTGGAACACTAGATAAAGACGAGATCACTTTTGGAAACATTATGAAAAAGGCAGGCTACTCCACTGCAGTTGCAGGTAAATGGCAATTACACAACGGAGAAAGAGGAACGCTAGCCCCAGATTGCGGCTTTGACACCTACTGCCTATGGAATTACCCAGGAACAGGAAGCTCCAGATACTGGAATCCTAGTATTATGCAAGATGGCAAGTTGCTTAAGACAAATAAAAACCATTACGGACCTGATATTTTTTCAAATTTCATTATAGACTTCATTAAATCCCATAAGGACAGTCCATTTTTTGTCTATTATCCGATGGCTCTAGTTCATTCCCCTTTTCCCAAAACCCCTGACAACCTACCAGATGATAAAAAAACAGCTCAAGGAAAAGGAATGGCGTTGTCGAATTTTAAAGATATGACTCTTTATGCAGATAAAATTGTCGGAAAAATTATTAATTGTTTAAAGGAAAACAATCTCCGAGAAAACACTGTTTTAATTTACACCACTGATAACGGAACACACCGCAATCTCACCTACCCTTATAAAAACGAACAACGAAAAGGCGAAAAAGCTTACGCAACACAAGGCGGAACCCATGTTCCTCTTATCGTCAACTGCCCTGGCACAATACCTGAAGGTATTACATCCAACGATTTGATAGATTTTTCTGATTTTCTACCAACAATAACTGAAATCACTAAGACTCCTCTGCCAAATATTAAATTAGACGGACAAAGCTTTTGGCCTCAGTGTATTGGAAAAAAAGGCAAGCCTAGGAAATGGATTTTTCACTATTATTACCCAAAATATAGTCCAGCCGCAAAACCACACGGTCAAGGAATCAACGGGATGGAAATAATCTGGGCTCAAAACCAATTATTCAAACTATATCAAAACGGAAAGTTATACTCTTCAAAAGACAGACGCGAAATACATGAAATAAAAAGAGGCAAGAACAAAGGTGCTGACGAGGCAAGAAAGTTGCTGCAAGAAGCCATTAATTCGATGCCAAAACAAGCAGTTAAACTGCAGCTGAAAAAATAAACACATG
>JAYZHR010000046.1:0-8541 GCA_036166355.1 Verrucomicrobiota bacterium | reverse complement strand
TAGCTAAATTTTCCCTTGCTCTCTGAACACTGACACCAGAATCAACATCATTTACCCATCCTATCACCAAAAAAGAATGCAAACCTGCCTCTAGATAAACATCTGACACATCAGCTAATTCAATATTTTGATCAATTGAAGCAATCAATCGGCCACCAATCATTACCCCTCCTACATCAGCATCTACCTTAAAGCGAACAGCACCAGGCCTTCGCTGAACAAACTGGCCATTCCAAACAATTAAATTGGATAGTTTATTTTTTTGTTTCGGCTTAATTTCATTTAACTCAGGAGGAAACCATTCAAGCGTATCAACCTCATTAGTTACTAAAGCAGATTCCTTATTAATAACACTAACTGCATCCTTCCAGTTGGTAATTATTTCGCCTTTCTTTAATTGATATATCCTCTGCACGATTCCAGCAGGGGCTTTATCACTAAACACAGAAAGCTCCAAATCAAACCCAAGATCAGTACTTGTTCCGTTTGGTTGATGCACTTCGGCTGCAAGAACATTTACCCCATCTCGCAAAGCGGCTACAGAAATAGGGAATTCGATATATTTATCCTCTTCATTGCTATTCCTGTTACCAAGAGTCAATGTGCTATATTGCACTTCGCCTTCCGGCAAATTATTGCGAGCCACCTCGATACCGTTAAGATACAAAACAAAACCATCATCAGAGAGAACATGTGCTGATAACGCTGAAGCTAATCCAATTGAACTTGAATTATATTGAAATGATTTACGAAAGTAAGTTGTGGGAAATTTTTCACTAGAGTTTTCCCCATAACTAACCAAGGTCGTTGGCTTTATGGATCCTAAATCACCATAACCAAGCGGACCATTCCCTTCACTCCATTCACTATCATCATATTTCGTTTCTCTCCAAAATTTACCAAGATCTTTACCAGCATCCTGATACTTCCATTTTGATTGTTTTTTAAGAATTGTTTTACCCTTACCTAAGACAATCGACTCATTCTTTTGCACATTCGGAAACCTTGCTACCTCGTATTCAAATCTTCCATCATGACTCCCTAGCAACCTAACACTCAATGGCAAATTTGACTCTTCTCCGCCAAATAAATACTCAACTGAATCGACAGGGTATATATCCTTCATATCAATCATAAGCCACTTCCTAGGATCACCATCCGGCTCACTCATCCAATAAGATTCAGGGTCATGGTCAATCGACAATAATGGACCATGATTAATAGCTGCATCACTTGCAATTGCACTAGCAGGCATTTCGGCCGTAGGAACTGTTCCCTCGAAAATTCCTGAGTGAATACCGGTCTCAGTTAACACACTGGTAACCTTATCACCATTATTGGTGGACAAGTTTACCTGTATTTCATCCATCCCACTTCCCTTATCACGATCGTAATCCTCTACTCGAAGATATACTAAATTTCCAGGTCGAATTTGAGATGCATCTCGCTGAACAGACTTCCGTAAATCCCCTTCAACAACATCAGTCTCACGTGACAACTGTTCTGTAACAGTTTCTTTTTTCTCATTTTCAATTCTTTGACTAGCTGCAGCAAAAACTGCATCAGAAGCTATTTTAATGACCTCAATTTGCGGCAATTGATCCTTAAACTCTTTTTTAAATTCCTCTGGATAATCTACATAGATAGCATCTGCACCTGTTATCTGAAGCACTCCATCATCAACAGTTGCCTCATCTAAAATCGTGGATATCTCAGCTGTAAATAAACCCTTTCCAGCACTACCACTGGAAAGCATAACTCTCTCACTATCTCCTCCTGGATCGGAAGTCACTGCGACAGGAATTTGAGAATCCCCACGACTAATCCCCAAATCACTATCATGAACAATAATAAATAAAGAGTTTCCTGGTGTATGCCAACGCTTTGATTGCTGGCCTAATCGACCAATGGTACGAAGCATGTTTAATTGATCTAAAAACCTTTGTTCTATCCCATATACCTCTGCCAAATTATACAAGGTTTCATTTGCAAGCTCATTATCAGGCATTCGCTCTAAGACAGACTGAAACATATCACGAGCCATATCAAAATCCCCCTGCCTTATCGCCATTACTCCCATCATGAATTCTGAACGTAAGTTTACTTCCGGTAATTTTGATTCACGTAACTCCATGAAAATTTCCTCAGCCTTATCAAATACTTTTTGCTCAACATAGCACTGAGCTATACCAAACCGAGCATCAGTAGCCGATTGAGAAGCTGGAAACTGATTTAACACAGTCGTGTACTCGCTTCTCGCAACATCATATCGACCAGATTCAAAATAAGTTTTGGCGAGTAATAATTGGACAGCCGACTGGTCATCCGAAGCCGACTGATTTGACTCATTGTTATGAACCAACCAAAGACGAAGCATTTCTTCAGCACGAGACCATCCGTTTTCATTAGATGCTTCAATTTCAAAATTAGCAGCAAACAAAACTATACTAGTAGGAAGTTCTTTTAATCTCTGATCAAACAACTTTCTCTGTTTTATGTACTGATCGACTGCCGCTGAACGATCCCCTATTTGCATAAGCATTCCTATCCGGAGAAGAGGTGCAAGCGGATTACCGTCATCCAAATCCATTTCAAATTCACTGGTAATAGTAAAAAGTCTAGAAACCATATCTCGAGCCACCTTCTTACGACCGTCATCAGCTCTAGAAATTTTATTAAGCATCGCAGTTAATAGTGTGGACGCTCTTGCATACCGATTGTTTTTCAAAAAATTTTCTGCAAAAGGCATAAACTGATCCCAATGACTTTGATGATCTTGAGCCCACATAACAGCCTCCCATGTTTTCTTTTGCCCCTGCAATCCAGTCACAAGCTCTCCTGATTGACTCATTTCATCCAAAGACAAACGGGCAACTGAGGAGCCTGCTCCTACTCGAACTGATTCTATCACCGACAAAAGTTGTTGTTTTTTTTCTTTATTTAAATCTGAATTACTATTGATTTCACGGATCCATGAACGCACCCAATACCAATCATCTACTACTTGAGATGGAATAAATATATGTTCATCAACTAATTGCCTGCCCAATAACAAGATGGCCTCAAACTCATCCCAGTTCTTGTTAGAAAATTTTAAATCCGCCAAACGAACAGCATACCAAAGGTAATTCTGACTAACTTGATTCATACACTTTTTAAGAAGCACTTCACTAGCCGACAGACCGGGGCTTCGCTCTAGTAATTTATGGATACAAGCAGAAGCCTCGTCCGTACCTAAGTTCAAAAAAGCAGCCTGCTCCCAATACAATTTCGCTTCACTTAACAAACCTAATTCAACCAAAAGGCTTCCCAATTTATTCGATCTAGCTTGAATTAAGCCAAAATTAGACTGAGTTTCATTTAGCCACTCAAAAACGTCTTTACCTAAAACGGGATCATCCAATTTAACACAGGCTTCAAGCATCATTTGCCAAATCGAGTGGTCATTATTGGGCTGAGCCAAACCTAACATAAATCGAACCGCTTCAGACTTTTCAGCATTGGAGCCATAATAATGAGCTGCCTCAACCCAAGATCTAGCTACTCCATAATCCTTTGGCTTACGCTTAACCAAACGCGAATAATATTCTACAGATTTTTTCCGATCCTTAAGACGGTGCCGATAATCGTAAGCTAGACTCAAAAGCAGCTCATCACGGACTTTATCTTCCAACTCTTCAGCCAACAATGCCTCCCTCGCCTGTACCGACTTATTGCCACTGGACTTAACATTATTCCAAAGCTTTATTACAGGCTCATCAGAAAGCTGCTTAACAAAACCAGCAGCGACCTGGACCCGACTGCGCAATTTTTTGTTAGTACGATTACGCTTTTGCCATTCTTTAAAGAAATCCCGATAAGACGAAAATTGAGCATACTTAATAAGCAACTGATATATTAGTTTCGCATCCTCATTAAAAATGGCATCCGACGGCGCCGCGTCCAATAGCCAGTTCATAGCAGAGACATATCCGTTATTATTAATCTTTGGGAAACCTTGAAGAAGCACACGAACAGCTTTCTGCGCTTTTCCAGTTTCTTTCATTCGGTCACGATAAAGGTCAAACGCAAGTGCATAATAGGCATAAAATGAATTATCTGATTTATTAAGAATTATCGAATTCAGTTCTCGCTCAATGGTCGCTAAATCAATTTTTGCTGAAGCTGCATAACGAACATAAGATCTGGGTGATTGATGAATATCTGCATCTAGCTTAGCCGCCTCTAAAAACAACTCTGCTGCTTTTTTAAAATTTTTATCTCTAGCATTTGCATACGCTTGATATCCAATAATATTAGACTGTTGTGCATCTGAAAACTGCTGCTTTCTAAATTCTTCAAAAACAACCTGTGACTTCGCAGCAGCCCAACTGGCAGAATGAGCTCTTTCAAAATAGACTTTAAAGTCATTATATACTGGTGATATTTTAAGCAATTGAGCTAAATATCCCTGAGCCTGATCTGTTTGTTTTTGAGACCAATAAGCACCTGAAAGCATTCTATACAGATCAACCTTCAGATCTTGCTCAAAGACAATTGAAGAATCATTAATCTTCTGGCCTATATTTATTATCAACTCATTATCACCAGAGCGCTTGGCAGAATCGACAGCAAGATGTACGGCTTCTTTTTTCGTAGGCAAATCGGCATCCTCCGAAAGAAAACGAATTGCAATCTTCGCCGCAGAGCCAAAGGAACGGTGATTATTATCTTTACGATAGTATCTAATAGCCCTTGCAGCATCGGCCAAATGACCATTTTTACTCTCGAATGCCTGAACCTGCTCCTGTGCAGCAGCAGCCATTTGACCTTCACGCTTAAATAAATCAGCCAACAGACGATGCACCATCGCTACTTCAGCATGATTAGCATGGCGGTCAATAAATTGTCGCGCAGTTGAGATAGCATCTTTGTCACGCCCTACAACTAATTGAGCATCAATTAATCTCAACATAATTTCAGGATGCCGTTCATGCTCAGGATTCGAGAGAACAAAGCGCTTGGCCGCCTGAATAAGCGTGAAAGGCCGACCAAATTCATCAGACAACTCAACTAACTCCATCAACAACTTAGCACCTTGCTTAGAACGATCATTCGACAAACGAAGCTTCGACTGAATATCTGCAATATCCTTTCTAGCCTTTACTACATCTTCGATATTTTGCGCCAACGTTGACTCCGACAGAGCAACGATTATGAATAATGAGGCCACGCAATATCTTATTATCATTAAGTAAATATAATTCATTAATCGTTAAAAACCTGCTTTCACCAATGCATCGCTTATACGCTTAGCCTCAGAAGCCAACTTACTCTCCGGAAACTCCAAAACTAATAGATCAAATTGCTGACGAGCAACCCTCTTACGCTCAGTTCGATACAAGCATCTCCCATAATTAAAATAAATTACATCAAGATAATTTGCATCAGGATGATTTGCTATAACGCCCTCAAAAACATCTATGGCTCGCTGATAATCTTGACGCTGATAAAAATAGTTTGCCGCCCTAGCAACCGCACCACCAACACGACTGCTTTCAGGAAACTGCTCATAAACTTTTTGGTAATTCTCAAACGCTTTTTCGAATAACGATTGAGAACGAGAACCGGACGCCTCTTCAGCCATCTTTTCATAACACTCAGCAATCCCAAATTGAGCTTCATCACGGAGATTGCTAGCGTTTAACTTAAGCAAACTCCCATAAAGCGCGATGGCATCCTTATAACTGCCCTGTTTTCTGGCAATTTCAGCCTGCTTAAGCATCGCGTCATCAATAAATGTACTCTCTGGGAACTCACGCATTAAACGCTGACTCATCGCTACCGCTAACCGAAGATTATCAAGCGAAAAATAAATCTCCCAGAGCTGAACATAGCATTTTTCAAGGACTAGGCTATTCAACTCGGATGCACGCTTCGTTGCTTCTTCCGCAACCTCAAGTGCTTCTTGAAACTTAACTCGGGCTGGATCTTCCAATCCAAATTCTTTGTAATGATTCCCTATTTCAGTAAGAGCTTTTGAAGTGTTGAGCTGAGTTCTCAATTTCAAATCTTCATCAGAAATCTGCGCTTTAGCAACACGCACATCCCCGAGACTACCTTCAATACAAACAGCACTTGCAGTCAAATACCGAATAGAATCAGACATATTAATTTCATCACTATACTCAACTCTAATGATATCCCCAGGTAAAGCTTGCAATATCGAATCCCCTACAATGACTTTTTCAGATTGACGCACTGGTAACGAGCCCTGGAAAAAACCCGTGTGCACTGAATCATCCCGGGATTGAATTTCAATCAACTCAACAAACCCACTGTCTTGCGGATCAACTTGCGTCAAATCCCCAGGAGATAAATCTTCAGATACTTCTTCATTGCCCTCTAGTTCTCCAGAATTAGATAGAGAAGAAACCTGATCCGGCCTTTCTATAAATTCTTCAGTAAGAACAAGTTTTGATTCGTCAATTACTTGATGCCCAAGTTGAAATAATTCTTCTTCAGTCAACGGTTTTTTAGGTGCATCTTCTGCCACTATTAATCCAGAAGCTTCTTTGCGAAGTGCATTCTCAACGGCCGAGGAATTTTTTTCCTCCTCAATTTCATCGGCTGTCTTCTTTCGGTACAACTTAACTAAAACTTCAACCCAATCAGCTTCATCTGACTGATCTCGATCCACATCAACGACCTGAGCATTCAACTGCTTTCCAAGAACAACACCTTCTATTGGGTCAACAAAAGCCCCATCCATAATCCGAGCGTTAGCATTACCTGCTACCGTTAACTTGCGTAACCGTGATTGGTTAAGCTTCCCGCCAGCCGTATGTTCATCACTATATTCGACATTAATAATATCGCGGCCCGATACTTCTAAAATTCCATTCTCAGCTTGAGGCTTTCCTAGCTTACTAATTAAAGACCCAATAACAACTCTAGCATTTCTGCCCAACGGAATGCATTTTACTTTCTCCAGATCCCCACTGGAGGTCTTACATATCGCCTCAACAACATCATCTTTATCCAGAACAGCCAAATCAGCATCTTCAACCTTAATAAATAAACGTTTACCTATTTCAAGCTTTGCTTGGCCGAGGTTATTTGTCGACATAACTGTACCTACTTTTTCTAGCGACTCTATTGCACGCCCATAATGACCTTGCTTAAAGTGGCCAAGGCCAATGTAATAATAAGCCTTATTAACATGAGGAGAAGTTGGATAATCTTGAATAACTTGACGAAAAACCTTGAAACACTGCACATACAATCTCGCCTGAAATTGGCAAATCCCAGTCTTTAATAGAGCTAAAGCTCTCTGATCTTGATTCTCGTTCTGCTTTGAATAGACCGATTCAAAATGCACCTTAGCCTTCGAATAATCGGCCAATACATTTAAATGATACTCACCCAGTTTGAGATGTGCATCAAATCGAACCTTACTGCGAGGATATCTTTCAATAACCGAGCGCCACAAATCTAAGCCTTTTTCAGTCTCGCCTGCTTCTACGCGAAGATCACCAGCCTCTATTAAACGTCGAGCGGCTCGATCTTCAACGATAGATCCACGTGCAAATTTTTGCTTTGTATCATTAGGACCTTCTTCATCTTGGCTTAATCCAATTTGACAGAAGAAGAAAAAACAAAGAACAAAGGATATTTGGTATTTTATGCAAAAACGCCGCCTATGTTGGCGGCGAAGATTTAAAAACAGAAAATACATCAACCAAATAATTCGTGAACAGGCTCAGCCCCATCCCTAACTAGAACCATAGGCCTATCTTGTGGCGTATAAACCTCTTTCTCGTGATCAATCCCTAACGCATGACAAACTGTAGCATGTATATCACTCGGCTTTACCGGTCTTTCAACTGGCTCCATTGCATCTTTATCAGATGCCCCTATCACCTGTCCTCCTTTAACCCCGCCTCCTGCAACTAGGCAACTAAAACATCGAGCATGATGATCACGTCCAGCATTACTATTAATCCTTGGTGTTCGACCGAATTCACTAAGAACCAATACAAGAGTAGAACTCAGTTTGCCCGATGCATTCAAATCCTCAATTAATGATGCAAGAGCCGGATCCATTTCCAAACCATGATTCTCCATCGCAGGAAAATTGTTAGAGTGAGTATCGAATCCTCCACGGTTGACCTGAACAAATCGAACCCCTGTCTCTACAAGATTTCTAGCAAGTAACGCCCCTCTGCCAAAGTCAGAATCCCCATATCTGGCAAGCGTCTCAGGCTTTTCATTTTTAAGATCAAAAACCTTCAAGGCAGGACTTTTCATAAGAGATACAGCCTCCTTAACCGCAGTATCAGTTGCTTTATAATCCAAAGCTCCAGTCTTCTTAGTGGAGCGAGCATTCATTTTAGCCAACAAATCAAGTCGTTTATTTCCTCGCACATTAGTAATACCTGCAGGAAAAGATAAATAAGGATCCTTTTCCCCCGGCTCTCCAATAAAATATGCGGCACAACTTTGACCAAAATATCCAGATTTAGCTGCCTGGCCATTTATAGAAATAAAAGCAGGCAAGTC
>JAYZHR010000045.1:0-5301 GCA_036166355.1 Verrucomicrobiota bacterium | reverse complement strand
CGTCTCCACCGCCGTCTCCACCGCCGTCTCCACCGCCGTCTCCACCATCTCCACCGCCGTCTCCACCGCCGTCTCCACCGCCGTCTCCACCATCTCCACCGTCTTCTGGATCAGGAGGAGATGCACTGAGACGAACATGCACCATGGCATACCCCACAGATTCTAATTCTTCCGAACTGGTTAATGTAAACTCAACTTCAGGTAAATTTTTCTCATCATTTTCAGGAATAATGGCTCTTGCTTGCATTTGCGTCCCAACGCTATATCCCTCACCCGGCAAAACCTTGAGAACAATATCTTCCTGATTCTCTCTTACGGTATCATCGACAGCCTGCACCTCGATATTTACCGAACGCCTCCCTCTAGGCATACGAACCTGATTAGCAATACTGACATAATCTGACTGATTATTTGCGGTACCAGTAATAGAAAGGTTAACAATGATTTCTTCCCCACCACGATCATTCCTAGTTAATGTCATTGTCGTAGAACCCCCTCCTTCTGCCACCTCAGCATCACCGTCTAAAGCCAAGCTAACAACCGGAAGAGAATCCTGAATAAGAACCACAGCAAAATTCTTAGGGTGACTGTTGTATAAAGTACTATCAGAGATATGAATAACAACATGCTCATCTCCTTCAACATCGTTATCTCCAACAGCTTCGATCTCTACTTCTGCAGTTATTTGTCCAGCAGGGATCAATACAGAACCACTAAGCGGTTTATAATCTGCCTTTTTAGCAGTACCTGAGACCAGATAGTTTACATATAAATCCGTTGAATGATCACCCAAGCGAGTGAATACAACCTTCGCAAGATTATCATCATCAGCATCTTCTTCCTCCATCGCAACCGCATCAACCGCAGCGATACTAATAACTGGCAATTCATTATCGATGATCAGAACTTTGGCTTTGCTTTTGCTTCCAAGAGTATAGGCCTCAGTTTCCAAGATAGTTAGACTAAGATCCTCAATTCCCTCTACATATTTATCCTCATTGGGGCGAATCACAATTATTCCAGAACCTTGTCCTACAGCAAACGTAAATACATTCGGCAGCTCTACAAAATCTAGATTGTTTTGAGCCTTTCCAGATATCTCAAGAGGAACACTCAATTCTTGTGTTAAATCTCCAGTCCGATCAATTTGAAGAATCGCCACATCATTGCCATTTTCACTTGCAAATTCATCTACCACAACAAATGTCACCTCAGGCTTGGCAGGAACATCGTTATCACCCAAATCCAAAGTTAACTTTCCAGATTTACCCGGCATCCAATCCCAAGTAGATTGATAATAGTTAGTCTGCAAATTAATGGCATCAACGTACCAATTAGGTGGTATAAGCTTCCCGGAACTTTTGTTAAACCATGGTTTGATTCGTAGTACAATTTTCTCCAATCCTTCGTAAATCTCATCCTCCTTAACTTTCACCTCAATCTGAGCCTGATTTAATCCAGCTGGGAAATAAAATTTACCATCTGCAATGTTAGTTTGCCCAAAACCAGCCAATTCATAATCTTCCTGAGCCGTTGCTGTTCCCTCCATGAAAAAGTCAACCTCCATCGGCTCCATCAAGCTACCCGTACGAGTAACAGTTAAAAAAGTAGGCAATGCCTGGCCTTCAGCAGATGCCGGAGAAGATGCATAAATATTAATTTTTGGAATCTCAGTCGCAAGGAACAGAAGATCAGCCGCATCCATATCATTTACTTCAAGTGGAATACTGAATCCCACCGGACTGGTTGTATATCCATAAAGATTGGCATTGAGTGCATAGGACTTATCCTCCTCAATTCCAACGATCACAAAATTACCTTCCTCGTCTGTGAATGATCTTAGAACAGGCTCAATCAACTCTGCCTCAGGATCTCCAGCAACAGCTTCCTGAGCAGCCACTTGAACATTCTCAACCGGAAGACCAATATCCGAAATAACTTTTCCAGAAATCCGTAATGTTCCTGGAGAACCTACGGTCACTATTACATAGCGACTGGTGTGCCCCCCTTTCATATCCGTTACCTCGCATCGCACAAGATACTCACCATCATCCTCAAATGCATGAGTCACTTCGGTTTGATTATAGGCATAATTACCATCCCCAAAGTCCCAATATATTCCAATCTCATCCCCTTCTGGATCCAATGCATTAGCAGTGAATGTAACTTCATCTTCATCATCAACAGCAACTTCAGATGCGTTTATCTCTAGTTTTGGAGAATTATTATCAGCAAATGATCCCACATTGACTACTACATCAATCCAAGGCACCTCTTCCTCAGGCTCACTCTGAGCGACTGGAGTGACATAAAGACCTATACTCTGCTCAACAAATGTTCGGCCAACCATTAACGGGGAATCCATGTCTAAACCAGCACTGCCAGGCGAGGCATCAAGCAGTTTGGATAAAGAAAAACCATCCTCCCATAACAATTGCAGACCGTTCTTTGACCAATGATCTTGTATTGGTGAAATCAAATTTTCCTCTCCAGATGAATCAAGAAAACTCTCACCTCCTGGAGACCATCGACTACGCTTATTAGAAACTCTATACTGTAACCAGTAAGTTATATTTTCATCCTTAACAATCCGAAGAGCATGCATCCCATCCCCAGTTAATTTTGGTACATCATAGGCAAAAAGCCGGACGGTCTTGGAATCGCTAATATCTGCTATTGAAGAGGCTGGCAACCAACCTAAAGTATGCTTGGCTGGGGCATTAAATTGGCGATTACCACCGCCCATTAAACTCCACATATCCTTCTCATAAACCAAGCTACCAGGACCATGGACACTATCCCTGCCCATTAGGTCAGATAAAGAATGAGGAATTGGAGGATCTTCAGCCATTGGATCTGGCTCAATTTTAGGTGGAGCCACTGTATCCCAATAATCTGCCGTCTGAGTATTTCCTAGTAAAATGGAGGCAAGATTCCGGCAGATCGCCTCCACATAACCACCCTTGATAAATAGACCATCACCAAAACTCACCACAACCCACCCTTCGAATGCAGGACCAGGAAGATCATCAATAGCTATTAGTATAATATCGTAATCAGATATAATATATCCACTCAGTTGAGCCTGCTCGATTGCAGAATCCTTGATCAAGGTTTGCCCTCTTTGCTCATACCATAATTTACTCTTTGGAAGTGTCAGTGTTGGTGTAACAGTAGTGGTAAAGGAAAGTGTCGAGTATGAAGACTCCACAAAGAAATCGTTAACTTCCTTCATGGCTCCCTCGATTTCAGCAATGCTAGGCGGTTCAGCCAAGTCATCTGCAAAATTGGGGCGAATGATTAAAACATTTTTATTGCCCTGCGTACTGACCTTATTCCATGCCTTTATATCATCAGAACGACCTGGATCAGGACTCACGCCAGCCTCTGCACCCATTAGGCGGTAGCCCAACTTGACTGCATTCTCTTTTCGAGATAGCACATAATAGTTCCCATCAACTTCAGTAAGATATCCACCTGTTAATAAGTTAACCCGTTCTCCCGTAACTGGATCACGTGATTCTGGTTCAACTTGACCGGTCGCCAAAGCGTTACCCTTGCTGGTTTTCCCCATCACACGAACCGGCGATTCATCGACTGCCATATGCCCATCCAACACAATTCCATTGAAAAGCATATTCTCTTGAGAAGCTAAACCACGAAGCCTTCCATAAGTATGAGCAGTATATGTTTCCCCATTGTGCGTAATGGATTGAACATTGTCCTGAACCAACCGATCGGTTGAAGAATTTCCTAACCTAGCCAAACGAGGGTCAAGCCCACGATACTGAGACACAACTTCAGCAATATGGTCTGATTTGGAATAACGGGAAATTGTTTGTGAATCAAATCGCCCACGACCATGAACCGGCCGCTCTAGTTCTTCACGAATGGTTTTCGGTAAAGCTTCACGCGTATCAATATCCACCTGATTAGCGACGGCTTTAGCAGGATTATCCTTAATCATTTCAACCATTTTATTCCGCCTAGCCTTGGCTAAAAGAATTCCCTCCAATTCATCCCCGGTACCCAACATGAAATCATTCGCCCAACGCTGGAAAGCTCCAATGGGATCCTTTACAGAATCAATTTTGTGATTTTCGGAAGACGAAACCTCCTGTGCAGTTATAGTCTCCCAATCCATTTTCGTGTCTGCCTTGACAGGTAAATTTGAACTCTTGTCTACTGACTTCTGAGAAACTTGATGCATATGTGATGAGAGGACAGTCTCCGAACTCACCTGCTGGCTACCCATAAAACTAAAGGCCACCCAGCCAAAAACTGCCGTTATGGCAGCACTGAACATAACTTTTTTCATTTTTTAATTCGTTAAAACCAAAACCAGACAATGTTAACAATGACAAACTGTCCGTTTCACAAAACAAAAGGACGACAGATTATTTGTCGTCCCTCCGGTCATATTTTTCCAAAAAACATAGGCTGACTTTGGAGAAAAGCCTTCTAAGGCTATTCCCTATAAACAGCCCGGAAATATTTATTACCTACAGAACTACCAAGTTCTATCTTTGTACTTCCACTTTCAGGAATAACTACTTTAGTCAGTCCCAACCATTCCATTAAATTGCTTGAAAATTCAACGTGATAGATCTCTCCAGGGGCTCCAGATATGGACAACTCATATTTCTCGGCATCATCAAGCATAATACCAAGCCTAGGCGGCTTGATGCTCGATATCTGATGAAGCAACGCAAAACTATTGTAACCTTGATCCTTATTATCTTTCGTAAATGACCCACCAAAAATACTACTACCACCAGCCAACTCCGAGATTCCGTATACTGCTCCATTTAATTGCAGCATTAATAAGTCATTCTCTACAACTGATCCATTAGCATTAACCAAGGATATATTATTTTGAATAACCCCATTAAAGTAACCAAATGATCCTCCAACCAAGTATCGACCATCTACTCTTCTATGAATAGCTTGAACAGGTCCGTCAAATCCAAGACCAATATCGAAATCTGCCTTCAACTTACCGTCATAACCAAGTCGAGCTATTCGTCTGGATGATATTCCATCATAAGTAACAAATATTCCCCCAATCAATATACCATGATCATCAATAGTTATGGCATGCACCGAACCATTAGGGCCAGAACCGGGATCAAACGACTCACAGAGCGATCCATCCTGATTAAGCCTTGCAAAATTAAGCACTGATTCTCCATTAACTTTTTCAAAACTACCGCCTATCAATATTTTCCCATTATACTGCACATCGACAGCATAAATTTCACCGTCAATAGAAGGCGGAACAAATCCACTTTCCCTTCCCCC
>JAYZHR010000044.1:0-4514 GCA_036166355.1 Verrucomicrobiota bacterium | reverse complement strand
GTAACAGCAACTGGTAATGACTTATTCTGAGAAGCGTCAAGCACAGTTTGTTTTAATACTTGCTGATGGCCAAGGTGTACGCCATCAAACATTCCGATTGCTAAGCAAACTTCACGATTGCTATTACATAAATCGCTAGGTTGGGTGAGCTGTTTCATTTATCAATATCTGAAGGTTTTGATATTGGGATAATATGTTTGGCTAATTCTGCGGTGGAAAAAGAAGTTAGTGTTTCAAGTGGTGTAGCGTTACTAACTTTGAATTTCCCTGATACAGTACGTCTAAGTCCAGCAAGATGTCCTCCACATTCAAGTGATTGTCCAAAGTCGTTTGCAAGTGAACGAATGTATGTGCCCTTTGTACAGGCAACTTTGAACCATGCGAATGGTGCTTTATATTCGGATATGAGGAATTTATATAAGTGAATAAAACGTTTTTTGCGTTCGATTTTTTGACCTTTTCGAGCAATTTTGTACAAGGGTGTACCGTTAACTTTGATAGCGCTTGCCATTGGTGGGATTTGCATTTGATCGCCAAGAAATTTATTTGCCTCTGCTTGTAATCTTTCAATTGTTAAGTCTGGAATTTGCTGAATCGACTCTACTTGTCCTTCTGCATCGTATGTATTAGTCGTTTCGCCGAGTTTTATGGATCCTACATACACTTTGTCATCAGACATTAATTTCTCAGAAAGTTTTGTTGCTTTGCCAAGAACTAGTATCAATAGACCTGTTGCTGCGGGGTCTAGGGTTCCGCAATGTCCTACTTTTTTAATACTGTAACTGTGGCGAACAATATCTACAATATCGTGGGAGGTCGGCCCCGCTGGTTTGTCAATGAGAAGAATACCGTCGAGGGTAGTTAGGCTCATGATCCTCGTGACTTGAGTCCGTTACGAATAGCCGTGATTACTTGTCGCTGAATACTCAAAGGCTTACCAGTAATTCTCGCTCCAGCTGCAGCTTGATGTCCGCCTCCACCAAATTTTCCAGCGATATCACTTACATTCAAATTCTTGTCCTTTGAGCGTAGGCTGATCCGAACTAGTTCAGGTTCCAATTCTTCAAACACGCATGCAACAACTACAGGTTTAATTGCCCTAATATGATCGATTAATCCTTCAGTATCACTAGCTGTTGCTCCAGTTTTTTCAAAATCTTTTTTTGTTAGCCAAAAATAGGCGATTTGGTTTTCTTCGATAAGTTTAAACTTATTATATACTTGCTGGAGTAGTTTAACACGAGAGAGAGGGTATGACTGGTATACTTCATCACAAACTTTCCCCAAATTTGCTCCTTTTTTTACTAATTCGCCGGCTACATAGTAAGTTGCTGGTAGCGTGGTAGGGTATTGAAAAGATCCAGTATCTGTTGAGATTGCTGTAAAAAGGCAATCTGCTATACGTGGTGTTATTTTCCATCCTGCTTCTTTAATAAGCCGATAAATTAATTCCCCGCTGGATGGTTCACGGCTAGCGATCCAGTTTATGTCTCCAAAACGGGTATTACTAGTATGGTGATCGATATTGATGAGTATTTCTCGATTTTTAATGTACTCATAAACAGTACCAAGTCTTTCAATGCTGGCCGAATCTACAGTAATCACACAGTCAAAAGAGCGTTTAATCTGTCGGGGAGTTTGAATGATCTGATCAGTGTCGAGAAATTCTAATTTTGAAGGTAATCGGTCTTGATTCCAGCAGGTTACTTCTTTGCCTAAGTCAAGCAGTGCAAGAGTTAGGCCCAGAGAAGACCCTATACAGTCACCATCAGGGCGCATATGACTACAAACCGCGATTGTGTGGCTTCTGTTTATTACAGATAATATGCGGTCAATAATTTTTAGTCTGGTCGTTTTCATCAGGATTATCGACTAGAGAGTCCTGTTGTATTTCATCTAGAATTTGAAGTACGCGATCTCCTCGATTGCGAGCTTCATCCATGACAAATTTTAGTTTAGGGGTATATCTTAGAGCTACTACTTGGCCTAGTTGAAATTGAATTTTGCTTGCTGATTTGCGAACTGTGCGAAATGCCTTATGTTGAGCCTTTTCATCACCGATTGAAGATACATATACTTTAGCGGAGTGTAAATCGTTAGAAATGCCAACTTCGCTAACACTAATCATACCGAGTTCAACAGGAAACTCACGACGGAATATTTCATTCAGTTCTCGTTTTATCAGCTCGCGCACGCGCATGTGGCGCAAATTTGGCATTTGAAAGAGGTGTTATAAAGACTGAGAGACTTTTTCTTGAGTGTAGCACTCAATGATATCTCCCTCTTTAAATTCATCAAATCCATCAAGACGTATGCCACACTCCATTCCAGATCTCACTTCGTTGACCTCGTCTTTGAATCGTTTTAGTGTGTGAGAGATTCCTTCATAAACTAGTTCTTCTTTACGAAGAACTCGCATTTTACCGCGGACAAGTTTTCCATTTATTACAGCACAGCCTGCGACATTGCCTCCTTTACTGAGCTCAAAAATCTTACGGACTTCTGCTTGGCCAGTAGCAACATCCTTCATTAAAGGGTCAAGCAATCCTGCCATGGCTTCTTTAACTTCTTCAATTAATTCGTAGATAATAGCATATAATTTTATTTGTATGCCTTCACGTTTTGTTATTTCTCCAACTCCTGTATCGATCTTTGCATGAAATCCCAAAATTACGGCGTCAGAAGCACTAGCAAGTGTAGCATCGGATTCTGAAATGGATCCTACACCTGAGTGAATAATTTCTGTTTGAACTTTGTCGCTATCAATTTTTTTAATAGAGTCTACAATTGCTTCAACTGAGCCCTGTGTATCAGCTTTAATTATCAAATTGAGTGTTTTAATAGAGTCCGATTGAGTTCGACTAAACAAATTTTCAAGTGTCATCCTACGTTTTTTGTCGGCTGATTCATCGCGATCTTTTGAAATACGTTCCTCTGATATATTTCGAGCTTCTTTTTCGTTAGGAACAATATTGAACTCTGCCCCTGCTTCAGGGACACCATTTAAACCGAGAACTTTCACGGCACTGGATGGGCCAGCCTCCTTTATTCGATTGCCTGCGTGATCGATTAATGCTCGTGTTTTTCCATAAAAATTACCGCATACCATCATATCTCCAACTTTCAGAGTGCCTTTTCGAACTAGTAAGGTGGCTGTTGGACCTCCAGCTTCCATTGCGGATTCGACAACATTGCCAATCGCTTTTCGGTTTGGATTGGCTTTCAGTTCCAATACTTCTGCTTGAAGAAGGACCATTTCTAGCAGCTTATCTATATTGGTCTTCTTTAATGCGGATATGTCCACAAAAATTGTTTCACCTCCCCATTCTTCACATACTAATCCTTTTTCTTGAAGTTGAGTGCGAGGCATTGTTGGGTTGGCAGATGGATGGTCAATTTTGTTTACTGCAACAATGATTGGGACTTCAGCAGCTTGTGCGTGACTTAATGCTTCCATGGTTTGTGGCATCACTCCATCGTCCGCACCTATGACCAAAATCACAATATCTGTAATGTTAGCTCCACGCGCACGCATTGCGCTGAAGGCAGCATGCCCAGGAGTATCTAGAAAGGTGATTTGTTCTAGTTTTTTTCGATTTTCTGGATTAGGGACATTGATAGTGTAAGCCCCAATATGTTGAGTGATCCCACCCGCTTCTCCAGCAGTAATATTTGATTCGCGAATAACATCAAGCAAAGTAGTTTTTCCGTGATCTACATGCCCCATTATTGTAACCACTGGGGCTCTTAGTTGTAGGTCTTCATCTTCGTCTTTGGAATCAAGAACTACTTTTTTCTTGATATCTGATTTAGCTAATCCAGCTCCACGTTCTCGACGTTCTAGTCTGAAACGAAAACCATTTTTCGCACAAATTTCTCTTGCAACCGGCTCTTCTATGGATTGATTGACATTAGCAAATACGTTTAATGACATTAAATCTGCAATGAGTTGAAATGGTTTTCGATTCATTGCTTCAGCAAGATCTCTAACAATAATTGGAGGTTTGATTGCGATCAGAGGACCATCATTAGGTGCGGTATACTTTGGTTTCCGGGAAATATTAATAGATGGTTCTTCTTCTTTTTTATCAATTATTTTTGTTTCAGATTTTTTGCGCTCGGTTCCTTTGTTTTTATCCTTCTTTTTTTTGCGTTCGCGCGGTGCAGGCCGGACAGGCATTGTCCCTAGCTCAATAAAACCTACCTTTTTCCCTAGGTCAGTTTCTTCTGCTGGAGTTTCTTTTTCCAGTTTAGTGGAATCAGGCTGTTCTTCGATATCTCCATTTTCTAGATCAGTCTCTTCAGAAGTTTTGATCGTACTTTCTGTCTTTTTTGTTTCGAGTTCTTCTTCCGAATTTTCATCCGGCAAATCAGTTTCTTCTACTGGTGGAGCTGTTATGATTACTGGCTCTATGGCAGGCTGATTTGCTTCCTTATCATCACGTGTCTCAGTCTCAGGCTTGCCGGCGATTTGTTCCTCGAGATATTCAGCTGTTATTTTATCAAGTGTACTT
>JAYZHR010000043.1:0-16818 GCA_036166355.1 Verrucomicrobiota bacterium | reverse complement strand
ATCAATAAGGATGGTCGTTTAAATACTAGTGAAAGAGCCACTATTTCTAAAGAGGTTGAAGCTGGGAAATTCAAGACGATGGATTGGTTGATGAGATACATTACTCGTCCCCCGAGTAGAAGTGGTGGGCGTAACCGAGATATGCGCGAGGAGCCTCGCGAGAAAGCTCGTTTAAAAATCTTTGTCGAAAACGATATTGATAAAAATGGGGTTTTAAGTAAGCAGGAACATGATGCTGTTCGAGCTATATTGTTGGATAAAAATTAAAGTAATAAAAAGAGGTCAGTGGAATTGGTTAAGCCAGAACGAAAGTGGTTACGGAAGAGTTAACTCAATTGCATTTTGGTGTATCCATCCGGTTGATCCAATGCTAGACTGAATATTGATAAATTCTCTGGTTCGTCCAAGGACTATTAGTTCCATGCCATCTGTCACCTTAAATAGTTCAGGTGATTGCTCAACCGGGTTAGAATGCACGGTTGCTTCTTTTTGGATGACAAACGCTTGTTTATTCCCAAAATAATCTGTTGTGGATATTGCTGTTAGTAAGACCAAGAGGGAGGAGATGCTCGCGAAAATTTTTATCCATAACTTATTTTTAACGAGCGAAGAATTTAACTGGCGTATTCCTAGTGTTATTAAAAAGAGTGATACTGAAAGTGATGTTATTAATGTCCATTCTTCAATGGAGAGTTTGCGTATCCATTTCTGTTGAAATGTGATTGGGATAGGCTCGGTTTGAGTATGTTTGTAGGCGAAATTTAGATTAGCGATTAGGTCGGGGTGGCGAGGATTAAGCTTGAGTGCTCTTTGATAGTTTACCATCGCCTGACCAATACTTCCGGATTTGAAGTGAGCATTTCCAAGGTTAAATAGAAGGTTGGCTGAAACTCCGTTGGCGCTTAGGTTTTTATATTTCAGTATGGCTTCCGAATATTTTCCATTTTCAAAAAGCTTATTGGCGTTTTCAAAAGTTATTGAATTAGCATCAACTGTTTCTATTTCTAATGAAAATAACAATAAATATATCCAAAAGTAGCGAATGACTTTTATGGAAAATATGCTCATTTTAGATCTCTAATGACTTTTTCAAGATCGGTTATGCTCTTATGTAGTTCTGTGGTCGATTGCGATGCTGCATAGCTTGCTGCATCGCAACTATCAAACATTTGCTCTAAAGACTCTCGAACTTCACGTTGAATCTGTTTCTGAGCAAGTGGTTCGTTTATTATGTCTCCAGTAATTCCTTCAGCCGGGATATCCAGTTTAAAGCCTAGTTGTTCCCTGAGAACTATTGCTAATTCAGCGTAAAATTCTTGGGCTTTGTTGTCATCTGCAAGTTTGGATAATTTCGTTAAGCTTTTACGGGTAATATATTCGACTTGTTTTTGTCGTCTTAATCGAGGGTTACTGGCCAACGCATTGTTTTTTCTGCGCCACACAATGCTTCCTATCCAAAACAACAAAGGAATTGACTGTGATAGCCAGAAAACTGGACGACTTATGAGTGGTATTGATTGCCCGAGAGTTCCTATTTTATATTTTATCCACTTGAGCTCCGACTGTTTTGTGTCTTCTCCTGCATTAGATGAATTTTCTCCATTTGCTGAAGTGGTCGTTATTGGAATTGGTTTGGCGCTAGGGTTTACTTTTAATGCGAAGGGGCCTTGAGTTAAGATTTGATAAGATTCCTGTTCTGGGTCGAAATATGTCATTTCTATCTTAGGAACTTCTTTGATTGTGTCATTTTCTGGTATAATTACTTGTTCGAATGTTTTGACACCTTTCAAGCCAAGTGGATCGGTTTTTTTTGAAGAAATTGATGGTTCGTAGCTCTTGAATCCGGGCCATTCTAGTTTGGGTAAATTAAGTGATTCGATAGTGCCCATGCCTGAAAGTTCTATGTTGATTGTGACAGGGTCACCAACAGTTACTTCGAGTGGAGAAGCCTTTGCTATCATTGAAAATTGCCCAACAGTTCCATTGAAGTTTATAGGTTTGCCTTCAGTTGGCAGTGGTTTGACAGTTATGTTTTGGCTTTTAGCTTCAAGCTTAGCTGGAACATCTTGATAACGGGTTAAAAGTCCCTCAAATGGATCGTTAAAGGGGCTTCTTCGGTTTTGGTTCTGTCTTATTTTTAGTACTACGTCCATTTTGACAGGTCCAATTTTAAGGTTTCCAGTTTTTATGGGTGTGGCAGCTGTTTGGAAAGTGCGGACCTGATAGATAGAATTTCCTTTTTGTGCTCGAGACGATAATGGCTCAGGGAATTCCGTTAGATTAAATCCTTCGGCAGATAGTTCGGGCATATTATATCGGCCGTTTTGTAAAAATAGTTGAATTTCAATTGGAATTGGCTCGCCGACAAAAGCTGTCTCTTTGCTAGTAATTAGTCTAATAAAAGCATAGTCAGATATTCCACTGCTCTCTCGGGAATCGGCCGCTACTACTCTTAGTTTTAGAGGTTGTGTTTTAAATGTGCCGCTATCCGATGGGATTGACAATCCGGGTAGAGTATATGTTCCAGTTTTAGTGGGTGTAATAAGAAAGTTGTATGTAAGAGTGCTTACTTGTTGCCCACCGCCAAGTTGAAAACTTCGTCCAGAGCCAGAATTGGCAATTCGTAATCCTGGGATTAACGGTGGCCTTGGAAGGGTAGAGGGTTGGAAATTTTCACAGGCAATACTGAATCCTACTCCTTCTCCGACGGCTACAGTCGATCTGTCTAATGTAGCGGTTGCCCGTTGAGCATATGCGTCGGCTGCAACTAACAATAACAGGTTAAATGCAATCAATCGTATCATTATTACCAGTCTCGAAATTTATTACGGTTTTGTTTTTTTTCCTTTTCTGGTGGTCGATAAATCAGCGATCGTTCTTGTTGTTTTAATGAATCGAGTAATCGTTGAACTTGTTCTGGAGTCATTTTTCCATCCTGCTGAGCTTGACTAGTTTCTTCTTTTTCCTGTGATTGTCCTGGTTGAGTTTTTTGTTTTTTATTATCAGTGGTTCCGTTTTGTTTTTGTTGATCCTCTTTGTCTTTGCTTTCTTCTTGTTTAGATTTTTCTTGTTCCTGTTTTTGTTGATCTTCTTTGTCTTTGCTTTCTTCTTGTTTCTGCTTTTTTTTCTCCTCTTTTTGTTCGGGTTTTTCGTTGTTTTTTAGATCTTTTGAATTCTCTTTATCGTTCTCTTTATCTTGGTTTTCTTTTTTCTTATTATCTTGGTTTTGTTGTTGCTGTTGTTGTTCAAGTTGTTCAAGCTTTTTTTTAACTACTTCAGAATTAAATAGGGCGTCTTCATCTTCATTAAATTCTTCTAGTTGTTTGCTTAGACTGTGAGCTCCTTTGAATTGCTTCAAGGCCTCTGTCCATTGTTTTATTTTTTCATCTGGATTTTGTGTTTTTTCTCCGAGTCGAAACATTGAATTACCTAGATTGTAAAAGGCGCGCTGTTGTAAAGGCAGGGGAGTCTTTGCTTGGTTAAGAGCTTTACGGAAGTATTCTTCAGCTTTTTTATAATTTTTTGCGTTATATGCAGCGGTTCCCGCATTATATTGTAAACGTGCTTTTAATGGTGAGTTGTTTTCATGTTCTGGGAGTAACTTTTCATAGACTTCAAGAGCCTTGGAAAAATTTCCTTTATCCATATGGTTGCGGGCTTCACTGGTTGAGCCGAGTAAATGATTTGTTGTGATAAAGAATATAAATATAGCTGCACTTTTGTAATATGTTGAATTATGGATTTTATATTTGCGGCGTTCTATTTCAGGTAGAAGGCGCTCAGCTAAAAGTAGAAGTATTGCTAGTCCTAGTGGCCATTGGTATCGCTCCGTAAATCGTTTAATCCTTTGATTTTGTGTTCGGCTTGGGGTTAGCCCTGCCAGTCCGGATGAGTATAACCTTTCGACTGTATCTGCGCCTTGCATCGGAAGATAGAAAGCTCCGGTATCTGTGGAAAGCTTTCTCAGGAAAGTTTCGTTTAGCCGAGATTTAACTACGTTGCCAAGGTCATCTTTGAGAAAATCAAGTTTTCCGTTTTGTGGATTGCGAACTTGAATTAACTCTCCTTCTGGTGTTCCAACTCCCACAGTAAATACTTTCATGCCCACCTCATTGGCTTTTTGAATTGGTCCGGCAATATTTTGCTCATGATCTTCTCCATCAGTAAATAAAACCAATACTTTATGGTTGTCTTCCTCTTGTTCAAATGTTCTTACAGCCTCTTGAATAGCTTCGCCTACGGCAGTTCCTCCTTGAGGAATGATTGTTGTGCTAAGTGAATTGACACTTTGCGTAAAAGCGTTTTGGTCGATGGTAAGTGGGCATTGTAGAAAAGCAGTCCCGGAGAAGGCAATAAGGCCAAGGCGATCTCGTTTAGCCAGGTGCATTAGGTCAAGTGCTGCAAGTTTAGCTCTTTCTAATCTGTTGGGATTCTGATCACTGGCAAGCATGCTTCGAGAAGTGTCCACTGCAACAAGGATATCAAGGCCGCGCATTTCCATTTCTTGCCATTGAAATCCCATCTTAGGTCTTGCTATAGCCATCATGAGTAGGGCTACTGTAATTACTAGTAGTCCTATTTTGATCAATCGGCGTTTACTTGATAAGCCAATAGTTAGTTGGTCGACTAGCTTTCTGTGTACAAACATTAGCAGGAGTTTTGCCCGTTTTTTCCATGCCCACCAAAAAAACATGCTCAGCATCGATATGACTAATACTGTAAGCCAAAGTATTTGTGAGTATTCAAAATGCACAATGTTTCCCCTTTAATTTGAGGCGGAATACTAACTGACCAGATAGTCGGTGGGCACGCAAAAATAACATCCTATTGGCAAATTAAATAAATATTTCTACGATTTAGTGGCTTAATATGTTCAATTCAGCTCTAGTTTAGCTTGCAGCCATAGCTCATGGTGGTTTTTCTTTCTCACGCCGTTTTTGGCTATGATGATGACTAGTTCGGAGATTCGACAATCCTTTCTCGATTTTTTTAAGTCTAAGCAGCACACGATAGTGTCTTCTGCTAGCTTAATGCCTGATGCTCCCAATCTTTTATTTACTAATGCAGGCATGAATCAATTCGTTCCAATATTTCTTGGAGAACAAAATTGCCCATATTCACCAGGGCGTGCTGCTGATACCCAAAAATGTATTCGTGCTGGGGGAAAGCACAATGACTTGGAGGACGTTGGTATGGATACTTATCATCACACATTTTTTGAGATGTTAGGCAACTGGTCTTTTGGTGATTACTTTAAAAAAGAATCTATAGAATGGTCGTGGGAGCTTATAACAGGTGTATGGAAATTTCCGAAAGAACGTTTGTATGCAACGGTATATAAGCCTGATAAAGGAGACCCAGGTGAGTTTGATCAAGAGGCGTATGATTTTTGGAAAGAAATTTTTGAAAAGGAAGGACTGGATCCAAACATTCATATTGTATATGGAAACAAGAAAGATAATTTTTGGATGATGGGGGATACGGGGCCGTGTGGGCCGTGTAGTGAATTACATGTAGATCTTACTGCGGATGGAGATACGCAAGGTAGTCTTGTTAATGCAGATAATGCTGATTGTATTGAAATATGGAATCTTGTTTT
This sequence comes from Verrucomicrobiota bacterium, assembly GCA_036166355.1. Taxonomy (GTDB): domain Bacteria; phylum Verrucomicrobiota; class Verrucomicrobiia; order Limisphaerales; family UBA1096; genus UBA1096. Next base: position 11,219 of record JAYZHR010000043.1, on the reverse strand, counting down.
TATTCAATACAATGCTAACACGGATGGTTCTTTTTCGCCTCTTGCGGCAAAGCATGTTGATACTGGGATGGGTTTTGAGCGAGTTACAGCGATTATTCAGACGACTAACAATTTCACTGACTTTACCAAGACGGTTTCTAATTATGATACGGATGTTTTTAGCCCAATTTTTACGGAACTTGAAAAGCAGAGTGATAAGAAATATAAATCTACATTGCTTGGGGCAGAGCCAACTGAGCAGCAAAAAATAGATGTTGCGTTTCGGGTTATAGGGGATCATATCAGAACGCTGAGTTTTTCTATCGCAGATGGAATTCAACCTGGGAATACTGATAGAAATTATGTCCTTCGGCGTATATTGCGACGTGCAGTTCGATATGGGAGAACTCTCGGATTTAAGGAGCCTTTTTTCTATAAGTTAGTGGATGTGCTTGTTGAAGCTATGGGTGATGTTTTTCCTGAGTTAGTAAAACAACGTGAGATTGTTAAGGAAGTCATTCGTAGTGAAGAGCAATCATTTAATAAGACTCTTGATCGTGGAATTGAACTTTTTAGAGAAGAGGCTGGAAAGTTGGAAAAGGGCAAAGAACGTACTGGGGATTTTGCGTTCAAATTATATGACACATATGGATTTCCTTTGGATTTGACTCAATTAATGGCTCGCGAGTCTGGTTTATTGGTAGATACAGATGGATTCGAAAAATTAATGAGAGAGCAAAGAGATCGTGCTCGTGCTGCTCAAAAGAAAGAAATTATTAGTGTTAGTAGTTTAGCGACTGGTGTGAAAACTGAGTTTGTAGGTTTTGATGATAATTGTGCCAAGGCCAAAGTCATTGAGATTGTCCAAGATAAAAACCGTAATGCAGTGGTTTTGGATCGTACCCCATTTTATGGGGAAATGGGTGGTCAGTTAGGTGATACTGGGGCAATTATTTTTGGTGATCAAAAATGCAGTGTGATTGACACTCAAATAACGGGTAATGCTTTTCTGCATTTAATTAAAGGGAAAGTTATTCCTGATAAGGGTTCTGAGGTTGAGTTGCAAGTTGATATGAGAAGACGGACTGCTATTGAGCGACACCATACTGTAACTCATCTTTTTCATTGGGCCTTGCATGAGGTGACATCAGCTGATTCTTCTCAAAAAGGCTCATTTGTTGGCCCGGATAAATTGACATTTGACTTCAATAGTCAGCCATTAAGTGCACAGCAACTCTGTGACATTGAGCAGCTAGTGAACGAGCGTATCTTGGAAAATTCACAGGTTAGTTGGATTGAGATCAGTTACAGCGATATTTCTGGTCGAGATGATATATTACAGTTCTTTGGTGATAAATACGGAGATAAAGTTCGAGTTGTTCAAATTGGAGGAGAGTCCGGGGCTTTAAATGGTTACTCAATGGAGTTATGCGGCGGTACCCATACAAGTGCTACCGGAGAGCTGGGGCTTTTTAGAATTCAGTCAGAGTCAGCAGTTGCTGCTGGAGTTCGTCGCATTGAAGCGATTGCTGGATTAGTTGCTTCTAATCAGGCTCGAGTTGATTCTGAGCGGCTTGGTGAGTTAGCCAATCAATTAAATACACCCGTTAGGGATATAGAGAAAAAAATAATTAGCTCACTAGAACAAACAAAAAAACTTGAAAGACAGCTTAAAACCCTGCGCCAAAGACAAGCTGCAGAGCAAGCTAAGGTTTTATTGAATAAGTCTCAGGTAGTTAATGGTATTAATTTAATTTCTGAAAATCTAGGGCAGATAGATGATGGTCAAACACAGGCAATTGTTGATGCTTTGAAAGCTGGATTTGATGGGGTAATTGTGATTGGTGCTGTAGAAAATGGAAGGGTGGTTTTAATTGTAAGTGTTTCTGATGGTTTAATTAATCGAGTTCAAGCTAGTAAAATTATTCAGGCTATTGCGCCAATAGTTGGAGGAAAAGGGGGAGGTAATCAGTCTCAAGCAAGAGGTGGTGGTAAAGATGCATCAAAAATTGATGAAGCTCTTGGGCAAGTGGTGGCATTGCTATAGATGATTACTTAATGATCGTTTTATTTGATTAATTTTTCTCATCTTAAAATTAAATATTGCATTCAATGTTATTGCTCTATAGTGGTTTTTTTAAGGGAGGGTGAATAGTAAGATAATGATTAAAAGAGTTGGTACTTTTATGAGGAAATTTTTGTTTCTAGCTCCCTTTTTATTTGAGGGTTTCGTTCTTTGTGAAGTAATAGATACTACATCAATTTCTTTTGAAAAAGTTTTTGAAACTCGTGAAATCGCAAAAAAGCCCGGCACCTTATTATATGAAAGTGCAAAATTTAATCTTCAAGATAAGTATAATACGGTCAGTGTGACTGGGCTGAATCTTGAGCTTCCTGCAGGAACCAAGGAAGTTACTTGGTCGGTTGAATTTATGAGTCTAGGAGCAGGAAGTGCGGGGTTATTGCTTTATGATCCTCCGACTGTAGGGAAGAGTTATAATGATTTTTGGGAAAAGACTAATAAAGGTTGGGAGCTTAAGTTTATTGGAGAGAATGCTAATTATGCAGCGCGTTTAGCCGGCGTGCCAGATGGGAAAAACGATCAGAAAATAGTTTATGAAAATGCTAAAACTTCTCTAGGTAAAACATATTTATCTGGAAATGAAGTGGGTGATTCGGTTGTTTTAGATGGTTCAATTAGCGAATTAACAGGAATTCAATTTGAATACTATGCTTCTCTTTCCTCTTTAGGTGGAAATCCACAAGGAAAGATTCGAATTTATCTTAACGATGGGGCGAGTATTAAGGCTAGTGCTGTTTCAGGTGATCCTCGAGGCAATTTAGAACTAGGGGCTCGTGAGGCTGTTATTTATGACAATCCTCGAGGCGAAAAAGATAGTGTTTATTTTATCTCAGATGAAGTAGGGGATTCATTTTTAATTGAGAGTCAATATCGTATCATCAGAAAAATTCAGTTTGAATATTTTGCTGCGCTGAATCCTTTTGAAGAAAACCAGATGGGTATTCTTCGTGTTTATTCTAATGACGGAGATATGATAGATGGAAGTAATTCTCCGAATACTTTATTGTTTGAGAGTGATTCGTTCGGACTGAAATCAGGTTACAACATGGTAACGATCAGTGATATTGCAATTGAATTACCAGAGGATATTAATAATGCCTCTTGGACTCTTGAGTTTTCTGGTCTTGGGCTCTTGAGTCAGGCGGGATTAATGGTTCATGATAAGATGAAAACTGGTCAAAGTGAGCCTTCGTTTTGGTCAAAAAATCAAACTGGAGATGAGGAGAGTTGGAAGTTAATGAAAATTGATGGATTAGTGGGTAATTTTTGTATGCGAATGATAGCTCAAATGCCATCTCCTCCGGTTATTACTACTGATCAAGAAAGCTATGTTGAAGGAGAAGTGATTAAGGTTTCTTTTGCTAATGGTCCTAAAAATTCTAAAGATTGGATTGGTATTTATGGTGTTGAAATGATCCCTGGATCTGTTGTTGCTCCTGACTGGTCTTATGTGAATGGGACGAGGATTGCAGGAGAAGGGTTATCTGATGGTGCAATCGTTTTTTCCAGTCAGTTGCCAATTGGGGATTATGTGGCAAGGTTTTTTCAGAATGATAGTTATAATGAGATTGCAAATTACCCTTTTAAAGTAATCCCGCCACCGATTGTTATGCCGGCAAAGCCAATTTTTGCTGAGAGAGAAAAAGTTGTGGTGAATTTTAATTACGGTCCCGGTAATGCAAAGGATTGGATTGCTATATATCAGCCAGAGACGGACCCAACAAAGCTTCCCAGTCTTTCATGGGCTTATGTTGGTGGTAGTCGAACGGTAGGTGAAGCTTTGGGTAAAGGTACAGTTTTGCTTTCTGATAATTTGGCAGTTGGCAATTATGTGATTAGATATTTCGAAAATGATTCATACAAGCAATTGGCCGAGTCGAGTTTTGCCGTTAAGGATTCAATCGTTCCTGTTATTAACCTCAAAGGGAGCACAACTATTACAATTAGCACAGGTGAAACATATGTTGATCCGGGCGCTACCGCTTCTGATAATTTGGATGGAGATATTACGCCGCTTATAAAAATCATGAATCCCGTAGACACCAGTAAGAGTGGTGTTTATATTGTTACATACAATGTATCCGATGCTTCCGGTAATGATGCTGTTGCTGTGACTCGTACGGTTAAAGTGATAGCCTCACAGATTCCTAAATTGTCTATTGTTTATAAGTCAAATGGTTCAATTATTGTTAGCTTCGAAGGAAATTTGGAGACCTCTTCTTCGGTGAATGGGCCGTGGATTGCCTTGGATGGAGTAGGTGAGATAGTGTTGCAATCCGGTCATTCAAAGCAATTTTTTCGAGCTGTAAACTGATTTCATTTTCGTAGAAAATAATCGATTGAAAATCTAGTGTTTATTGTTTGAGGCACGTATAGTGAATAATCCAACACGATCTAAGCTTAATCCATGGCTATGGGTTATTCTTTGGATGTTTGTTATTTTTTTGTTCTCCACAAATACTTTTTCTGGTTCTAACACTTCGAAAATTATTGGGCCATTATTAAAGTGGATTGTTCCTGAGATTACCAATGAATCAATTAGTCTTATTCAGCTTGGTCTTCGTAAAACGGCACATATTATTGAATATGCTATTTTAGCTCTACTAATCTGTAATGCTTTAGCTAGAGGCTCTATTAATTTTTCCTCCGCATCGTTAATTATTCGTTCAGTATTTATTTCCTTTGTTTATGCTGTTTGTGATGAATGGCATCAATCGTGGACCCCTGATAGAGTTGGTTCATTAATTGATGTTCTAGTGGATTCAGTTGGGGCTTTTTTTGGATCGCTTTGTTTCTTATGGCTTTCGAATAATAACAAGAAAGCTTAATTAATTTAATATAGGTATATCTATTATCGGCCTAGTAGTTTGTCCATCCCTGGGATTGCTCCCATTCCACCACCCATTTTAGTCATCATCTTTTGAAACTTACCCATTTTTTTCATCATTTGTTGCATTTGAGTGAATCGTTTAAGAAGGCTGTTAAGTGCTGCAACAGATGTGCCGCTTCCGCTAGCAATGCGTCGCCGTCGTCGGGCGTTTAAAATAGATGGGTTGTTACGCTCCTCGTAAGTCATACTGCAGATCATAGCTTCCATTTGACGGAATTCTTTTTCACTTTTTGCAAGATCTGCACCTTTTAGATTGTTTCCGCCTCCAGGCAGCATTTCAATGATTCCTTCAAGAGGGCCGAGTTTTTTTAGTTGGCGAAGCTGTTCTAGAAAATCCTCGAGTGAGAATTGGCCTTTTTTCATTCGCTCTTCAAGTTTACGAGCGGCTTCTTCATCAACTGCTTCGGCAGCCTTCTCGACTAGGCTAACTACATCGCCCATACCTAGAATACGTGATGCCATCCGATCAGGATGAAATGGTTCGAAATCTTCAAGTTTCTCACCTATGCCAGCAAATTTAATAGGTTTGCCAGTAACTTCACGGAAACTCAATGCCGCACCACCTCGTGCATCGCCATCGAGCTTTGTTAGGATCGCACCGGTGATCCCAAGTGCTTCATCAAAGTGTGTTGCAACACTGACGGCTTCTTGGCCGGTTGCGGCATCTAGTACAAGTAAAATTTCTCTAGGTTGAACTCTATCTCGAAGTTGAATAAGTTCCTGCACCAGGGGTTCGTCAATTTGTAGTCGTCCAGCTGTGTCGAAAACCACTACGTCAATTCCGTCTTCCTTGGCTTTAGACAAGGCCTCATCTGCAATTTTTAGCACATCTTTTTCGCCTGGCATGGTGAAGTAAGGCAGATTGAGTTGCTTTGCAAGAGTTTCAATTTGATCCATTGCTGCAGGGCGATAGACATCAGCGCCAACGAGTAAAGGCTTGCGGTCTTCAGTTGCAAGCAGTTTGGCTAGCTTGCCACTTGATGTAGTTTTTCCTGCACCGTGTAGTCCGCACATCATCATGCAGAGTGGTTGAGCGAATCCGCGAGGCAAATCAAGCTTACTTCGCTCTGATCCTAGAAGGCTGGTCAATTCATCATTGATGATTTTTATTATTTGTTGCCCAGGTTGAATGCTTGCTATTACATCCTCTCCCAAGGCCTTTTCCTTAACTCTAGCAATAAATTGTTTTGTTACCTTGAAGTTGACGTCAGCATCTAGTAGTGCCATACGAACCTCACGCAGTGATTCTGCAACATTGCTCTCCGTTATTTTTCCGAGGCCACGTAGGTTTTTAAAAGTTTTCTGTAGCTTTTCGCTGAGTGCGTCAAACATGGGGGCAGAAGATAAGTATGGATTGGAGGTTTGACAAGTACGCCACATTTTGGCGTAATCCGCGCCCCTTCTGGTAGGTAGGATACCGAAGTGGTCAAACGGGGCTGACTGTAAATCAGCTGGCTATGCCTTCGCAGGTTCGAGTCCTGCTCCTACCACCATTTTAAAATTGGCGATTTTCAGTTGAAAGTCGCCTTATTTGTTAATACTTGGGTGTTTTAGGTTAATGATCTTACGGCAGAGACGATAGCTTCGGACGTAATGCCAAAATGTTCCCAAACTTCCTCGTGACCTTCTGATGGAGCAATTCTCGGATCGATAATTCCGACATGCTCCGTTTTTTTGCCAGTGTTACTCGCTGCGGAAAGAATCATACTTGCGAAGCCTCTTAGGCCTGTGCTTTGTGTGCCAATAATGCCATCTTCAGCTGTTACAATACCGTCGTATTTTTCGAAAATGTTTTCGAGAAAACCATCAGGGAGGGGCAGTCCATTGATAACGTAAACATCTGCTGAGCCATTGAGTTCCTCAGCAGCCTGTTGGGCAATACCAGCGGTTGCGCCTAAAGCAAGAATGGCAGTTTTAGGATTTTCATATTTTCGTAAAGTGGTAACTGCCTCCCAATCGCTGTCTGAGTTGTAAAGCGCATTACCCTCATCGTCTGAGAGGATGAGTAGGTTATCTCGAGGAATAGCCACGATATGGGCTCCATATCGAGAGCAGGCATCTTTTACGGCTACGAATGCTCCTCTAGCATCAGCAGGTGAATAAAAACGGTCTATGTAGGGAAGGTAGCCCATAGCAAGGGATACCCAGTCAAGACTCCATCCAGAAAAGTGATCTCGGCCAGTGCAGGCGCCAACATGGCTCATATGCATAATCACATTGAGACCCTCATTAATTCCGTTGAGGTTTCTTTGATAACGCCAAATCTCGAGGCCTTCGCGTGCGATGCCTTCAAAAAAAGCAGAGAAAGTCGATACCACATTGATCTGGGGTTTGTATGAGCTCATTGCCAACCCGTCTGCAACAAGAAGTGCTGCTTGTTCTTCTATACTTAATTCAATCTGATTCTGAGGCGGAATGAGTGCGGCTGCTTTCCCGAGTTTAGTCGATGGATTTAGGTCGCAACTCACAATAAATGTATCATTCGGGTGCGCTTTGGCTACAGCAGCGTAGGCGGCTTCGGAGCCAGCTCTAGCACTTGTTTTCTTACCTGCTTCTGGCAAGTTGATTTCTGCCAATTGATCAGCATTTAAGGTAAGATTTAGTGTTCCGATCTCAGGGCGAGCCTTGGTAATTACCTCAATTTTATTCGCAGAGGAAATTTCGTCAAAGGCCGACTGTTGAGTTTCATTTCGAGTCAACATTACGTTGCTTAATACTTCGGCTTCATCTCTTCCTTTCATGTGGCCATCATGGTGATCAATCCCACCTGGTAGATCGTTAACAAGAAGTACACACTCAAGCATTGGTATAATATCTCTGTAACTCATCAGTGAACCAGGCACCCAGATTTCTTGGTTCATAGAAATATCGTTTTTGCTGGTTAACGCTTCTACTTCTGTCTCGATTCCAAAGCGATTTGCCAGCCAATTAAAGTCAACTTTTTCTCCATCAGCAGATGAGTATCCAGTAGGGTAAACCATCGTCGGTCGGCCTTCCATAGCCTTGCTGTGGGCGTACTTATAAGCCTTATACATTTCACCAGTTTCAAAAAGAGATTTTAATTCAATTATTTCAACCCCCATTGCTTCAACTATCTTTCTTGGATCTTTATCCATTACATTTTTATTTGAGTCAGATAATTGAATGCCATTTCTTTGCATTACAAAAGTTAATGGGATGTTTCCTATATCAGCAGCATTAAAACCGTTTAGTGCTTGGCCCGCAATCCAACCTGCATCTCCACAGTGGCAAACGACCCATGATTCAGGGTCTCTTGCTCTCATACCCATAGCTTGGCCAGCTGCTACTGGTATCATAACCCCGAGTCGGCCGCCGTTTAGTTGTGTTCCTCCTGGTACCCAAGAAACATGGCCGGGAATGTCTAGTCCACGACGAAACTTTTGCACGACTGAATCTCGATCCAAAAAACCTAAAGCAGCCAGTGAGGAATAATAACCGATACTAGCGTGTGCGTTTTCAATCGTATACTGTATTTTCTCATAATCAGTCACAGCTAGTGTGAGCATTAAGCTAGGAATCAAATCCAATCCCCCTCCTAAGTGATCGAGTTCGCCTATAGTTGCGAGTGATGCCAACGAGGATATTGAAATCCGTGCAGCTTCAATTTCGAGAGCCTGTAGGGTTGCGATTTGTTTTTCATTCAGCGAACTGGTGTTGCCGATGTTAATGTTGAGTGGTAGCACCTGAGACGTAACAACAGGACGCATGAACTGAGAGTTTGCGATAAGTTGGTCGTTTCGGTTTTGTTGAGCCTTCCAGGCTTCTTGCGAATAGTTACTCATAAATCCTTGATTATAAATTTGATCGGTTGGAGAACTGAAAATAAATACCGGATCAAGCGGCGGGAAACATTAAGTGTTTCTGCGCGAAAAAAAAGTATTTTTGATCGCTCTGTTTTCTAAGCATTACTTGTATAGGAGATATTTTGCGCGTTGTTGACGGAACCGATTTTGATCCTTACTCCAAGATTTGATGATTTGAGCCCCAGAGCGGCCTGCTGCTAAGTCACGTCGAATTGTATCAGTGCCATTAACCTTATCGAACATGCTGAAACTGCGGCCACTTTTGGTTCGGTTGGTGAAGAGGTCGCGTTTAGAGACAGACTTTACAGCATCGACTATGTGGTAGTTGATTGCCATTAATGGAGCGATTGAACGGTTAGTAAACTGGATTCTTACACCTGAGTAGATGCGATTTTTTACTCGTCGGCTTTTAAAACGTATTGGCTCGAAACGTACCCCTGGTAGTCTTTTGTTGTTTAGATAACGAGCCATGCTGTTGGGATTGATCCAAGTTGATACAATACACTCAAATGGCATTCCTTCTCCGATGCCGATGCTTAGGCCGCTGCCAGCACCGAGTTCTCCGAGCACGCCGGTTGAGACGTAGTGCATGGGTGAATCACCGTGTGGAATGTTGGGTGAAGTGGGTATCCATTTGAGTCCAGTGCTGTTCCATGTCATAGATCGTTTCCAACCTTTCATTTTTACTATAGAAATTTGAGGCCGGTGACTAATCCATCCTTCTCCGCTAATCATGTAAGCTAGTTCACCTGCAGTCATGCCGTAGACGTAGGGGATTTTCCATTGACCCACTAGAGATTTAAATCTTGGATTGAGAATAAGGCCTTCAACTCGCTGTCCACCAAGTGGGTTAGGTCTGTCAAGTACGACGAACTCTACCCCAGCTTTGCCGCATTCCTCCATGCACAGTCCCATAGTGCTGATGAATGTGTAAGATCTCGCGCCAGTATCTTGAATATCATATACGAGGCAGTCAATTTTCCGAAGCATAGCTGATGTTGGTTTGCGAATGGGGCCAGGTCCATACAAGGAATAAATTGGAAGTCCGGTTTTACGGTGAGTGCTGTCCGGAAATTCCTTTCCGGCAGGAACCTTGCCGTCGACGCCATGTTCAGCACCGAATAGTGCAACGAGATTTACATTCGGTGATTTGTGAAGAATATCAATTATTGAACGACCTTGACCATCGATCCCGGAGGGGTTCGTTAGTAATCCAACTCGCTTGCCTTGTAAAATTTTGTGACTTCGCATAGCGAGTACTTCATTTCCAAGGAAAATCCTAGCGTGAGCCGAGTTTTGGCAAAGGTGTAGAAGGATTAAACCCAGCAGGATTGTTGCAATTCGCATACCCAAATCTAAATTGTCACGAGTATAGCCTCAAATCATTTGTGGCTATTCATCTCCAGATGAATCGGCCACAGCACGGAGGTAATCAAAAGCAAACAAGCCCGTATTGTGCTCGTCTTCCCAAGTGGGCTGAATGGCATATCCGCCAACGTATTTAATGGATTTGATTCGAAAAGAAGAGAGTTTATATGGACGGTTTGGTCCTTTATATACCTTTCCCATGACATCCATTTCCCCTTTGCAGCTGGCGCAAGGGCAGGATTTTCTTAGTTTGGCTAACTTGAGGAAGGATTCCTCCCCGTTTTCCCATTTGATTGCTATTTCTTCGCCTATGATTTGAATGTCTCTTGGTCTCATTGTGAGTATAAAGAAAAAAGGGGAGCTGCCATTTGGCAGCCCCCCTTAGTGCAAATTTCTCTTACTTATTTGGTTGAGGGGTTGTGCGTAAATAGGGTTTGATTTTGGTAAAACCTTTCGGGAATTTAGCTTCAGCTTCCTCGTCAGTGAGATTTGGAACAACAATACAATCTTCCCCATCTCTCCAGTTTACAGGAGTTGCTACTGCGTGATTGTCAGTTAATTGAAGAGCATCAATAACACGAAGTATTTCATCAAAGTTCCGTCCAGTTGCTGGAGGATAAGTTATGGTTAATCTTATCTTCTTGTTTGGATCAATGATGAATACTGATCTAACCGTAAATTTTTCTGCGGCATTAGGATGAATCATGTCATAAGCTGTAGCAACAGACCTGTCAGGGTCGGCTATGATTGGAAAATTAACTTTGGTGTTCTGTGTTTCATTAATATCGCTAATCCATCCATGGTGATCCTCAATGGGATCTACGCTCACAGCTATAGGCTTTACTCCGCGTTTGTCAAATTCGGGTTTTAATTTGGCTGTGTAACCTAGTTCTGTGGTGCAAACTGGAGTGTAGTCAGCTGGATGAGAGAAGAGAATAGCCCAGCCATCTCCTATCCATTCATGAAAATCAATGTTTCCTTCAGTGGTCTCTGCCTGAAAGTTTGGAGCTTCGTCGCCTAGTCTTAGTGCCATTTTTCTATTTGTTTATTCAATTAAGGAGATCTGTAAGTTGAG
>JAYZHR010000042.1:0-4285 GCA_036166355.1 Verrucomicrobiota bacterium | reverse complement strand
GGCGGCACTGGCGGTTTAGGCAATTGATATCCAATTACTTGACCGGGTACTGAAAAGACTAAGAAACTAAAAAGGAATCCAATAACTTTCGTTGTCATAGTTAAAATTATTCTTTAGCAAGAATCGCCGCCTCAACTGCCCCAGCCATCACTCTTGCACCAGCTGCATTCGGATGGATCATGTCAGGAAACATTTCCGGCTTATTGCTCAAGAATTGATACATATCAATTATCGGCAATCCTTTTCGCCTTGCTAAATTTTGTACTTTTGGAATTACACCACCAACAACAACCTCCTCACTAATGCCCCATCGGGTTTGATAAACCGGCGCAGGTGAACAAAGCCATATCTTCGGTTTAGCTGGCAACGAAGCAAAATGATTAATCATTGCCTCATAATCCAAAACATATTCTTCAGCATATTTCCAGTTTTGAGGTTTACTGTCATTCGTTCCAAGCTTAATGACTACCACATGAGGATTGAACTCTGTTGCTTGCTTAAAAGCAGGACGCTCCCAATAACTAAAGTCACCTTTTTTAAGCATCGTAGCACCGCTAACCCCAAAATTACGAACATCAAAATTTTGACCTAAAGCTTTTCCTAATATGAGTGGGTAATTATTATTTTGACGATCCTTAATACCCGCTCCGTAAGTTATACTATCACCTACACAAGCAATACGAATACGCTCGTTATAATCTTTCGGATCAATCCCACTTGCACGTTTGCCCACAATCGACGCACATCCAGCGGCAACCAAGAACAACGAGAAAACGATATTATTGCATAAAAAACGCTTATTCATTTGAACTCCCCCAATGAAACGAAATCCACCGCAATGTGGCAAGCGCTGGGTTTTGCTTGGGCGGACAGCGTTTGGCCGTTAACTTGTCTCTCGATGAGGGTTTTCGTTACAGGCGGTGCTGGTTATATAGGCTCGATATGTGTCGAACAGTTACTGAACGCTGGGCACGAAGTTGTAGTTTTCGACAACTTAACTGAAGGCCATCGATCCGCAGTCGACAAAAGAGCCAGGTTCATTAACGGCTGCCTAAGCGATCGAGAGACAATAATAAATGCCGTATCCTCCAACCAATCAGAAATAATAATGCATTTCGCGGCTAATGCTCTGGTCGGCGAGTCGATGACAAATCCATCAAAATATTTCCGAAACAATGTCGCCTATGGCATCAACTTACTTGATGCAGCGATTGAAGGAGGTGTTAAAAAAATTGTATTTAGCTCTACCTGCGCAACCTATGGGTTACCTGAAACAATACCCATGACGGAAGAATTGCCACTTAACCCAATTAGCCCATATGGCGAAAGCAAGGCTATATTTGAAAAACTATTGAGCTGGTATAAAGAGCTGCACGGATTGAATTTTGTTGCACTACGTTATTTTAATGCTGCTGGAGCTAGTGAAAATTTTGGAGAACACCATCGAATTGAAACGCATTTAATCCCAAATGTTCTTAAAGTCGCACTTGGACAATCAGGGGAATGTAAAATTTTCGGCACTGATTACCCTACTCCGGATGGAACCTGCATCCGTGACTACATTCACATCATCGACCTTGCACAAGCACATATGCTTGCAATGGAGCCAGAAAAAAATGGAATCTTCAACCTAGGAAATGGCGAAGGCTATTCTGTTCGAGAAGTAATTGAGACATGCGAAAAGGTCAGCGGATCTAAAATAAAAATAATTGAAGAATCTAGACGACCAGGTGACCCCCCTAGACTAATCGCCTCCGCACAAAAAGCATCAAATGAACTTAACTGGAAACCAAAATATGGTGCACTTGAACAAATCATTGAATCAGCCTGGCTATGGCACCAGAAAAACCCATTTGGATATAAGGACTAAACCCCATGTCACCTAGTCAAGATTACTTAGCTAAATGCCGAGGACTGGTAGATACAGTATCTAGCCAGATCGATTCAATTCAGCAAGCTGCAGAATGGTTTTCAAAAAGTATTATATCCAATCGAATGGTTCATCTTTTCGGTTCAGGACATAGTAGGATATTAATTGAAGAAATGTGGCCTAGATACGGTTCTTTTGCAGGCTTCAACCCAATTGTTGAACTTTCCCTTACATTCCATAACCAAGTAGTTGGAGCAAACGGGCAACGGCAAGCCATGTTTCTCGAAAACACTCATGGATTAGCCGAAAAGATTTTAAGAAACTATGATTTATCTAAAATCGACTCTGCACTTGTTGTTTCCTCAAGCGGTTGCAATGTTGTCCCAATAGAAATAGCACAAATATTCAAGGAGAAAGATATTCGCGTTGTAGTCATTATCAGTCGAAACCATTCAGAATCCAGTGAAAGTCGTCATAAATCAGGCAAGAAACTTCAGGACTTTGCAGATCTAACACTTGATACAGGGGCCCCCACAGGAGATGCAATGACAAAAATTGAAGGCATTGACACTCCCGTTTCTCCTGGTTCTACAGTTGGAGGCTGCATGCTGGTGAACGCCATCAAAGCTGAAGTTGCCGATCGTCTAACAAAAGCTGGCCATCCGCCAAAAGTGCTTACAGCTGGAGCTATTGTTGGCAAAAATCGTGCTTCAGAACTTTTTGAAGCTGCCTACGATGAACACTCACGCCGTCTGGCAAAGCTTTACGAGAATCTCGGCGATGATTAGCCCTAACCAAGTGTAACGCTTGAAGTGTTAACCAACCACTGCTTCAATCGCCTTAGATGAAAAACCAACCATTGCGAACCTCTGTAATTGGTAGCTACCCTTTCCCTGGATGGCTAGAGTTCGCTTGTAATAATTTCCATGAATTTGGAGATGCAGACCGTGAAGAGATAATCAATGATGCCGTCATCGCAGCAATTCACGACCAGACGAGTGCTGGACTGGATGTAATAACCGACGGAGAACAAACACGACTAGATTTTAACCTCTCTTTTTACGGCTATCTTGAAGGCATTGAACTTGAATCAAAATCACCGAGGAAATTCGGGCCTCCAGCCCATGACCAAAGAGGAAAGCATAAGATATCTTCAATAATTCAAGCACCAAGAGGATTAGGCACTGTTGAAGATTTTAAAAGGCTACAAAGACTCACAAATGACAATATCTCATTGAAAGCCAGCGTTCCCGGCCCATACACGCTCTCAGGCAGATTGCTTACTAATTCAGAATATCCAGATAGGTGGGCCATAACTGAAAAACTAATCCCTATAGTTCGAAAAGAGCTTGAAGAACTTGTTGAAGCAGGATGCAAGGAAATCACAGTCGACGAGCCATCGATGAGTTGCTACGCACACAAGGAGGACACAAAACGCTTCGTTGAAATATTCAATCTTACTGTTGAACCAATTGTAGGCAGATGCCGGCTCTCCACTCATCTTTGCTTTGGAAACTATAAAGGACGGGCTGTTGGCTTGCGCCAATACCAACCTATGTTCCCAGAATTTCTTAATTTTAATGTAGATGAGCTGCACCTTGAGATGGCCAGCCGCGAATTTTCTGAAATTGAAATTCTTAGCGAAATCTCCAAAGTCAAAGATGTCGCCGTCGGAATAATTGATGTTAAAAGCTACTATATTGAAACCCCAGAAGATATCGCTCAACGTGTTCAAAAATGTTTAGAATATGCACCAGCAGATCGACTTTCCTTCGCCCCCGATTGTGGACTTAGCCAAACTGCTCGATGGGCATCTAAACAAAAACTTAAAAATATGGTTGAGGGCGTCGAAATTATCAGAAAAAAGCTCTAACAACATGATCAAACCGTTTCTTCATGGCTCTGCATTTTTGACAGATGTACGAAATGCTGCAAGTTCAAGAGATGAACTTCATATTTGGTGGATCGGTCAAAGTGGGTTCCTTGCACAATGGCGTGGAGAACATCTTTTATTCGACCCATACTTGTCCGATTCACTAACACATAAATACGCTAAAACAAATAAACCACATGTTCGAATGACAGAGCGTGTCATTAGCCCAGATCAACTTGATTTCATAAACATTACAACCTCAAGTCACAATCACACTGACCATTTAGATAGCGAAACACTAATTCCACTAATGCAAGCAAACCCAGAGATGGAATTGCTCGTGCCTTCAGCTAACAAACGATTTGCCGCTAATCGACTAGCAATTGCACCAGAAGAATTAAGAACAATTGATGCTGGTCAATCAATAAAACTAGGCAACATTGAGCTTCATGCTGTACCTGCAGCACACGAAGAATTATCCACAGACGAACAAGATCGACACCACTACGTTGGATATATTGCGAATGTTGGACCGTGGACCA
>JAYZHR010000041.1:0-7493 GCA_036166355.1 Verrucomicrobiota bacterium | reverse complement strand
GAGGTTTTTCTGCCTTATGAACACTCATCGTTCCTAACAAAATATTTGTTACCTGAATATTCTTAAAGCCTACCTGCCTAAGCATCGAAGAAATTCCATTTTGCGCAGGGTATTTTTTTAATGATGTTAATATATAGGAATATGCAAAAGGATTACCGCATAAAAACAAACCAAAAACCGGTAAAATAAACTTTAAGTATGTATAATATAATTTTCTTATAAAAAAATTGTGAGGTTTACCAAAATCAAGAATAAGCAATCTCCCTTCAGGCTTCAGCACACGTAATGCCTCTTGCAAGCCAGCTTGGTAATCTGAAAGGTTCCGAAGGCCATAAGCAATAGTAATCAAATTAAAAGAGGAATCACTAAATGGAAGACTAAGAGCATCTGCCTGAAAAAGATCAGCATTAATATTATTTTTTTTTATTATTCTGTTATTACCAATATCCAGCATAGAATTATTCTTATCCAACCCAACAACCCTTCCCCCTAGACAAGCTAAACGCATGACCAAGTCACCTGTTCCACAACAAATATCCAAAGCTTTTTGAGATTCAACAAAGCCAGACATATTTACTATTCGCTTTTTCCACAGGCGATGTAGACCTAAACTTTGGATATCATTAATTAAATCGTACCGAGTCGCAATTGATGTAAATAACGCATTAACTTTTTGAGCATGTTCATTTTTATCCATATACAAACCTGCAACGATTCTTTATCAAACAATACAATAAAGTGCGAGTGATTATAATGAGAAAACTATAATATTTGATTTCCTAATTGATATAATAGATTCTTTCCAAAAAATGATAGAGCTGGAAAGCGCCATCAAAAAAACTTTAAGTCTAATTAAGAAGTTAGACAATGAATCCATAAGTCTGGTTAGTTCTCGAGGACGATATAACGCCTTAGAACTAACATCTAAAATCAATCTTCCTATCTTCGATAATTCAGCGATGGATGGTTATGCCGTTGCCAGTGCTGATTTAAAGGAAGCAACAATATCTAACCCCATAAATCTTCGCTGCATAGAAAACATACCATCGGGAACTTCCACAAAAAAAAAAATAAAACACGGTACATGCATGAGAATTTTCACAGGTTCACCTATCCCGGAAGGTGCTGATGCAGTAATTATGCAAGAAGACTGCCAATACAACAATGAAGATGGGCTAATACAAATTAATAATCAAGTTAAGCCCTGGGAAAACATAAGAATACAAGGCGAAGATGTACGCCAAGGTGACAAACTACTCTCTAAAGGGGAATTAATAAATTCTGGTGCTATAGGATTACTTAACGCGACTGGCCATAATAACATAATAGTCGGAAAAAAACCACGAATTGGGCTTATTGCTACTGGAAACGAACTAACTGAATCCTCAAATAAACTAGAACTTGGTAAAATATACGAAAGCAACCGTGGAATGCTCGCCTCAATAATAACTCAAGCTAATGGGCTACCTAAAATATATCCAATAGTAAAAGATGATTTAGATGAAACCACTTCTGCATTGGAATCTGCAATTACAGAAAATGATTTAATAATAACATCAGGCGGTGTTTCAGTTGGTGATCATGATTTCATCAAGCCAGCGCTTAAAAAGATGGGAGGGGAAATTAATCTCTGGAAAGTATCCATGAAACCAGGAAAACCTTTTATGCTTGGACAAGCCGAAGGCAAAACAATATTTGGACTCCCAGGAAATCCAGTATCTACATTAATTACGTTTCTATTACTTGCGCGTCCTGCGATATTAAAACTTCAAGGAGCAACAAACCTTCACCTAACCAGTAATACAGGAACCCTATCAAACGAAATATTTAATCACTCAAATCGAAGACACTTTATACGTGTGAAAATAGATGAAAATTGCCATGTTTCAAGCATAGGAAACCAAGGATCACACATGCTATCCAACTTAACAAAAATTAATGGATTAATTGATATACCACCAAACAGTCACATAGCAAAGGGGGGGAAAGTCGAAGTATTAATGATACCAAGCTAAATTCAGCCCTCTTCTTTTTTAAGTAATTTTAATTTACTAAGAGCTTCTGACTTTTTACTGTCATCCTCGCGTATGACATCTTCTAAAGAACGCATAACACATTCGTGAATTAACTCCACAACAGTCTTTCCTGTAGCTTTCGATGCTGTTTTTAAAGCATCTCTCAAATTTTCGGGTAAAACAATAAGCGATTCCTTTTTATCAACATCTTTAGGCTCAGATTTTTCTTCTTCATCCATAGCCTCACGAAACTTATTTCGCATAAAACCCACCATTTGCTTACCTTCTGTGTTTGCAAAGGATTTCACCTCCTCTATAAAACTTTTCGAAAGCCTAGGCTGATCTTTCTTATCTTCATTATTCTTTTTTTCTTCCATATCAATTAGACATTTTAGCGATCAATCGATCATTTAATTCACGAGCAGGATTATAGCCTGCTACACTTAATTTTGTACTTAAAGCTGCCACTTCGATTAATCGAGCTAGCGTTCTTCCAGGCCTAACAGGAATGTTAATATGACGAACTTTTACTCCAAGAATCTTTATAAATTCATCATCCATTCCTAATCGATCCACGTTGTCTGACTCTTTCCAAGGTTTTAACGTTACCACCAAATCCATTCTTTTCTCAGTGCGAACACTTTTGGCACCAAACATTGCCCCAACGTTAATTATGCCTATACCCCGCACCTCCATATGATCACGCGCTAATTCCGAGCTAGTACCAATAATTTCACGGCCATCCAGCAAAGTAACCTTGGTAACATCATCAGAAACAAGACTATATCCCTTCTCAATCAGCTCCAGCACCGTTTCGCTTTTACCAATACCACTTTCACCACGAATCAATACCCCAATACCGTGAACATCCACCATGCTTCCTATCACTGTATCTCGTGGCGCGAATAATAAATCCAACTCAATAGTAGCTAAGTTGACAAATCGCATTGTAATCATAGGAGTTTGAAAAACAGGAACCCCTGATTCATTTGCAATAGATTTGAGCTGCTTATCAATTGTTAGATTTCTCGTATAAACAATGCATGGTATTTTGTACGAACAAAGTTTCCTGTATCTTTTAGTTCGTTCACTAACCGTAAGTGACTTTAGATAGTAGGCCTCTGCATTGCCAATTACTTGAATTCGTTTATAGGCAATATATTTTGTAAACCCTGCCAACGCTAAACTTGGACGATTAACTGTAGGCTCTATTATAGCACGGCTTAATCCACTTTCACCTGCTACTAATTTCATTTGCAAAGGGCCTTTCTGATCTTCAAAAAAGCGCAAAGCAGTAATCTTATCACGTTTATTTTTTTTCTTCGTCGCCATCCTACAAATTAAATTCTGGACCTAAATAAATCTCTCGGGCTTTAGGATCTTTAACCAAATACTCTGCTTCACCCTCACAACAAACATTACCCTTATGGATAATATAAGCGCGGTCAACTAACTTGAGCGTTTCCCTCACATTATGATCCGTAATAAGAATACCCATTCTGCGTTCCTTAAGTTGAATTAATATCTTTTGAACCTCATAAACCGCAATAGGATCTATTCCACTAAAAGGCTCGTCTAAAAGTAGCATTCTCGGATTGGTAACAAGAGCTCTAGTGATCTCTAAACGCCTTTTTTCCCCACCACTAAGTGTATATGCCTTATTCTTAGCCAATGCCGTTAAATCCAATTCTTCTAGTAACGACTTCAATCGAGCTTTTTGCTCCACGCGATCACTTGTACAAGTCTCTAATATAGCAAGTATATTTTGTTCTACAGTTAATTTACGGAAAACTGATGGCTCCTGAGTCAGATAGCCGATACCTAATCGAGCTCGAATATGCATTGGTATTTTACCAATCGAATTACCTTCAAAAACTACATCTCCTTCATCCGGCTTAACTAAACCTACAATAATATTAAATGATGTTGTTTTCCCTGCTCCATTTGGGCCAAGTAATCCAACTATCTCCCCAGGTGAGACGGAAATAGAGATACCGTTTACAACCTGCTTATTTTTATACTGTTTTGTTATTCCTCTTGACTCTAACAAACTCATTGTAAATCGCTTGCTCCAAATATAATTATTATTTCTGAACCTTCCGAACCGAATCTGGATTTAAGGTCATTTTCCAGTTTCCACTTGCCCGAAGCCTATTACGCTTCTGATCATATATAACCTCACCACCTCGCAAATCACCTTTCGAAGTCCTCAACAGAGGATCCCCAACTAATCTTAACTCACTCTCTCCGACTTTATAATGTGCCATTGTCCCAAAAGCAACCACCTCTGATCCATCTTGACGTGCTTTAATTTCCACTCTTGGTTGACCAACCAAACGAACCACATCGATTTCCTTATCATAATTTAATTGGCTACCAGTAAAACGCATCGGATTAGCCCCAGCTGTAGAGCCCTTCAAATCACCAATTGCCTCAATTGAATCTAAATCCTTCTTAATTGAATTTATTTTCATGTTAATTGAATCAGCACTAAAACTAAATCCATTCTTACTAGTTAACAATACAGACTCATTGAAATATGCAGAATCTATATGAGCATCATCCGACGACCGGGAATATTCAAAAAAATCACAGTCTACAAATAGTGGCGTACTAATTTCCGAACTATTTTTTCTTTCACTCAACGGAAACAATAAACCAATATCGCTTACTTTAGTAAGTTCTATTTTCACATCTCCATCAGCACGAAACTTTCCAATTTTAGTATAAATCTCCACTCGTTGAGCCCGACCATTTTGGCCTTCAAAACTCCAAGATGGATTCATGTCCATCACTATTCTATTTTTCTCAAAATCATAAATAGCCAAATATGAAGACAAACGATATTTACCCTGTAAAAGCTTTATTCCAATTGCTCTAGCCATCTTAACACCACCCGTATCATTGTTATTAAATATTAAATTTAAATCCTGACAATCCAACTGGCTATCTCCACGCTTTAATTGCACCGATCCAATATATCTTGCATACCCAATTTGGCCGTCTCTAGAAGGCTGAAAGACAAAATATCTCGAGCTAACATACAATGGTAACGATGTTTGCTCGTCACTTGAATTTGGTTCCGGATTGAAATTAAACAAAGCACTCTCATCTCCTAATCCCGCCGGAATTTCCATTTTAACATTTCCATATGCACTGACAGTCATAGACTCCCGATCAACCATTATTGATTCAGCTTTGCCGGATCGTTTACCCATTTTCCAATAAGGATTTCCATCAAATAAGATAGCGGCCGTCCTTAAATCATAATTAGCGATAGAATTCTCCTCATGGCTTCCTATAATAATTTTTTCGTTTTCCATAACAACATTACCGATAGCCTGGATTGATTTGATCTTCCAATCTTCACCTCTCATTCCAACATTAATCAGGTCGCTTCTTAGAATTCCTGCAGCCGTATCCACAACATTTACAGATTCACGAAACTGAGCTTGCCCAGGAATTAATTTAAATTGCCTTGCTGATATATGAAGTATTTGACTCTGATCAACTGTACTCTGTTTAGGCAAATTCCGAAAAGAAACATCACTTAGGTCTTTTTTGAGTTTAGCCTTAACATTGGTTGATATCGTCAATGTCGGACCTATCAAGTTTCCTGAGAACCCTAACCCACTTAGTTGCATCTGCCCATCAGCAGTAGTAAGTGATAAATCCCCATTTGATGAGATATTTTTGGTGTCTTGATTATATAGACACTTACTAGCTTTAAATATTAAATTTGTTTTACCTTCTGCTGTTAAAGAAACTAGCTGGGGGCTACTCAATGACAATAGTCCATTCTCAAGAAATGTTGCCTTTTCTCCAGTTAAAAATGTAGATCTTTTATTATCTAAGGATTTTTCAGAAACACGAAAATTTTCAATTTCAGTTCCGGGCGGTGTTTGGCTTTGAACACATTTTACATCAAAATAGAAAATGCCGGCAAAAAACAAAATCACCGATTGCAGCCTCAATAACATAGCTGGAATAATTGTGTAACCCTGAGAGAAACTTGCAAAGTCTTTACTATCGGAATAGAGCATTAATCCTATGAAGGAAGTTCAAACTCATCTGCGTGATAAGAACTACGAACCATCGGGCCACTCGCAACATGCATAAATCCCATATCACGGGCTTTGGCACCGTATTCATCAAATTTCTCTGGGGTTATATAGTTCACAACCGGTAAATGACAAAGGCTAGGCTGCAAATATTGTCCCAAGGTAAGAATATCGCAATTAACCGATCTTAGATCACTCATCGATTCTAACAATTCGGATTCACTCTCGCCAAGACCAAGCATAATACCAGACTTGGTATAAATTCCTTCATCACTATACTCTTTAACTTTCTTGAGCACAGATAGCGAACGGTCATAATTTGCACGAGAACGCACCTTTGTCGTCAAACGACGGACTGTTTCTAGATTGTGGTTAAATATCTCCGGTTTAGCATCAACCACCATATTTAGCGAATCATCCTTATTAAGAAAATCCGGAACCAAAACCTCAATAATAATCCCAGGATTACGAAAACGAACGGCATTAATAGTTTCTTGGAAATGATTTGCACCACCATCCTTCAAGTCATCACGTGCTACAGCTGTAATGACCACATGTTTTAATTTCAAACGGAATACTGCCTCAGCAACTCGATCAGGCTCGTCATTTTGAAGAGGTAGCGGTTTAGCTGTACTAACTGCACAAAAACCGCATGCCCGAGTGCAACGATCTCCAGCAATCATGAAAGTTGCAGTCCCCTTACTCCAACACTCCCATTGATTCGGACATTTTGCACTTTCACAAACTGTGTGCAAATCCAACTCCTGTAGTAATCCTCTTGTATGAGTAAATGCGCTACTTTGCGGAAGCTTAAGTCTTAACCATTCCGGGATGCGCTTTCGTTCATTAGATAAAACTGTCTCGCTCATAAATTAACCCAATTCGTTCCAAAATCGCGCTAACTCTACAGAATCAAAATCTGATAGAATTTCCCCATCCACATCAATCACCGGAGCAAGACTTTGATTACTTATTTTGAACATTTCATTCCAAGCAGATCTGTCTGATGTAACATCAAATACTTGATAATTAATCTTGTTGCTGTCTAGCCAATCTATTACTTCATCACACCATCCGCAGAATGGCTTAATAAAAAGTCGAACATTCTCAGCCTTATACATGCTCTATCACAAAAACGTGGTTAGATTGCTCTGAAAAAGCATTCAGCGCAATCTTACGCTTGATTAATCTCAGTTATTATCGTGTCTTGATGCTCATAAGAAGGAGAACAACAGCACAATAAATGTAGAGTCTCATCCCCAATATTAAATAATTGATGAACTTGGCCAGGCAGGATTGCAATAGCATCTCCAGGTCTCACTTCACATTGTTCTTGATCAATTATCATCCGACCTATTCCATGAGT
The DNA here is from genome assembly GCA_036166355.1 of Verrucomicrobiota bacterium. Taxonomy (GTDB): domain Bacteria; phylum Verrucomicrobiota; class Verrucomicrobiia; order Limisphaerales; family UBA1096; genus UBA1096. The sequence goes on along the minus strand of JAYZHR010000041.1, from coordinate 51 downwards.
AATATAATAAATTTCCTCAGTTGTATTATGATAGTGTTCCATGGTAGCCCC
>JAYZHR010000040.1:0-10703 GCA_036166355.1 Verrucomicrobiota bacterium | reverse complement strand
GATGAGGTTCCTAATAATGGTAGAGATGATGATGACGATGGATTCGTTGATAATATCAATGGTATTAACCCTGCATTAAATAATGGTGATTTAACTGACACTGTGGGGCATGGAACGCATGTAGCTGGAACTATTGGTGCGTCGGCAAATGATGAAGGTGGTCATGTGGGAGTGGCATGGAATGTAAGATTGATGGGAGTAAAGGGAGGAGACTATGGAATAAGCAGGTCGGCTCAACTTGCAGGTATAGATTTTGCTATTGCTGAAGGAGCAACAGTGGTCAATTGCAGTTTTGGTGGGCTTAATTATTCTCAAACTATGTTTGAAGCATACGCTGCTGGTGGCGAAGCGGGAATATTGTTCTCTTGTGCGAGTGGCAATGACGGTCTTGATGTAGATTCAATGACATTTTATCCAGCAGGCTATGATATTGAGAGTATAATATCAGTTGGTGCTTCAGACAGGAGAGATGAGTTAGCTTATTTTTCTAATTACGGTTTTCTGAGTGTTGATTTAGCCGCTCCAGGTGTAGACATATACTCAACAACATCTTCAGCAGATGATGCTTATGAATTGCAAGATGGAACGAGTATGGCTGCACCCCATGTTGCGGGTGTATTGGCGCTGATGCGTTCTTTACAGCCTTCTTGGAGTAATTTGGAAATTAGGGAACAGCTTCTTTCTAGTGTTGATGTTCTACCGTCGTTAGAGGGTTTGGTGCAGACTTCTGGAAGGTTAAATGCGTTTAGTGCATTGGATGGCATGTCAATAAAGATACCAGATGGAAATATGGAAATATCTATTTCTCCTCCATCCGGATCAATGCTTTTAGCTGGGGCAGATCAGGAATTCTTTGTCACTGTGATTGATGGTGAGCCTGTGCAAAATGCGACTGTCATTGGAATTAAAGATGATGGGAATAATTTATATTTTAATAATGATGGAGACGCTCCCGATGTCTTAAAAAAGGACAATATATACTCTTATTTCATGAAACTTCCTGAGGAGCCGAGGAAGATGAAGGTGACGTTATTGGTTGATGCTCCTGGTAAAAAGGAATTAATACGTGTTGTAAATTATGAAATTGTTCCAATCCCAATAAACGATGATTTTTCTGATGCAATAAAATTGCCCAATGATGGTGGTCTTGTTGAGGCATTTAATAATTTTGCAACAATAGAACCGGGAGAGCGAAAGCATTCATTAACAGAGAATCCTGCTGCATCACTTTGGTGGAATTGGTCGCCAGCGAAGTCTGGGCAGGCAATTGTTGATTTATCTGGAAGTGATATTTCTGGTGTTGTATCGGTTTATTATGGGTCAGAGATGGCTGAGTTAATTGAACTAGCAGCAAATATTCCTGTAGATGGAAAACGCCAGGCTTATGTCAATTTTGATGCCAAGAGAGGCAAGACATATCGCATTGTTGTTGCCAGTCAGGATGCGAGTGATTTGGGATACATCCGCTTGAGGGCAGAAGTAGGAGGGATAGTTGATGAAAATCCTCCTTATTTGACAATTAAGAGCCCACCAAATGGTTTGGTCACTTCAGAGGAGCGAATTGAGATTGTTGGTACTGCTGTGGATCCTGCTCCTAATGCTTCAGGGATCAGGGAAGTTCAGGTTAGAGTCAACGGCAGTTTTGCGGTGCAGGCGATAGGCGGAGAGGATTGGTCGATTCCGTTACTGTTAAAGAATGGAATCAATACAATTGAGATTGTGGCAATAGACTTTTCGAGCAATATATCAAAACCGTCGATAATGGAAATTGATTACAAAGCTCCAGATGTTCCAAATGATCATTTCGGGAATGCTGATCATTTGAATAGGCAAGTTTTTATTGCTGATGGTGATATGAATGAATTTTCATTACTGCAGGATGTGAAGAATCAGGATGAATTGTATGTTGAAATTAATGGGGTAGCCTTGACTGAAGACGGATATGCGCTCGACAGGTTGAGTAATAGAAAAATTACAGTTAACAATACGCCTACTAAAGGGTCTGAAGTTAATGTATTTTATAAAAGTTGGCTTTCAGAAATAGTAAATACTGAGAAAGCTACCAAAGAGATTAACGAGCCTTATCATGCCAATAATGAGGGTGGAGCTTCAGTCTGGTGGACATTTACTGCTCCATTTGACGGTGTATTAACCGTGCGCACCATAAACACGAAGGTTGATACCATAATGGCCCTATATCAGGGCAATCGTGTAGGGGACTTATTGTTAATCCAGTCAAATGATGACGATGAATCTTTAAAGAATTTGGAAGGAAATCCGGGGCTTAGCAGAATTGATCAAGCACTTATAAAGGGTGCCACTGTAAAGATTGCAGTAGATGGTTTTGGTGGCCTTAAAGGAGATTTAGGGATTTCATCACTATTTATGGCTCAAGAGGTATATAGCTTACTTATTGAAGCAGGTGATAATGGTTCGTTGAAGTCGCCAAGGCTACCTTTTCAAGATAGCGAGGGTAATCAATTCGGTATATATGCAGGGGATTCTGAGGTTGAGGTAATAGCGGTGGCTGAAGAAGGTTACGAATTTGCTGGGTGGAGTGGATCGGTTAACTCTTTAGATAATCCTATTCGCTTGGTGGTAACTGATGACACAGAAATAAAAGCTAACTTTAGTTCTAGAAGTTTATCTGACGATTTTGAGAGTGGTGGCTTAGCTCGATTGCCATGGTCGACGGATAAGGCTAACGGCTGGTTTGTTCAATCTGAAGTTAGTTTAGATGGTGAGTATGCTTTGCAATCTGGGGCAATTAATGATGGTCATGTAAGTGAAATAACTGTTTCAGTAGATTGCAGTGCAGGAAAGGGTTCATTTTACGTTAAATTAGATTCAGAACTAAATTGGGACAAATTGAGCTTCTTGATAGATGGCAGAGTGATAGAGGAATGGTCTGGCCAAGTTGAGTGGAATAAGTATGAATTTAATTTGACAGAAGGGAGTCACCAGTTGACCTGGAAGTATCAAAAGGATTTTGCAAATAGTTTTGGAGCAGATTCCGCTTGGGTTGATAATATCAAATTGCCTTTAAGTCTGAAGGCGTCGGTTGGTTTAGTTCCTTCTGAGAATGGGCATAAAGTAAGAGTATGGGGAGTTCGTGGGCACAGATATAATGTTCAAGTGTCCAATGATTTAATTACGTGGAATCCGTTTGATAGCGTAATTATAGATGAAGATGGCATTACTGAGACTCAGGTAGAAATAGATACAAAAGATGGATCTGCTTACTTCAGGGCTGTGGCGCCTTAGGTTGTGTAGCTAAAACATGGTAGTTTTTAAATCTTATAGATATATGAAAGTATTTTGGTTGAATTTGATGAGAGGATTTATCTCAGGCAAGTCGTTGCTGCCTCTATTATTTTTCACTTTCTCTCTTCAGACAATTATAGCTGATGGTTCAGGTATGGTTCAGTTTTCTGCAAGCGAGTATACCGTTGATGAAAATGATGGATCAGTAACGATTACTGTAAATAGAGAAAGGGGAGGCGCTGGTGCTGTGTCTGTTAGTTACGAGATTGAGCCAATGACTGCCGGCAGTCTTGACTATAGTGCATCAAATGGAATGTTAAGCTGGGCAGATGGGGAAAAGGGCGGAAAAAGTTTTACTATTGATATTATTAATGATTCCGAAAATGAACCTATTGAATTATTTACATTAAATCTTTCCGATCCACAAAATGGTTTGGTATTGGGGGATCTCAAGAGTTCGACTGTCAAAATTTATGGCAGTGAATCCGGTACTTTTCGGTTTGCAACTCCGGCGTATATAACATCTGAATATGACGAGACAGTAGAAATTTTGGTGACTCGTGGCTTGGGTGCAAAGGGAGCTGTGCAGGTTGATTATGAGGTAAAAGGTGGTGAAGATCTTTCTGATGATGAAATTGGTACTGTCCAGTTTGCGCGCCGATTGCCCGATACAATAGTTGAAAACGCTGACATAGAGTACACGTTCAAAGCAGGGGTGCCCGCAAAAGAAGGGCGAGATTTTATTGATACACCGATTAATCCGCTAAAGGGAACTTTGGTCTTTAGGGATTATGAAATGTCCAAGACTTTTGAGATTCAGTTGATACCTAATTTTGATGGCGAGGCTTTCCCGTTTACAATGGCGGAGTTGATATTGTCAAACCCGAGGCCGGTTGAGGGTGAGTCCGAGAATATTCAGCCTGTTTTACATGAGAGTAAGTTCCGTTCAACTTTAAGAATTAATGATATTACGGGTCCGGATACGGATTTGATTTGGGAACAGCAACCTTGGCCAGATACTCCTGGAAGCAGACGTCGAGGATTCTCTTTTGTAAAAGCTCGCTACAAACGAAGTGAGACTTTATTTGGAGTTAAGACTCAGGAAGAATTTGATCATCCAAGTTACAGGATGATTGAAATACCGGTAATGCGAGCGCTTCCGTATGATGCAAGTGTGGAGGTTGGTTATATGATTGGCCCAAACAGGGGAATGATTGTTGATGATGCCCGAGAAAACTGGGTGAATGAAGGACCAAAGGGTGCAAATCTATTAACTGCGAATGGGGATGATTATGATACGGGTGTAAAATATTTACTATTACCAGGTGATGAACCGAGAATTACTCCCGATTCTTTATCTGGTTTGATGGATTTTGGTGACTTTGAGCAGCCAATGCATTCAAGATTTAGCCTTCCCCAAACAATATTAAATCCGGGTTCTGATGTGGCGTCGCCGTTTGGTCAAAGATTATTTACTCCATCATTTAGTCTTCCAATTACGGATGAACCTCAAATGAAGGATTTTGGAGTGGTTACAGGTAAACTGAGTTGGGGTGCGGATGATTTAGACCCAAAATATATTCAATTCAAAATTGCTGATGATGATATAGCTGAATTTAATGAAGATATAATTATAGTTTTATACAATCTGAAAACTGAGTTTGATGATTTCGCTAGGGATTCAGAAGATCAGATTGAAAATGATGGAGGAGATGGGGGAGACGGAGGAGATGGGGGAGACGGAGGAGATGGAGATGGAGATGGAGATGGAGATGGAGGGGATGACGAACCTGAAGAGGAAGAAAAATTAATTAAGCCTGGTTCTCATCTAGGTGTACAATATTGGACTACTGTTACAATCATAGATGACGATCAACCTGCAGGGGGTGCAACGGGTGATACTTTGGAAACCACTTTTATTCCTGACATTAATAATGATGTATACGATTTGGTGGTGCAAGATGCCAAGTATGACACAGGGGCGCTGCTGGAGGCTCAAAAAGAAGAAAAGATATATGTTGCTGGAGATTATACGTCAATCGATGGAGAGTTAATAAACCGTATTCAGCGCTTGAATAATGATGGAACCGTAGACGATGAATTTGATGTTGGTTTAGGTGCAAATTATTATGTAAACGCCCTAGATCTTTTTGTTGATGATGACGATGTCGTCAAGTTGCTGGCGGGTGGTGGTTTTACCTCGTATGATGGAAAGCCAAGAAAAGGAATTGTAAGGATTAATTATGATGGATCAGTTGATGATGGGTTTCAACCTGGCTTAGGTGTTAATGGTGAGGTTATTGATTTAAAAGTATTAGATCAAATTGGCAATGTTGTCATTGTTGGAGACTTTGATGAGGTAGATGGTAAAAGTAGAAATTCTGTAGCTAAGTTATCAGGTGACGGGAAGCTAGATTTGGATGTTGATCTTGGGTTGGGCCCTGATGGCCCCGTTAATTCAGTTGCTGTCATGTCCGATGGCAGACTTATAATCGGTGGGGATTTTATTTATGTAGGTGAAGTTTATAGTCCATCAATTGCTGTCTTAAATAGTGAAACAGGTCAGGTTGATTCATCTGTTTCATTTAATCAGGGAATTGATGGAATTGTGCACGATATAAAAATCGATCCATCCGGAGGTTTTTATGTGGGTGGCAATTTCACAAAGGCTTCTGGGGTTTCACGTAACAATATTGCCAAGTTCAAGGATACGGGTGAGTTGGATACGGATTTCAATCCTGGCAATGGTTTTGATTTTCCGGTCCTAAGCCTGTCAGTAGACACGTCAGTCAATGTTGTTGGGGATCCAACCTATTATTCTCGTGATCTGGAAGAGTTGTTTAAAATTTTACTAGATGTAGAAATTTCCGATCAAAATCCAGATTTAACACTTCCGGTTGAATACCTGCTTGAGCCAGATGATTCTTATGGAGTTATTCCTCCTTATTTCCGAAATATAATAAAGTGGATTAGCCCTCCCGAGTATAGGGTCATAGCAGCAGGCGCGTTTACCGAATACAACTATTCCCGAAGGATGAAACTGGCTAGGTTAAACCCGGATGGAACCTTGGACACTAGTTTCATGGATACTGCGTTCAATCAATTTGCTGGCTTACCAAGAAGATTCAGTTTTCGAGATACTCAGTTGATCAATGTTGTTACTCAAACTGGGGCTCAAGGTGATCTGTTAATAGGGGGAAGTTTTAATGAAGTAGGTGGAGGTATTGACGGCCGTTCTGAAATTGCTGAACGATTTAATCTGGCTAGGATTCAAGGTGGAAGTACGCCTGGTCCGGGTGTAATAGGCTTTGATGATGTAACGTTTACTGCTTCAGAAAGACAAGATGCTGCAAAGGTGGTTATGCGTCGGAAAAATGGTTCACTTGGAGAAGGCTCTGTTTACTTTAGGACCAAAGAAAAAACAGGAAGTGGAATTGCTACTGGAGTTGGAGTCATTGAAGATCCTGAAGAACCGATTGTTGCTGATTATATAAGCCAAAATAAGAAGTTGGTTTGGGATTCAGTTGCTTCAGTTGGATTTCATTCCGATGCACTTTATTACACTTTAGGCGAGAATTATGCGTATCTGAATCTTTTAGAATTTGGAACGTCTACCAATTCTGTTCTTTGGACACATGGAAACGCCTTTGGCGGAAGTGGCTGGAAACTTAGTGATGGTGTCAAGGTGGAAGGATTAACCCTCAAGATGGGTCTTGGTAAGATGGATTATGAGGTGGTTTTACTTCCGGATGCTGATAGAGAAGGCAATGAAGAATTTGCCATTGCTATCAGTAACCCAATGGGAAAAATAGAATTAAATGGTGAAGTTATTCCTGCTGGTCTTGGTATTGATCTGACAACCTCTTCGGTTGTTATAGTTGATGATGATTTTGGCCCAGGTGTCTTTGCTTTTAAGTCTAAAGAAACTTATGTCGATGAAGGAGGAAGAAGAGCTAAAATAACGGTTGAGAGAAGGGATGGCGCAAATGGAACAGTTTCGGTTGATTATTCAACGATTGATGAATCGGGTCAGGCATCTTTGGATTACACATCAAAGAAAGGGACACTTGTATTTGGGTCAGGCCAGACCAGTAAGTCTTTTTATATCAATATTCTTGAAGATGAATTTCAGGAAGGTGATGAAACCGTAGGTATTCTATTGTCCAATCCGAGAGGTGGAGCGGTTATAAGTGAGGATGAAGGTGCTAATATCGCGCATTTAAAAATTGTAGATAATGACCTGAAGTCAGGTTTAATTGAATTTGAAGTTTCGAATTATGTGGTTGAAGAGAATGAAGGAACTTTAGGGATTGTAGTAAATAGAAGGCTTGGCTCGAAAGGTAATGTGAAAGTCGGCTATAGAATAGTCGAAGAAATAGAAGGCTTGGCAAGTACGGCTACAACCGGAACTGATTTCAAGGCTGTATCGGGTGTTTTGACTTGGGATAACGGTGAAGTAGAGCCGAAAATGATACCGCTGGTTTTGATTGATGATGATGAAATTGAGGAAGATGAAATCTTATACATCGAGCTTTTTGATGCTGAAGGAGCTATATTGGGTAGCAATACTATTGCAACAGTAACAATTCAAAGTGCTGATTCTTATGGTGCAATAGAATTTGGTCTTTCAGAATATTATATTAATGAAAATGGAGGAGCCCTAAACATCGTTGTTTCACGGGTTGGCGGGTCGATTGGTGAACAAAGTGTGGAGTTAACAACTCAGGATTTTACTGCAAGTTCGTTGGGTGAGGCTCCAGATTATGTCGGTGCAAATGTTGTTTTGGATTTTGCTGAAGGAGAGAGAATTAAAGAGTATAATCTAGTTATTAATGACGATTTGGAGCTCGAAAGTAATGAGAAGATAACACTCACTTTGGGTAATGTTATCGGTGGAGCGGAGTTGGGGGCCAAGATTACATCAGTAGTAACAATCATAGATGATGAGGATGTGAATATGGATTCAGGCGCAATAGTTCCGACAAGCGGTAATTTAATTGGGCCTGATGGGGACATCAGAGCAATTTTTATAGATAATGATGGATCAGTTTTGTTAGGTGGTAATTATCAAAAATTTAATAATTTGCCTAATAGCTATGTAGTTAGAATCAATAACGGAAAAGTCGATGATTCATTTTTACCTCATGGTGGTGCAAATGGTGCGGTAAATGTAATTAAGAAATACGCTGATGGTATTTATTTGATTGCTGGTGAGTTTGATCAGTTCAATGGTAAAAATCATGGTAAGCTTGTCCGTTTGAAATCGAATGGCTCTGTTGATGACACATTTAACATAGGATCTAGTGCTGAAGGTAATATTCATGATCTAGCAATCGATTCACAAGGTAGGATAATTGCAGTTGGTGATTTTTCATCCTTTAACGGAGATTTGTACAGCAATGTAGTGCGAATTAATCCTGACGGAACCACAGATAAGACATTTAAACTTGATTCAGGAGTAGATGGAGCAATCAACGCAGTAGAAATAGATTTAAACGGTGATATTGTGCTGGGTGGTGACTTTACTAGTGTAAGGGGTCAAGAGATAAAAGGAGTAGTTAAGATTAATGGAAAAGGGAATGTGGTATCAGGATGGCACCTTGGAGGATTTAATGATTCTGTAAGGGATATCGATTTGCATCCAAGCGGAAATATTTTGGTTGGAGGTTTCTTCACTAAGCACAACGATTTAGAAATAAACAGAGTTGCTATGCTGGGTGTTCAGGGCAATTTACTAGAAAGTTTTAATCCAAGTAAAGGGCCAGATAATCCAGTTTATGCAGTATCATTCCAGACAGATGGAAAGATCCTTGTAGGGGGAAGTTTTTATACTTTTGCGGAAATGATTCGTCCTGGAATTGTCAGGTTAAATTCGAATGGAACTATTGATCCGACTATTAACTTTGGCTCTGGTTTTAATGGTACTGTTCAGGAAATTCATGAGCAAAATGGTGAAAGTATTCATGTGGGCGGCGGTTTCAGCATGTATAATGGAAATGAATGCTTAAATTATATAGAAATATACGGAGGTATAACTGAAGGAATGGGGCAATTGGAATTTATGGATTCTGTATATGCCGTACCAGAAGGTGGCACAAATGCAGTTGTCCGTTTAATTCGTCGTGGTGGTTTAAATGAGTCTGTGAGTACTAGGATTACGACAACGATATCCTTGGAGGGAACACCAGCTGTGCCTGCAATTGACTATGTGCCAATAGACCAAAAAGTTAATTTTTCGCAAGGAGAGGCAGTTAAAGAGGTCAATGTATTGTTGATAGATGACAAGGAGGTTGAAAGTGATGAAACGATTGGCTTGAAGTTGTCCGAGTTCAGTGAAGGAGCCGAGGGTGATCAATCTGTGTCATCAATCGAGATAGTCAATGATGATAGTTTGATCACATTCACTAATTTGGATTTTAGTGTTTCAGAGGGAATCCCAAGTGGGCAGGCAACAGTTAAATTTAGTAGATTAGGTTCAGCAATAGGTGAAGCTTCAATTCTGTTTCAGACTGCAACAAATGGAACTGCACAGGCAGCACTTGATTTTGTTATGCTTACTAACAGAGTGGTCTTTGCTGATGGGCAGACAAGCCAGAGTGTGGCTGTTGAAGTTATAGATGACGATAAGGTTGAGTTGGAAGAGAGCGTTGATCTTTTAATTTCAGACGTTGAGGGTTCTGCAGAATTGGGCTTGGGGAGATCGACGTTAAGAATTATTGATAATGATGTATCTCCTGGGGAATTCTTTATTTCGCCTGCTGCAATTCAAATTGCAGAAACAGCTTCATTTGCAACAGTGAGTATAACTAGGACAAATGGTTACACTGGTTTGGTTGAATTGAGCTATGAGACCACTCCACTTACTGCGGAAGAGGGAGTGGATTACTCTCCAGTAAAGGGTTCATTAGTTTTTGCTGATAGTGAAAACATAAAATACATAGATATTCCAATTATTGATAATGATACTGTGGATGGTGCTAAAGCCTTTCGTTTTCGTATTTATGAGGCGACAGGCGGAGGAGTAATTACTCCTGAAAATTTTGTTACTATTATAATTCTGGACAATGAATTGGGTGGATCATTGCCAGGTCCAAAAGGCCAGGGAGCTAATGGGCCTGTGTATGCAGTTGCAATGGATAATAATAACAATGCCCTATTGGCAGGTGAATTTGATGAAATTAATGGGAAGGCGGCTTTGAGGGTGGCAAAAGTGAACGGAAGTGGAGCTTTGTTGAGTGATTTTGATACAGGGTCCGGGCCGAATAATACAGTTTTCGCAACAGAGTTAACTCAATCAGGATTGGTATACTTGGGTGGATTGTTTAATAAGGTAGATGGTCATGATAGAAAACATGTAGTTAGACTTAAACCTGAAGGAAGTGTAGATGAAACTTTTGATCCGGGTTCTAGGATTGGAGGAACAGTTTTTGATATTGCTG
>JAYZHR010000039.1:0-9793 GCA_036166355.1 Verrucomicrobiota bacterium | reverse complement strand
ATCTAAGCGAGACGGAGCACGGTTTTGTATCCTTAATTGCTGATAATCTCCATGTGCGGGCTTTCTGGTTAGATGGTCAAATGATGACTAAACCAAATGGGAAGATGATGTTGCGTACCGCTATCATCGATGGTGATAAGATCAAGGACGAACATGTGCTCGATAACGATGTCTGTACTTGTTGCCCCACTTCAGCTGTTCAGTTGTCAACAGGCCCGATCGTTGTTTATCGTGATCGTTCACCTCGAGAGATACGTGATATTGGTTTTGTCCTTCAAAGAGATGATGCGTGGTCTGAACCGACTATAATTCAAGCGGACAATTGGCTTATGCCTGGTTGTCCAGTTAACGGTGCTAGTATCGCCGCCAACGGAGAATTTGTTGCGATCAGTCGCTTTACTGTTGTTCATAATAAAGCAAAGGTAATTCTGAGGTTGTTTAAAGAAGGAAAAGTAAAATCTGGAACAGAAATTGTGTTAGATGAAAATGCTCCTATTGGGAGATGTACTACAGTCTGTACAAAAGACTCAGCATATACTGTTTGGATTGGTCTTGAAAAAAAACAAACTGTTTTACGACTGGCAAATGTTTCCTCAGCTGGAGAAATCATGGAGATAACAACACTGGCTTCTATTAATGGCAGCCGTTCTAGCGGTATGCCTCGTGTAATTATTAGTAAGGGTTATTTGTGGGTGAGTTGGACTGATTCAAATAATATTCGTCTCGGCAGACTGAAAATTGATAATTAAACAAAATTCAATTAGCCGAATGGCAAGCTCACTGGAAGATATTATTTTATATGGGATCTTTTGAGGTTCGGGAGCTCTCCATCTCCTGTGACTTCACCATCTAGTAGCCAGGTTAGATTGAAGCGAGCTATGTGAGCCCCCTTGAACGGGTCGTGTTCATAAAACAGATAAATCCAGCCTTCAGATGGACTCTGGCTACGGCCAACTGCAAGCGATGAGTATCCGCTCCGACCGGCGTCAGCAAGTCGCTTGATTGGCCAAGTTTTGCCACCCTCAAAACTCGCCCAGACTGAGACCCTTTCTCTATAAGTAGCGTTAGTATCGAGGTTGCTGAAGATTAGTATGTCACGGTCTTTTAGTGGTAATCGTGTTAATCCGCCCATGCAACCATAGGTTCGGCCTTGGTCTCCGTCCGGCAATGCTTCAATGATCCGCCATTTTTTCCATGATACTCCGCCATCGTCGCTCCAAGCTTCTCGTCGACGTTTATTGCGTGGTCTTTCAGACCAGTGCATTCGTGAATTGTAATAAATACGTCCGTCTGCCAATTCCACTAGAGCCGCTTCACCTGTTCCTTTTTCAGGGAAAGGCTTACTGGTTTTCCAGGATTTCCCGCCGTCGTCGCTGTAGATGGCATTTGTATATTGCAATGGCCACTCCGCTCCACCGCCATTAGGTCCGTAATATCTTGTTGGTCGAATTAGGCGGCCTTTGTAAGGGCCGCGCTGTAAAGTGATGCCATGTTCATTCATATGCATTGAGGGGGAATTCCCAGCTTCATCTTTCTCCATGATTGTAGACTGTGCATGCCAGGACCTTCCATCATCCTGACTGCGATAAACTGTTAATGGTGCAGGGGGTTGTCGGTCCTCGATAAAGACCAGGATATCACCAGAGTTGCGATCAACGGTTGTGCCTCCACCATGGTATCCCTTTTTGGATACTGTGATTATATTCTTCCAAGATTTTCCCCCGTCTTCGCTCCTGCGCACGAACACTCCATCATTGCCCCACACAGAAAGTATTGTTCCCTTGTTAGTGGCAACTACATTAGGATAGCGCTGATTATCGAAAAGGCGTTGTTTTTCAAAGGTTGCTTTACCCAGAAAAGAAGCCAGTAAATCATCAGTACAAAAACTTGGAATGGTTCCGCCCAAGACTAGTAGGATTGTGGATGCAAATCTCTGCAGTTTCATTCTACGCCGGATATTACTTGGGCAGCTTGTTTTCTTCCACTTCTTTAAAACAGGGCGCATTGGGATCACAGAATGTATTTGTACGGCTATTATGGTAACTTGAGTGTTTTAAAACTGTTAAGAGGGAAGTAGAATCCTAGCGAGTTTTTGAGAGAAAGTCTTCAGTAACAGCTAATTTGTTTTGGAAACGAGACCTAATCGGATTCTCGAAACTTTTTTGTGGATTTATTTACCAAATGAAATAAGTCTAAATTCATTTCCTGCATCACTTGAACGTTTAATGAAATACATATTAATCACAATTGTAGTTGTATTGTTTACGGGAGGTGACATGAGTTTGTTGTTTCAAGCAAATGCTCAGGAAAATAAAATTCAGGAGAAAAAACCGAGTCGTTGGATTTGGTCCAAGGCGCACGCCAACCCAAAGGAGACCACGAGCGAGGAGAGTGGGTACTTCTCAATTATTGAAGGAAATAATGGAAAGATATACATCGGTACGTCTAAATACGGTGATAATGCCTACTTGGTTGAATTTGAGCCAAAGATGGAGACCATGAAGATTGTGGTCGACGCGGAAAAGGAGATTGGAGTGGATCGTAAAGGGTTTGCAGCGCAGGCAAAGTTTCACACACGCAACAATGTTGGAAAGAGTGGTAAAATTTACATGGGAACTAAGCAGGGATACCCCAAGGAAGGAGAGACAAGGACCGATTACCCTGGTGGGTATCCAATGGTTTATCACCCATCCACTGGGAAAACAAAGGTCTATGGTATTCCGATACCTCATCAGGGTATTGCCAGTATTACTCCAGACGAGTCACGTGGAGTTGCCTATGTCTCAACTTGTTCCGATGGTAGGCCAAGAGAGAGTAGTCACTTCATGATTTTAGATCTTGAGACTGGAGAATATCATGACTTGATGGATTGCCGGCATGTCTATGCTTTCATTGTGGTTGACTATCTTGGTCGTGCCTATCATCCGGTACTTGGAGGAAAGATAGCTCGTTATGATCCAGAAACTGAGAGGCTAGAACAATTGAGTCAGACGATTGATGGTGAGCTGCCGGATCATGATACACACCTAATGGATTCCAAGAGTCATCCAATAAACTGGGATATTACACCAGACCGAAAAATGATCTATGCTGTGGCCATGAGTCACAATGCGCTTTTTGCTTATGACCTCACAGGGGAAGGAGACACTCTGAAAGGCAAGACCATTGGGCCGCTGGTAAAAGGCGCACTTTCTACTGACTGTAGGGCTATGTGTGTCGGTCCTGATGGGACAGTATGGGCAGGTTTGATGGCGACTCTTCCTGGGCAGCCGCAGTTGCCTCGTTTGGTTAGTTACTCTTTTGGCGACAAGGAGCCAATTGATCACGGTCCTATCGCTATCGGGAATCCTGGTTACACCGACTTCAAGGGTCCATACCAACACGGCGTGCATAGACCCTTTGGCGATCATCTCGTGCCACGTTATGTTGTCATGGGTATCTGTGCCGCGAAGGCAGGCACAGTTTACCTGACTACTCTATATCCTTTTACAGTTCATGAGGTAACGATTCCGAAAGCCAATGGCCTTATTAGAAAAGATGGAATCAGGATATCAGAATAATTAATATTTGAAGAGGAATGAATACTACTAAAAGCAAAGGATTCACGTTAATCGAGTTACTTGTAGTAATTGCGATTATTGCCATTCTTGCTGCTTTGCTTTTGCCAGCCTTGGCTATGGCCAAGTCGAAGGCGCAAGGGATTAGTTGTCTTAATAACCATCGTCAGCTGATGGTTGCGTGGAGAATGTATGTGGAAGACAACGAAAGCAATTTACCGCATGTCAAACATGGACCTTACGAGTGGTGTGGTGGATGGCTTGATTTTAATGGCAGCAACAGGATGAATTGGGATCCAACATTCAATTTGTCCAAAAGTATACTTTGGAACTATTGCGGAAATAATAAAGATATTTTCAAATGCCCCGGTGACTCCAGCACAGTAACAGCAAGCGGTAAAACTCTGCCACGTGTTCGTAGTATGTCCATGTTAAATTGGGTTGGTGGGCGAGGAGAAAATAGAGCTATGGGATGGTCCGCTTCCACTGGTCCATGGAGAATTTACCGTAAACTGGAGGACATGGTAGATCCTGGTCCTTCGAATACATTCGTCTTCCTTGATGAAAGGGAAGATAGTATCAATGACGGTATGTTTGTCGTAGATATGGGTGGTTATCCAGATAAGCCAGCAATGCATCGAATGGTAGATATTCCAGCAAGTTACCATGGAGGAGGTGGAGGTTTTTCATTTGCCGATGGACATTCTGAAACAAAGAAGTGGCTGGATCCGCGTACCTTTGCCGCATTCAAAAAGGGTGTGGCTACCCCATATGATCGGCCTTCTCCAAAAAACAAAGATATAGCTTGGATGCAGGAAAGGGCCACAAGACATCTTCGTAGATAAACCCTGCATATTTAAGATAACCTATTTGGAGTGATAAAAAGATGAGTCGAAAAAAACAACGTATATCAACGGATGGAGGTGAGGGTTTGACGCAAAATCCATTTGATGGACTGAATCTTGAAGGGTTACCCGCCGGACCTCGGGATTCATCAAATTTAGAGTCGTCATCTAAGCGTGATAAGAAAAATATGAATCGAGGTCGTGTGGATATCATTCGCCAGACTGCACATCGTGGTGGTAAGGTTGTGACAGTTGTAAATAATTTCCCCCCGATTGGCTTAATAGAGAAAAAGGAGTTAGCCAAAAAAATGCAAAAAGTATGTAGCGTTGGCGGAACGGTGAAAGATGGGAGTATTGAAATTCAAGGGGACAAACGTGAAGAAGTGAAACGTATACTGATCGAGGCTGGATTTAATCCAGTGTTTGCTGGTGGTTAAATTAAGTTCAATGAGTTTAAATACTAATTATTTAGTTTAATGCTCAGAAACAAATCGTTATTATTTTATATTAATAAAATCATTGAATCTAGTTGTGGTGGTTGTAATAATTGAATAATTAATTCATATGAGTGATAGCAACACTGATAACTAATTTGAGACTGAATGAAAATAATATGATGGCGAAAATACCAACTAACAAAAAGGCAGGGGCAATTAAAGCTATACTTGTTGTTCTTGCGGGGATATGTGCGGTAATCGGGCTCCTTGTTTTTGCTTTAATTGCAGGGTGCGTGGGTTTGTTTAACTACGGTATGAATATGGCTGAAGAAGAAATGAAATCTGACTTAAGGCACGACGTAGTTTTAGTTAAGCATATAGGTGAAATAAAAGAGATCGATATGGAACTTATGGAATCAGCCAAACAAAGTAGCAATACTGACGAAGAAATATTTTTATTAAAGGTTGTTGGGAGTAAAGCGAGTGGATTGATTAAACTTACAACTAGTAAGTCTGAAAAAAATGGAAAAATAATAACTAAATCGACACGAACCTTGGAGCTTGATACTGGGAAAATAATTAAATTACCGCTTGCAGTTGGTATTTGGAACGCAGTTGATGCAGGGCATATTGAATCAATAGAAATGCTTTTAAATGAAGGTGTTGATGTTAATTCAGAGGATGATCAAGGATGGTCAGTTTTGGATCAGGCTTTGGCTTCCAATAACAAAGAATGCATAGATTTAATCAAGTCCAAAGGAGGGGAAAGCAATGCAAGTAAATCCATTTTTATAGCTTCAGGTATTGGTGATCTGGAAGCGGTCAAAATTCATTTGGAGTCAGGTGTGGATGTAAACTTGAAGGATGGCTCTGGATGGACCGCCTTGCACTATGCAAGTGATAGGAAAAATGTCGCGAGTTTCCTTATTCAAAAAGGTGCAAAATTAAATGCAATGAATGATGATGACGACACGCCTTTGGATAAAGCGATAGAGTGGGAGGATTCAGAAACTGCTGACCTCATCCGTAAACATGGCGGCAAAACATGGGAAGAGTTAAATTTGTGACTTAATTCCCGAAGGTAACTAAGCCAATGCGCTTCGCCAATTGACAAATTTAATAATGAACAAGAATGCCATTAACTTGGAATCTAAGTTTGATTGTTTCAGTGATCACTGGGCTCCCCGAGTTATTGCAGAATTGAACGACTATCAGTTCAAGCTTGTGAGGGCCAAGGGAGAGTTTGTGTGGCATTCTCATCAGGAAACTGACGAAGCTTTTATTGTTATTGATGGTATTTTGGAAATTGAATTTCGAGATGGCTCAATCAAGCTTAACCCCGGTGAATTATTCGTTGTGCCAAAGGGTGTTGAACACCGGCCGGTTGCTCAGAGTGAGTGTAAAATATTGCTTTTGGAACCTAAGAACGTGATTAACACGGGTGAAACTGTTGGGGAGATGACTGCAGAGAACGATGTATGGATTTAAGATTGAATCAGGAATAATCACAGTATTAGCCCATTTTTTTTATTGGGCGAATTTAGTCATAAAATGAACAATTTTCAGTACGGTTCAGATCCCAGATATCGTAATTCAAACTCTAGGTCTCCTGAAGAACCCAAAAACGGTTTAGCGACTGTTTCTCTCATATTAGGTCTCCTTTCTTTGACTGTTGGGTGGTTTCTTTGTTGTATGCCAGGAATCTTGGGTTTGCCTGCGATCATCACTGGTCATTCGGCTCTTAGTCAAAATAGGGCACAGCCGATGGTCTACGGCGGAGTGGGTATGGCTACATCTGGCTTGGTCATGGGTTATCTCAGTGTATTATTTACAGCTGGAATATTTATTGCAGCTGCTTTCGCTCCAGATTCGGATATTTCTCCAAGTAAAAATGACTATTTTGAACAATGGGTGGATAAGCCAGCTCCGGATTTTTCTATCAAAACAATCGATGATAAAAGAATATTTCTTAGTAATTTGAGAGGACGCAGAGTGATCGTGGATTTTTGGGCAACATGGTGTCCTCCTTGCAAGGAAGAGATACCTCATTTCATTCGCTTGGCTAAGGAATATAAAACCAACGAATTAACAATAATTGGGATAAGTAATGAACCTGAATCCAAGCTTCGTCAGTTTGCACTGAGAAATGGTATAAACTATTTGGTGGCATCTGATGAATTGGATTTTGAGCCCTACAATAATATCACTGGAATCCCTACAACTTTTTTTCTCGATGGAGATGGTATGATTCGGGACATTCATGTTGGTTACATGGATTACAAAGAAATAAAGGATGCGGCTTTTAAATAAGATTTTTCTTCATGTATATCCTGAACGTTTTAGGTTGAAGTTACTTTGCGGCTACAGCTAGTCTTCCTTAGTTATTACCCTTATAAATACCCAATAAAAACATGAAAAACACAATAAATAAAATAGTATTACACGTTCTATGTTTCGCGATGATACTAGGTATGGCAAACGGGGCTATTGCCGCACCAAAAAAGCTTTTAGTAGTCACAGTCACTAAGGGGTTTCGTCATGGCTCTATTCCGACAGCGGAGAAAGTGCTGGGCCAGTTGGCTAAGAGCAGCGGTGTGTTTGAAGTTGATTATGTTCGTAACGACGAGGATATGAAAACTAAGATGACCCTTGAATCACTAAAGAAACTTGATGGCGTAATTTTTGCGAATACAACTGGAGAACTGCCTCTTCCTGACAAGGATGGCTTTATCAAGTGGATCAAATCTGGGAAGGCATTTGTTGGAATGCATAGTTGCAGTGATACATTCCATGGGTTTCCTGCTTTTGTAGATATGCTGGGAGGGGAATTTAAAACGCACGGGGCTCAGGCAACTGTTGTTTGTCTTAATGAGGATATTAATCATCCTGCCGTTCGACATTTTGGTAAGAGTTTTAAAATTCACGATGAAATTTATCTGTTAAAAAGTTTTCATCGTAATCGTGTTCACGGGTTACTGACTTTGGATAAACATCCGAATACCAGAATGCCTGGCGATTATCCTATATCTTGGTGTAAAAAAGTAGGTGACGGTAATATTTTTTACACATCACTTGGGCATCGAAATGATGTGTGGGAGAATAAGAAATATCAGGCTCACATACTTGGAGGAATTCGTTGGGCACTGGGTTTAGCGAAGGGAGATTCAAAACCGCAAGATACTCGTTATGTCGTCAGTGAACAGGAGAAAAAGGAGGGTTTTAAAGCACTATTTAATGGTGTGAATCTGGATGGCTGGGCATTTCGAAATCCAAAGGGTTTAAAGAGTTGGAGTGCCCAAAATGGTATGTTGGTTAATGAAACCCCGAGTGGTAAAAAGGGTACAGATATTGTCAGTGATTTAAAGTTTCGGGATTTTACTGTTCGATATGAATATATGATCCCTGCGGGTAGTAATAGTGGTTTTTATCTAAGAGGACGACATGAGATTCAAATTGTGGATGATTTTAAGAGCGGCACCCCGAAGCCAGGTGGTAATGGCGGAATTTACGGGTTTTCTGCACCCTCAAAATTTGTTTCTCGCGAGCCAGGTCAATGGCAGTCTGCCGAAGCCACCATTAAAGGAGATCTTGTTACTGTGGTGTTAAATGGAGTCAAAATACATGATGCTTTAAAGGTGGATCGAAGTACTGGTGGTCATCTTGATGAAAATGTTGATCAGCCTGGCCCGATTATGCTTCAGGGCGATCATGGCGCAATTGCTTTCAGGAAGATTCGAATTAAATCTTTGAAGTAATAAGGACTTCTACAAAGCTAGGCATATAATCTAGAGATCGTTGTTCTAATATCTGGCTATTTAGCCAATTTAAAAACCCTCAATAACTTTTAGTTTTTGAGGGTTTTCTATAATTTAATTTGATATTTATAATAAATTTGGAGACATTACCCGTAACCATGAGCGCTGATATTATACACATAGTAGCATACGTAATTACCGGTGGAATTTTGGGCACGATTATTATTTTGGCTGCAACAAAATTTGTCCCTGGGATTGTTGACAAATTAACCCCCAATATGGACGAGCAGAAAGAGATTGTTCGAGGTAATCAGGCAGCTGCACAATTTTATGGAATGATATGTGGAGCGGTAATTATTGGTATCAGTATAGTGGTTGCTGCAGCTGTATTGGGGGGGATTCAATCGGGTGCAGGCATTTTGAAGCCAATAAATTTGACTCCTCAAATTTATACGCCAGTTTACACCAATGCCCCGGCAGTAATAAATTCTGATAAGGCTAATAATTCCAATTGATTTGGTGTAGATGAAGATTAAAGGCGCCATCTTAGTTGCAGCTTTTTGGTTGAGTATTTGCCAAAGCGCATTCGGTTTTGCTGGCGGTGGCTGTTTTTTGAAGGGCACTCCGGTCCTCTTGGCTGATGGCAGTGAACTGCCGATCGAACAGATTAAGCCTGGTGACAGGATTCAGGCGTTTAATAATCATGGAAAACTTGTTTCATCTACTGTTAGGAAAGTCTTTCGAATTGAACAGGAAAAATATTTATTAATTCGAACAGCTAATAGAAGCGTTTCTGTAACTTTCGAACACCCGTTTTATGTTGGTGCTGGTAAATTTAAAAAAGCGGGTGATTTCCAAATTGGGGATTATATTCATGTTTTAAATTTAAGTGAATTAGATCAAGAGTCTGTTATTGAAATACGTACTCTATTAGAAAAAGTTCCAGTTTATAATATATTTACAGATAATCCTAATACCTACTTTGCCTCGGGCATCGCAGTTCATAACAAAGGTGGAGGTGGAGGTGGAGGTTACAGTGGAGGTGGAGGGAGTTACAGTGGTGGAGGTGGAGGAGATACTCCGCCCGAAGTGGTTTTTATATATGTAGTGGGAATGATAATATATTTCGTTTTTTTTCATAAAAAAGAAAATAATGGGAATCTCGATGTCATCATCAGTCGGAGTCAAGTTGCGAAGAA
>JAYZHR010000038.1:0-20712 GCA_036166355.1 Verrucomicrobiota bacterium | reverse complement strand
TCAGGCCTGACTCTGGGCAGAAGAGTCCACGACTTGCCTTTGTCGTCGCTGCGCAGGATATACTGACGAGTGATTAGGGGATTTTTTGACCAATCCGCTGCGTGGGATCCAAGAATCCATGCGCCAGAGTCCGTCTCGCACATGCGCGTGACCGACATGCCGAGGAATCCGGGATCGTTCTTTGGCTTGATCAACTTGACCTTGCTCCAAGTGTGACCATCGTCGTCCGACCAACGGTAGCCGATCGGGGTGTTTTCGTGCCGCCCCTTTTCTCTGCTGTACTCGGTAGGGATCGGTTGTGTGCCGAAGGCGTAGATTCGTTTGCTTCCGCGGGGAATCAGCGGGATGAGCCCGTGCTGACTGTAGTCGATGTCGAACGCGATCGACGGACCCTTCCACGTTTTGCCGTTGTCGCTAGAGCGATAGGCGATCATATCGTTGACCTTGCCGCTGCCTGCTGCGTAGTGGTTGCCCTCCGGGAACATCATCAGCAAATTGCCCTTTGGGGTGCGTATACCACGGGTCTCGAATAACCCGCGCAATCCCTGCTTGGCTGTGTGCAGCACCTGTCCCTTCAGGACGCGATGTCGCAAAAGTCCCAGTTTCGCATCGGCAACAAACCCACTGGGGGGGGTGGACAAGCTTACCTTGAGTGGTTTTTTCACCCCGATTGAAAGTTCCTCAACCAGTTGTATCTCTGCCTGTGCGCCGAAAACAGCGCAGAGGTAAACCAGCAGGGCAAACATTATGGGGTTAATAAGGAAAAACTGTTTCATTACCGGGAAACGGTCGGGGGATTAGCCATTTTTTTCAAGTGGATTTAATTGAGTAGGCTTTACGGGGGGATTGTCGCTGTATCAGTTGGTGTTGGCTTGACCTGAAATATCTTCAAAACGATCCGCTTGCTTGGCAGTGTTTGGGCATGGTTTCATATATGCACTTGGCTAAGCGCTTGGCCGTTTATGGGATTACGTGTGTGGTGCTTGGCTTGACCGAGGGTAAACCGGCGACTACTGATCGGTCGTTGCCAAAGGTGGTTGGGGAGACTCCGCGCAATATCATTTTTATACTGGCCGATGATCATCGATTCGACGCTATGGGCTTTGCTGGCCATCCGTTTTTGGAGACTCCGAACCTGGATCGTATGGCCAAGGGAGGCGTTTGGTTTCCCAATGCGTTTGTGACTACCTCACTTTGTTCACCCAGCCGTGCTAGCATTGTTACCGGTCAGTACGCGCACAACCACAATGTGGTGGATAATTACAACCCGTTGCCGAAGGGGTTGATTTTCTTTCCAGAATACATGCAGCAGGCGGGATACGATACAGCGTTTGTCGGCAAGTGGCATATGGGTGGAAACATAGACCACGCACAATCGGGTTATAGCCATTGGGTCAGTTTTAAGGGTCAAGGAACGTATTGGCCCGACGGCCGAGGCACGAGTCGCAAGGTGCCACAGAACAGCTACGACGGGTTCAATGTCAACGGCAAGCGTGTGCCACAGAAAGGCTATATAACGGATGAGTTGACCGACTACGCGCTGGACTGGCTGCAGACGCGCAAGGGAGATCGCCCGTTTTTCCTGACTGTTTCGCACAAGGCGGTTCATGCGGACTTCGTGCCAGCGGATCGGCACAAAGGGCGCTACAAGGACAAGAAGCTACCGTTGCCTAAGACGTTCGCCAAGTCCGGTAAAAATTTTCGCAATAAGCCCCGTTGGCTTCGGGATCAGCGGAATAGCCGACATGGCGTGGACTTTGCCTATAATTTGCCGGACTTTGATCTGAACGCATACTACATCCGCTACTGCGAAACATTACTCGCAGTTGACGAGAATCTTGGTCGGATTTTTGACTTACTTGCTGATCGTGATCTCCTGGATTCCACGCTCGTGGTCTACATGGGTGACAACGGATTTCAGTTTGGTGAACAGGGATTGATCGACAAACGGACGGCGTATGAGGCATCGATGCGTGTGCCGTTCCTGATGCATTGCCCGGAAGTGATTCGTGGTGGTTCAGTGGTTAAGAGGGTTGTGGCCAATATTGATGTCGGACCGACGTTGCTCGAAGCGGCAGGGTTGTACACTCCGAAACAAATGGATGGGCGTAGCTTTTGGCAATTGGCCAAGGGGAAGGAGATACCGTGGCGAGACTATGTGTTATACGAGTATTTTTGGGAACGCAACTACCCGCACACACCAACCACGCATGCAGTTCGCGGTGAAAGGTTCAAATACATCCGCTACCATGGTCTTTGGGACACAGACGAACTGTACGACTTGCAAAACGACCCGCACGAGACAACCAACCTCATCTTCGAGCTAAAGCACAAGGAGACTGTGGCAAAGCTCAACGAGCGGTTGTTCGAGTTGTTGGCTGAGAGTGGGGGTACAAGCCTGCGTCTAGCCCCAGATCGTGGCCCAACTTTTCCCAAACGCCATCCCGATCGATCGGAGTCCTCCGATTATCCCGGACAATTCTATGGAACGAGCGAATGATGTTTTCGTGCTTTGCCAAGCGGGCTTGACGCTTTGCCAAGTGCCCCCGAACATTGCCTTCGATTTTTACAATGTCAGATGAACTGAATTTTTTACCGAGTTTGACCGGCTCGTTCGCGAAGCCGGCTGCTGAGAATCCCACGGTTGAAATGGTTGAGGCTGCCTACCGGCATCACGGCCTGCATTGGCGATATATCAACACCGAGGTTGGCCCGGAAAATCTTGGCGCGGCTGTGGCCGGTGCGCGGGCGATGAGTTGGGCCGGATTTAACTGCTCGCTACCGAACAAAGTAGAGGTGATTCAGCATATTGACGGCTTGGGCGAATCCGCCTCGTTGATCGGTGCGGTGAATTGTGTTGTGCGGCGCGGCGATCAGCTCATCGGCGAAAATACGGATGGTAAAGGTTTCCTAAAATCGCTCGAGGAGGTTGTTGACCCCGCAGGAAAGAAGATTGTGATGTTTGGTGCCGGGGGAGCTGCCCGTGCGATTGGGGTCGAGGTGGCCTTGGCTGGTGCGACGCACATCACGATCGTGAATCGTTCCGAGGAGCGCGGCGGCGAGTTAGTGGCGTTACTTAATGGCAAGACCTCTGCCGAGGCGGTGTTCGAAAAGTGGGACGGCGCCTACTCGGTAGGAGAGGAAGTGGGCGTTGTAATCAACGCGACGTCGATCGGGCTGTTCCCCGATGTCGAAGCACGGCTGGCGCTTGATCTCGATTCGTTAAACGCCGATATGGTGGTGGCTGATGTGATACCGAATCCACCTAAGACGAATCTGATCAAGGACGCCGAGGCACGGGGTTGTAAGGTGCTTGATGGGCTGGGCATGCTGGTGAATCAGGGAATTACCGGCATTGAGTACTGGACCGGCGTGACAGTGGATGGGGGTGTGATGCGTGCTAGGCTGGAGGAACTGTTTGGCGTCTGACAATTTTCGCCTTTTACCGAGGCAGATGGCCCCTTAACGTTGGGTAGCCAATATAAAAAATGAAACTAGGAATGATTAATTCGGCTTGGGAGCAACACGGGGTTGGCCTTGTGGACGGTCTTAAGAAAACAAAAGAACTGGGTTTCGACTGTGTCGATATTTTTGAGGACCCGATGGAGCCGGGTGCTGACGAACGCATTGCAACCATCAAACAGACCTGTGATGAGCTCGATCTGCCGATTATCAGCGTTGTTGGGGTCAGTGTTGGTCTTGTGGATTTTAATCCTTCCGTACAGCGGTTTCACGTCGATCGCTGTAAGCGTTACCTTGATATGGGCGCTACGTTTGGCGCGAAAAACTACCTGCTTGTGATCGGCGAGTATATTTGGCAGAAGGAAGTTATCCCGCCGGAGGAACAGTGGAAATTTGCCGTCGAGAACTGCAAAGTGCTGGGCGATTACGCTGGTGAACGCGACCTTGAAATCGTGATTGAGTTGGAACCGTTTCACATGTCGCTGGTCAATACAATTGGTGAGATGGATCGGTTTTTGACCGACGTGAACAATCCGGCCGTCAAGGCGAACATCGATATCAGCCACATGGTTCTGAGTGATAGTCCGCCTGAGAGTTTGAATTCACTTAGAGGCAGGGCAGGGCATGTCCATATTTCAGACTGTGATGGCAAGGTTCATGGTGATCTGCCGCCAGGCCGGGGTGTTGTTCCGTTTGAGGGGTATATGCAAGCAATAAAAGATTTGGAGTTTGATGGAGCAATAAGTCTTGAGTTGGAGTATGCGCCTGATCCTTCTCAAATTGTTGAATGGGTGACTGAGGCATATTCAGCAACAGATCGCCTGATGTCTGCCATTGATTTGCGAAATTAAATACACATGTCAGACGATTGGAAACCAAAGTTTCGTGAGTTATATCATACTGCTCAGCAGCGCTATCGTGATGGTCTGAATGCAGTTGATACTATTTTTGAACCTGATGAAGTTTCTTTTCTTGCGTCTCTTGGATGCTCGACTCAGGAACTGTTTGATTTTGTGGAGGATAGTTTAAATTGGGGGGATGTTGAGTATGATCAGGTTGAAGGAGTGACCGCGTTGCGACGAGATTATTTTGTTAATGTGTTAGCCAGTCAGCCAGCTTCTTCAGTAATCGATCCAGCAGCGATACCAGCTAAGAAGGATGAAATAGATGGGATAGCCTGGTTGCCACGATTGATCGTTAAGGCGCGAGCTAAGCTTTCGGGAGAACTCCATCCTGACCTAATGTATGGATGTGGAGGTGACAGGCCGTTTTTACGTGAGCGTAATTCTAATCTCGTTGATTTTTTGAAGGTTACACTTGATGCAGGTGATGATGATCAGGCTATCATTAACTATATTAAGGACTGCATGGCCAAGGGTTGAGTACTACAGCATAACTAGTATGCCCCGAAAGGCAACCAATGACGTAATCCGGTTAAAAGGTGTTCGTCATAATAATCTAAAAAACTTCGACCTCGATCTACCAAAAGGTAAGCTGACTGTTATTACTGGGCTAAGCGGTTCAGGAAAGAGTTCACTTGCTTTTGATACATTATTTGCGGAAGGCCAACGTCGTTACGTAGAGACATTTTCACCATACGTTCGTCAGTTTTTTGATCGAATGGATAAGCCGCAGGTTGATCGTATTGATGGAATCCCACCGGCAATTGCTCTTGGTCAAAGAAACACTGTGCGTACCACGAGATCGACCATCGGGACGATGACTGAGATATGTGATCACATGAAAAATCTCTGGATGCATATCTCGAAATGTCATTGTACTAAGTGCGGTGCCATAATTACCCGAAATGAACCTTTAGCAATTTGGGATTTAATTTGTGAAAGTCAAACAAAGGAAATATTTGTTACATTTCAGGTTCCGTTATCACAAAAAATCACGATTAAGGAAACATTAGGATTTATTGGTAAGCAGGGTTATCGGCGAATCCTTGATCCCACCACGAAAGTTGATAGCGATAGCCTTCCCAATGTTTTGCGAATAGAGGATTCAGTTGAACTTTTATCTAAGCGTAAACTGACTGTTTTATCAGTCTTGCAGGATCGTATAAGTGTAACTAATGCCTCGAGATCCAGATTTTTTGAGGCAGTTGAACAAGCTTATCAGTTTGGAAAAGGACGACTTGAGATACACTCTGAGTTAATGGGATCTAGAAAATTTAGTCGCCACTTTCATTGTGCTGTTTGTGACCTAGAGTATCAGGATCCCTCACCGTCTTTGTTTAGTTTTAATAATCCAATTGGTGCCTGTGTCGATTGCAAAGGGTTTGGAAGGATTATTTCAATTGATTATCGTTTGGCTTTACCAGATTCGTCACTCTCTATTTCCGATGGAGTTGTTAAGCCTTGGCAAACAAAGACTGGTGCTGAATGTCAACGAGACTTGATGCGAGCAGCTAAACGTGAAGGAATACCAATAGACGTTCCTTTCAATAAATTATCAAAAAAAAATAAGGATTGGATAATTTATGGGGAACGGGGATATGGGAAGCCTGGTCGCACATGGCCGAAAGCTTGGTATGGGGTGGCAGGTTATTTTCGTTGGCTTGAAAGTAAGTCATATAAGATGCATGTAAGAGTATTGCTCTCTCGATACCGAACTTATTCTCAGTGTCCTAGTTGTGCGGGAAATCGTTTCAAGCCGGAGTCGCTTCAGTTCCGAATCGATTATTCAGGAAAAGGTAATTGGATAACACTTTCTGATTTTTACAGATTACCTGTTAGTGTTTCTGCAGAGATAGTCGATAAACTAATTAGTCGGCTTAATCTCAACCAGAGTGATGCGTTAGGACCGGTGTTAATTGAAGTGCAAAATCGACTAAATGCAATGGTTGATATTGGTTTGGGTTATCTCACGTTGGATCGTCCGACACGTACGCTTTCTGGGGGAGAAACTCAGAGGGTAAATCTTACATCGTGTCTTGGATCTAAGCTGGTTAATATGATGTATATACTTGATGAACCCAGTGTGGGGTTGCATCCGCGGGATACTGAAAGACTAGTTGTATTACTTGAGAAATTGCGTGACCTTGGAAATACGCTGGTAGTAGTAGAGCATGAGCCCGGAGTCATTAAACGAGCTGATCATGTAGTCGATTTGGGCCCTGGTCGTGGTAATGGTGGTGGGCACATTGTGTTCAATGGATCTTTTATTGATATAGCTAATGCCAAGGATTCTTTGACGGCTGATTATCTGGTAGGCCTTAAAAAAATGGCTCCATCTCCTCGTCGGAAGATATTAAAGCAAACACCCAGACTAGGCATAAATAAGTTTACTCGAAATAATCTTAATAATTTTTCAGTTTCGATTCCGCTTGGCAGATTTGTTTGTATTACCGGTGTTAGTGGTTCTGGAAAAACTACACTGATAAGAGATGGTTTGTTGCCGGCATTGAATCATAAATTAGGCATAGGAGATAACGGCAATAAATCTGATGATGAGTTGGATTTTTTGCGCAGTGGAGATCAACTGGCAAAACTTTCAGGATGGAAAGCCTTAAGTGCGGTTATGATGGTTGATCAATCATCTTTAGGTCGCACTCCAAGATCAAACCCCGCAGTATATATTGGTGCGTTTGATGAAATTCGGAAGCTTTTTGCTGGCAGTTCTGCAGCTAAGGAAGGTGGATTGTCTTCAGGGGCTTTCAGTTTTAATTCTGCGCAGGGTCAATGTAGCTATTGTCGAGGATCCGGTTTTGAAAAGATTGAGATGCAATTCCTGAGTGATGTATTTATTAAGTGTCCTGCGTGTAATGGTCTTAGATATCAACGCCACGTGCTTGAGGTTAAATTAGCTCCCTTGATTGGGAATCATAAAGCGTGGAGTATTTCTGATCTGCTGGAGTCTACAGCGGATGATGTTATTACTTTTTTGAAGTGTTTTCCTAAGGAAAGATCAGCGATCAAGGCGGTATCTAAATTGCAATTATTAAGTGAAGTAGGTTTGGGTTATCTGTCTTTAGGGCAGCCTATCAATACGTTATCCGGAGGTGAAAGCCAGCGGTTGAAGTTGGTCCGAAGTTTGGCTGAAAGTCAGGGAAAAATTACTGTATCTGATCCGACTTTGTTTTTATTTGATGAACCTACTACAGGGTTGCATTTTGATGATATTAGACTTTTGTCTGGAGTGCTACATCGTTTGGTAGATGAGGGCCATAGTGTGATTGTTGTAGAGCACAATCTTGATATGATCCGTCAGGCCGACTGGATCATTGATCTCGGTCCTGAAGCTGGCGATGCTGGTGGCCAGCTTGTCGCTGAAGGGTCACCTGAAAAAATCACAAAAAACAAAAAATCAAAGACAGCAAAAGCCTTGTTAGGTTGATTTAGAATTCTAGCACGGTGCCGGCATTTTTCTGGAGCTCATTTAAATCGCTCATATTTATTGGCTCCAATAACTTGTTACTATCTTTTTCTATAGTGTAAAGTTTGCTTCCCGTTTCGTTTAGAAGTGTTAAGTAGCGATGGATCTCTGGATCTTCCATTTTCCCTATGCCATTTGTGAAACAGACCGTTGTCTTAACTTTTCCCCAAGGACTGATTCCGGCTGCAATTCGTAATGCTTCCTTTGCTCGGCGATTCTCCGAAGGGATCCCATTAATAACAAAGAGGGCGTTCACACTTTAATCTGATTATTTCTTTTTATGAGAAAGAAACCATTCGTACAATTTAGGATTATTGTAAGTTTCCGTCCATGAGTCGTGTTTTACTCCTTTGTAGATGGTAAATTTGGGTTTGCCTCCTCTACGTTTGAGTGCCCGAACCATTCGTTCGGATTCTTCCAAGGGTACAA
This sequence comes from Verrucomicrobiota bacterium, assembly GCA_036166355.1. GTDB lineage: Bacteria > Verrucomicrobiota > Verrucomicrobiia > Limisphaerales > UBA1096 > UBA1096. Next base: position 12,441 of record JAYZHR010000038.1, on the reverse strand, counting down.
CTTTATCTGCATCTCCATGAAAAACCCAGATGGGTTTTTTCCACATTTGGAATGCATCCATCCACCCACCACCACCACAGATTGGGGCGAAGGCTGCAAATCGATCGGGATTGGTTCCTCCCAACGCCCATGTTCCGAATCCTCCCATACTTAAACCGGTACAGTAAATTCTCGATTCATCGATTGCATGAGATTTGATTATCTCATCAAGCATTGCATCCAACGCGTTTGGATTCCATCTGCTACCTTTTGGGCATTGTGGTGATATCACAATGAACGGGAAATTTTTGCCTTGTTTAATTAATTTTGGAGGTCCGTGTACTGTGACTTTTTCAAGATTGTCGCCGCGTTCTCCAGCTCCGTGTAGAAAAAGCAGAAGTGGAAACTTTGTTTTTCCATCATAATTTTTTGGTAGATACTTTAAATATTTATAAGAGTATGTTTTGGCGACTTGAGCAGAAAATTGTTCTTTTGATTGGTTCAGTTCAGCAGCATTTGTATTTTGATTTATGAGACACGCAATTGATCCGATTAGGAAAGCTCGAAATTTTAGTAGATTCATCTATGCGGAAAATGTCAGAAAAATAGAATTAAGCCAACAGTTTCTATAATTTGTATGTGGTTATTCTGTCCAGGGAAGACCGGGAATAGTTTGTTCGCCAGGCATTCTCCAGTAACCCCACCATGGCCAAGGTTTTTGCATTACAGCTCCTGTATAGCCATTGTTTACCCATTGCATCTTTTCCCATCCAACAAAGGGTCGTGTTGCTCGTTCTTGCATCCAAGCTATATCTGGATTGTTGGGGCTTATTTTTACTCCATCTCCTTCGTGTGGATTAAAATCTACTTTTAATGTATCACCATGCATCCAGCGTTTACGCTCTGCATGACCATCAGCAAATGAAATAGTACAGCCATTATTATGCCAAGATGCGGGCCAATCCTGACGAAACTGATAGGCGCTGGGGTTATTTGGCCAGCCAGACATATCCACACGATAGTTGCCTGCGTTAATACTTTCGTCATCCATATCCATAAGTACAAAACGATTTGCCGGATTGCGAAAGTCAGATTGTTGTCGGTAGATAGTCCACATTTGATCTCCGCGAAGTGGCCATCCAGACCAACCACCAGCATAGATATTTATGCTGTAGGATCTTACTCTTTCTGGCCAACCTTTTTCCTTGGCTTCTCCAAAGTGCTTGTCCTCAGGACACTGGAACACATCGATATTTCTGCTTACATATGGGAATAGGGCAGATACTTCAATCCAGTCTTTAGGTGGTATGTTTGGGCCTAAGTACTGTGAGGCACACCAAGATGCATCGACAGTAGGTTCGTATTTTAAATTGTCTCCGCCACCATAAAGGTACCCTGGGCTATACCAAGCACTTGCATAAGCAATATGGTCATCATTGTCTCCAGAAAAATTGTTCCAAGCGATGAGTAATTGCCTATTGTTATTAAGACATACAGCTGCAGTGCCGGTAGATTTCGCTTTCGCCAAGGCCGGAAGAAGAAGTGCCGCGAGAATTGCAATGATGGCTATAACCACTAACAACTCAATGAGTGTGAAGGCGGCTTTCAATACTATAAACTCTCTAAATTAATTTTATCGAAATGCTAACCGGTTAGGCATCTGGAATTATTCTCCTTTAGACCTCCAGTAACCCCAGTAAGGATGCTTGGCAAGTTTTGCTGTGTAGGCATATCTTGGTCCGACATATGATTGTGGTGGATTTTCTAGGCGAGTTGTTCGTTCCTGCATCCATTTGATATCCCGATTATTAGGAGTTTTAATTTCACGGTTTGGGATGTTTCCATTAGCATCCTCTGGTGGGTTCTTAGTGCGATCGTCCATCCAACGTCTCTTTTCACAGTGTCCGTCGGCAAACGAGAACATGGTTGCGTCGTTGTGATATACACCAGGATAGTCCTGCCAGAAACGATGTAGTTGTGGTTTGTCCGGCCAACCAGCCATGTCGACTCGATAATTTCCAGCATTGATACTGTTTGCTCTCATATCCAATAGAACGAATCTTTCGGATGGGTTTTGAAACTCGTTTAGTTTCCGGTATACCTTCCACTTCTGGTCACCCCAGAATGCCCAACCGGACCAGCCTCCCATGAAAATGTTCATGCTGTAACTACGTTTTCGACGGACCTGTTTGCCCTTAGTATCCTTTGTCATTGATGTGTCCGATGGGCAGATAAATACATCTTCTGAACGACCTACTCGTTCCCAGATGACTCCCTTTGTGATATAGTCCTCTTTGGTGTTGAGTATTGGAGCATTAACGGTACCAACAGCCCACGAAAAATCTACCGTTGGTTCATTAAAATATGCACTAGCATAGCAAATCCGGTCGTCATTGTCGGTTGCGAAAATATTCCAGCCCAACATTAGTTGCCTATTATTATTTAAACACGCCACTCCAGTGGCGGTTGCCTTGGCTTTAGACAATGCAGGTAAAAGAAGGCCTGCTAAGATTGCAATAATTGCAATTACCACTAGTAGCTCGATTAGTGAAAAACCGCGCTTTGAATGAATATGAATTGGAATACTCATAGGCAAAACTCGCCTTGAATTGAGGTTGGCATCAGAGTTTGGTTCCAGCAAGTGAAATTATGGTTACATTTAGCTCTAATTTACTGTGAATTGCATTATTCGTGCCGTCCGGCGTTTAGAATTAGTATCCTTAGGTTTAGCTAATCGCAGCCGAACTTTATGAATGCTTTTTGGGAGGTCAGTCGCGAACATAACCGTGCGTGGATAATGTAAACCTCGACTGTAATGGTGATAAAGGTCAGTTGCTTGAAAAGGGCCATTATCAATACTCACCTCAACTACTCCGGCGTCTGGCCCGGCAAGTACGTAGGCGCCAATTGCACGACCTTCAAATTCAAATGTTACCTCACTGCCCGGTTGGTTATTACAAAGTAGTTTAATGCCAGCGAAAGTATTGCGGAATCCTCCGGGGATGGATTTCCAATTAGGGACATGCCATTTCCATTCTTTGTTGTGTTTAGTTAAGCTCGGGGAAAAGAAACGACCGTTATAGAAACTTGCGGAATCAATCGGCTTTTTTTTGATAGTCCAAGTAGTTTTTTTGGCTTTATTAGACAGGGGCTTAGACCATGCATGTTCAAGTAAATCCGTGATTAAATCCTTCGCTATCCGGTTGCCAGCTGGTTTTGGGTGGGTGCCACCAAATTTTGCCCAAGTGAGTGACCCTGATTGAATTTGGTCAGCTACTTCCCGGGCAAGAAAGAGAGATGATACACTATAGTGTTTGAGTACATCTTCATGTGCTCTGATTGATTTAGGTGTTTCATTGGATTGAATCTGCTTCAGCATGTTTGGGTTGACGAAATGAGTAACAACGAGATCGCATTGAGGTTGTTTGATTTGTACTTGGCGAATAATGCCTTCCATCCCGAGTATGCAATTACGTCTTGAATGTTGAGCGTCCTGATCATCGTTGACTGCAAATTCGATAAATAATAAATCGATTTGTCCCTTGCTAAGGATATGGTCGTTTAATCGGAATGCTCCACTATGGGAGCAAGTTGAAGAGATTCCAGCATTGATAAATTCAAACTTTGTTTCAGGAAATCGTTCTTTTAGCCACTGACTAACCATTGGCCGATATCCATTCATTTGAGTTATTGATCCACCAATGTAAGCAATACGACCAGTTTTCTTTTGTTCGAATTGGATTCGCGCATTTTGTAAGCCGCCCCTGAATTGAACATTACGGTTTAGTTCTGCTGTAGTTGTCTGGCTAAAAACTAATATGCCTAATAAAAGAAAAATGAAGGAATTTTTATGCTGTTTTGAAATCATTCGTTTGAAATCGTATCGTTCTCATTAACGAAATTCAATGAGCATTCGTTTTGGAGGCCTAGGGAATTTCTGCTATTTTGGCCGTCCGGAGATGAGTAGCAGAATTCAATTAGGTGACAGGCCTGTTCGTCCAGCATGGGTTGAGGTAGACCTTGGACGTTTGTCTAATAACTTTCGAATAATTCGCAAGGATTCTCCGGCAAAATTACAGATTGGATCGGTTGTAAAGGATAACGGATATGGGTTCGGTTCCAATGAGGTGGCCAGTGTGGCTCTTTCCAGTGGAGCAGAATGGCTTCTTGTAGGGAATCTTGATGAGGCTGTAGAGTTGCGAGAAGGTGGAATTTTTTCCCCGATTATTTTAATGGGTGAGAGAATGGAATCTGAATTGCCATTGTGTATAGAATTAAATCTTACATTGGCTTTGGGTGATCCAGCTGTTGCAAAGGCAGCAAGTAGAATGGCGGCATCTCTTGGTAAAACATTACCTGTACATGTAAAGGTTGATACAGGGATGGGTCGCTACGGCATGCGGTGGAATAAGGTGCTTGGTATGCTACAATCTATTGTTACGATGCCAGGAATAGAACTTGATGGCTTATTTAGTCATTTTTCAATGTCTGACGAGTTGGATAAATCATTTGCTATCGAACAGATCAGTCGGTTTAGATCGTTACTTTATGAAATGGAAAAGGTGGGTGTAAATGTGCGATGCCGGCATCTATGCAACTCTGGTGGTTTTTTAGATTTGCCAGAAGCACATTTTGATATGGTTAGGCTTGGGCTTTTGCCACTCGGTATCTATCCATCCAAAGTATGCCGTCGTATTTCCGGCATTCAGTCGGTCGGAAGCGTTAAAACCCGACTAGCCGTGGTGAAGAATATTCACAATGGTGACAATGTTGGATATGGTTTACGTTATCAAGCGCAGGGTGAGCGACGTATTGGCGTTTTACCGATTGGTTATGGTGATGGCTATCCAAGAGTCAGGAATCAGGGGCACGTTTTAGTAGGTGGAAAAAGAGCTCCTATTATTGGTGCCAACTCGATGGACTCAACAATGGTTGATCTTTCTTCAATACCAGAGGCGTCTGTTTGGGACGAAGTAGTTCTGATGGGTGAGCAGGGCGATATTCAAATTACTCCTCATGATTTGGCGGCTTGGAAGGGAACGGTTTCTTATGAGGTGATTACTGCTTGGCGCAATCGTCTTCCAAGAATCTATATTAACTCCATAGATGATGTACATAAAGCTACGGAACAAATGCAGTTTGTAACTGAAGAAACTGCAATTACCTAGGATTTAGGCTTAAATTTTACCATTTTATACATTGCTTTAATGTTGGTTCTTGATTGACACCTCTTTTGTAGGGGAGCAAAATTCGGATTCGTTCGAAGTTCAAACGAAAGACTAATCATGAAAACGCCTCATAACTTAAAGGGTTTTACTTTAATTGAATTGTTGGTGGTTATTGCAATCATTGCGATTCTTGCTGGTATGCTTTTACCGGCATTGGCCAAAGCTAAAACTAAAGCCCACGGTATCGCGTGCATGAACAACACCAATCAAATGATTAAAGGTTTTCACCTCTATGCAGGGGATGAGGAGGATTATCTTCCTCCCAATCATGATGATGGTAACATGTCTCCTTGGAAGAACTGGTGTAGTGGACAGGCTTCGAATCCATCTTTAGCTAGGTTCATGCTCACTGGGCCAACACCTGGTGATATAGCAAATTATAAGGAGTTGAGGAATGCCAAGCCTTGGCAGTGGAATCGTATTGCTCCTTATCTTGGTGGAAATATAAGCGTTTGGCGCTGTCCAGCTGATCCAAGTAAATATACTGTTAAAGAAGGGGGCGTGACCAAAAAGAATATTTCTCGTTACCGTAGTATCTCCATGAGTCAAGCGGTGGGTACATACCCTTACGACAATAAGGGTAAAGGTCCGGTACATGGTCCATGGTTGGATGGTAACCACGGTCATCGTCGTGGTGCAAAGTGGTATACATATGGTAAGATGAGTAGTTTCAATGCACCGGGTGCTGCGTCGACATATATGTTGGTGGATGAAAACCATAGGAGTATTAATGATGCGGGTTTTGCTACTCTTGGGCCTGGAGCTCCTAATTTCCGGATGATTGATTGGCCCGCAACTTACCATAATATGGCAGCAGGTTTTGCATTTGCAGATGGACATTCAGAGATTAAGAAGTGGCTATGGTCAGGAACCAATCTGGATACGCCAGGGCCGGCTACAAAGGGAGGAGTTCGAAGTCCCGATATTGAATGGATGCAGGAGCGTACATCTGCATTGATAGTTAAGTAAGAGTTATCAATTTTGATCTATTGGCGACCTATAATGGGCCGCCAATTTTTTTATTAGACCTAATAAATTACTGAAAATTTCACTTTTTTTATAAAAGATGATTCTTTTTTGGCCATTGACGAGTTTAAGCCTGAGGCGTACTTTCTTCGGCCCGCTTTAAGTATGCGAGAGCTAAATTGGGACTGGCAATGTTGCAAATGAAAAACCGAAATTCAGGATTTACATTGATAGAGTTGTTAGTGGTAATCGCGATCATCGCGATTTTGGCCGGTATGTTGCTACCTACATTGGCAAGATCCAAAGGATTGGCGACTGGGGCTGCGTGTCAAAGTAATCAGAAACAGCTAAGTCTTGCCTGGACTATGTATGCCGGAGATAACGACGACAGGATTTGTGGTGGGTCAACTTATGGGCGTGGAGATTGGTGGTATGGGCCGCAAACAATTCCGAGGGAAAGGCTTCAGCAGATGGGTAAGCTTTCTGCTAGAGATCGCGAGATTGAGTCTGAGAAGGAGGGCATAAGAAAGGGGCTTCTATTTCCGTTTACTACTGCTGAGGGGGTTTATCATTGTGCAGGCGATAAGCGTATCTCTTCAGCTTCCCCCACTTTAACATTTGTTAGTTACTCAGGTGCTGGTGGCATGAATGGTGAGCAGTCAGGGTTATCTGTTAAATCCATTTCTGCTATCGTTAATCCATCGGATAAGTATGTCTACGTTGAAGAATCTGACCCTCGTCAGTACAATATGGGATCGTGGATTATTAGTATGGGAGCAGGTAGTAATTGGATTGACCCTGTTGCCCCGTGGCATAACGATTACAGTACGCTCAGTTGGGCTGATGGGCACGCGACAACTAAGCGTTGGTTATCGGATAATACTAAGAAGGCTGCTAGGAATACTGTTGGTACACCTTCAAGGCCGGGCACTTTTAGTTTTGGTTTCTACGATAAAGATAATCGAGACATAATGTACATGAAGGAACACTATGCGACTAATCGCAAGGGTGGCAATGCGCTGTAGATGATATAATTTAAAGATATGAAAAACCGAAATTCAGGATTTACGTTGATAGAGTTACTGGTGGTAATTGCTATTATAGCTATTTTGGCAGGAATGCTTTTGCCGGCACTGGCCAAAGCTAAAGGCAAGGCTACAGGTATTAGCTGTATGAGTAACAATAAACAAGTCGTACTTGGATGGTTGATGTATGCCGTCGATAACGATGGCTATTTGGCAGGCAGCTTGGGTTCCCACACCCAAGGTAAGATTTGGGTTCCGGGCCATCTCGATTTTAGCGCCCGTAAAGATAACGTTGACACATCGTTATTATTGGACCCGAAACGGGGAGCACTTCTGGGGAAATATCTTCAAAATGCTGAAGTTTTCAAATGCCCAGCCGATAAGAGCACTGTCAAGATAGGTAGAGAGACTCTGCCCAGAATTAGAAGCATTTCCATGAGCCAATCATTTGGGCGTAATCCAAGACAAGGTGGTGGAGCCGGCCAATGGTTGCCTTATACTTCATTTAGGACCTATGCCAAAGAAAGTGATATGGGTATACCTGGTGCCTCCGATTTATTTGTATTTCTCGATGAACATCCAAACAGCATCAACGATGCTGCTTTTGCTGTTAAGTGTGATGCTCGCGGAAGTGGTGCGCGTATGATTGATTGGCCCGCGAGTTATCACAATGGTGCAGCGGGATTTGCGTTTGGTGATGGTCATGCTGAGATCAAAAAGTGGTTGGACAAGCGCACCATTGTGCCACACAAAAATTCTAACGGAATGCCCTCGCCTCCTGGAGGGTTAAACCAAGCTGCGCCCAACAGCAAAGATGTGGAGTGGATGCAAGATCGAGCATCAGCTCCGCTAAGGTGATTTTAATTCATAGATTTTAAGAAAACGGTCCATTGAGACCGTTTTTTTATTAGCTTATTAATTCGCTAGGAGATAAGTGAATCAATTGGAGATGCTGGCACAACTCCGGTAAGGCGTTGATCCAACCCGCCATAATGGTAAGTAAGTTTTTCGTGATCCAAACCCATAAGATGTAGGATTGTAGCATGTAAATCTCGAATATGATGACGGTTAACGACTGCTTCGTGGCCAAGTTCATCGGTTTCCCCATAGTCGGTTCCAGCATTTACCCCGGCTCCGGCTAGCCAGTATGTGAATCCCTTTGGATTGTGGTCACGTCCTCCGTTCTGACCTTGGAACACTGGTTGACGACCAAATTCTCCTCCCCAAATTATTAGTGTTTCCTCTAGTAATCCGCGTTGTTCAAGATCAGTAAGAAGTCCGGCAATTGGACGATCTATTTCTGGACAGTGAATTTTTAAATTTTCGTCAACTCCATTATGGGCATCCCAGTTTTGTTGCTGATGTCCACCGCCGGAGTAAAGTTGCACGAATCGTACACCTCGTTCTACAAGCCGCCTCGCAACAAGGCATTGACGTCCGAAGTGAGCCGGGGAAATAGCTATGGAATGATCCGGTTTTTTGTCAAATAATCCGTACAATTCCTTGGTTTTTTCAGATTCGTTGGATATGTCTAATGCTTCAGGGGCAGTGGATTGAAGCTGGTATGCAAGATCATAACTGGCAATACGTGCAGCTAACTCACTATATCCCTTACGACTGCTAATATGCATGCCATTGAGTGTATTGATAGCACTGATACGTTCTCCTTGCATCTTGTGTGTACCAATATTGCGTGAAGCTAGATCTAAAATTGGATTGCCAGAGGATCGCAAGACGGTTCCTTGATAGGCAGCTGGCATATAGCCGCTAGTCCAGTTAGCTGCACCAGGAATTGGGCCGCCTCGCGGATCAAGCATCACCACAAATGATGGCAGATTTTTATTGGTGGATCCTAAGCCATGTGCAATCCATGCACCAAGTGCGGGATGACCCTGTAATACTCGGCCGGAGTTCATTTGTATATTTGCTGATCCGTGTGCAAATGAATCCATGTAAAGCGATTTTATTACCGCAAGCTTATCCATGTGTTGTGACAGGTAGGGAAAAGCGTCAGAGCACCAGAGACCGGATTGTCCATGACGATTAAATTTGCGGACTGGGCCAAGAATTTTTTCTTTTCGAATGCTTCGCCGACGCATTTCTATGTCAATCGTTTTGCCATGGTTTTTGGCCAGTTCCGGTTTGAAATCAAACAGATCCATCTGGCTCGGCCCTCCATACATATAAAGGTAAATGCAGGCCTTGGCCTTGGTCGGGAAGTGAGTTCTGCGTGGTTTAAGTGGATTCGTATAGTCGGCAAGTGATGATGCTGATGAGGCGAATACTTGTTCGCCGGGGAATATGCCAGTAAGTGACACGCCAGCCATTGTTGTGCCGAATTGCTGCAAGAATTCCCTTTTACTGAATCGTCGTATCAGGTTTGTGTTCATAGTTGGCTGGTTGAGAAAAAGTAGTTTAAACTTAATGCCTCGTCAATGAGGCCGGGTTATCTTTGGTTTAGTCTACATACAAAAATTCACTGATATTAAACATTGCAGAGCATAGATCTTTCAAGGCGCGTTGTTTGGCCAATACTAGCTCTGATTGATTCTGAATTTTCTTATTAATTAAATTCATTTCATCAATGAGGACATTGCGATCCTTATAGTGAATTTTTAGTTCGTCTGTTCGAACTGCACCTCCCCATGCACGAATCCCTATATGTCCGTTGCCTTCGATTGGCATATTATCTTTGGTAGTAATGGTAATTTGCTTACTTTCCCCTAACCATATGCTTAATTTTTCTTTAGTTAATTCCGCTTTGAACGTTATCCATCCTGAGATGTTTGTTAGATTTCGTTTGGCTAAAACTTTTGTTTCTCCGTCGTGACGTAATAACCTAATCTCATTATGCACAGTGTCGAAATGAATTTCGTAGCCGCGATCTTCAGTGCCGATGGCCGAAGCGCGCAGAAGGATTCCAGCGTGCTCTACACTTTGGTCAAACTTAATCCTTCCACTTAATTTGAAGTCTGTTTGTTTGATGTTCTTTATTAATGTGAACGGCCCACGACCAGGTACAACATTCATGATGCCTTCGTAGCCGCCGCCCCATTTTCCTGAGTGAGACTCCCAGTTGGTGTCGGGGGGAATGAGAAATTTTTCCTGAGGTAGTAATTTGAGAAAGCCTTTTTCTATAGAGCTAGGAACATCAGGAACAAATATCAGTTGATGTTTGATAACTTCATGCTGTTTAGCCTGCTGTTTGAGGAAATTTAGCCCGAAAATGATTTCATCTGGTCTAGCGTTTCGTGAAAGGGTTTGGCGGAATAATTCATTGATAAGAATGTTTTCTTTGGAGGGCGAGGTGCGCTTAAGTAGCTCTCTGGCCAACTTCTCTGCTTGGAGAGAGACAAAGTTGCTATTGAGTAATGTAAGTGCTTGTGGTGCGACTGTAGTTACAGCACGTGCCCCAATCGATCCTTCTGTCCCGCTATAGTCAAATACTTCGAGGAATGGCACCATCATTGTTCGTTTAACAAATGCGTAAACACTACGTCTTGATTGTTCTTCAGATTTTGAGAAGCCCCATCCACGCCCAGGCTTGGAAGCTCCAGCGATCACTTCGCTGCTGAAGTCAGGAAAAAAACCGCGTCCGCCCATTGAATTATTGAGTGAGCCGCTAGTCTTCAAAATAGTATCTCGAATCGCTTCCGCTTCAAGCCGTCGAAGATTTTGGCGCCAGAATAGTTCGTTGCCAGGGTCGGCATTTTGATTCGATGGGTTTTGCCATGATGAGCGACGGTAGGCGTCGCTATTCATGATAACTCGGTGCATATGCTTTATTGACCATCCATTATTAATAAATTCTGTCGAAAGCCAGTCGAGAAGGGGTTTATTCGAACACGGTATCCCAGCTTTTCCAAAATCGTTGGGTGTGGGAACTAACCCCCTTCCAAAGTGAAATTGCCAGATTCGGTTAGCCATTACACGCGCTGTAAGTGGATGCTTCGGATTTACTATCCAATTTGCTAAAACGAGGCGCCGGCCAGTCGTAAAAGGATTAGGAGACTTGGTGGCTTTCGGCTTACCTTCAGACAATACTTTGAGAAATTCTGGTTCAACTTTTTTGCTCGGACGCCCGGCATCACCGCGGATGAGTAGATGAGTGTCTTTTGGGGTTGCGCCATGTTCGCGAACGGTCATCGCAAATTCATTTTTATTCCATGGTGGTTTTGCGTCTTTTGGTTTATTTTTATTGTTTTGCCACTTGAATACATCTATCGGCGGTATAAGTGGAGAGTAGGTTGCTGAGTCCCATTCATACTTAGGTTTGTCATAATAACGGACGTTTCGAAAGAAGGATAACATCTCATAGTAATCTTGCTGCGAAATGGGGTCGAACATGTGATCGTGGCAGCGTGCGCAACCAACCGTGAGCCCCATAAAGGTTTCAGAAGTCGTTTTTACCATGTCATCAAGTCCGTCAAATTCGGCGAGTCGTTTGTCGTCTGGTTCGTCATCCCAAACTCCAAGACGATAAAACCCAGTTGCAATAAGGCTGTCGTTGTCTACATCTGGCAGCTCGTCGCCGGCAATTTGTTCAAGAATGAATCGGTCGTAAGGTTTATCTTGATTGAATGCACGGATGACATAATCACGATATTTCCATACAAGAGGTTTTTCGTCATCACGTTCATAACCGTTAGTTTGGGCAAAGCGTACTACATCAAGCCAATGTCTTCCCCAGCGCTCACCGTATTGAGGTAAACCAAGCAAGTGCTCTATTAATTTGGACCATGCATCAGGTGAATTATCATTAATAAATTTTTGCACCTCGTTAAACGTTGGAGGTAGGCCAATTAAATCGAAATAGGCACGTCGAATGAGTGTAGATTTTTTTGCAATAGGGTTCGGTTCAATTTGTTTTGCATCGAGTTGAACATTAATCAATTGGTCAATAGGCGATTTGTTGTTTTTTTTGTCTAATTTTGGTTGTTGAATTGGTTTGAAAGCCCAGTAGTTTCGGTCTTCATCAGTGATTGAGAATTCATGTTCTTTTTTGATTGTGCTTTCAACTTTACTTGTGTCGGGCCAAGGAGCACCAAGGCGTATCCATTGTTCAAGATCGGCAACAGCTTGTTTGCCTAATTTCTTTTTTGGAGGCATCTGTAATGAGGCATTGGTGTGTTTAATTGCTTCAATTAACAGACTTTTATGCGGAGCGCCAAGTACGATTGAAGCGCCCGAGTCGCCACCTCTAAGAATTGTTTCTCGAGAAGAAAGGAGAAGGTTGCCTTTAT
>JAYZHR010000037.1:0-20621 GCA_036166355.1 Verrucomicrobiota bacterium | reverse complement strand
CTTCAGCAGGTGCAGCCTCTTCAGCAGGTGCAGCCTCTTCAGCAGGTGCAGCTTCCGGTGAAGTCTCATCACCAACTTGAGCAGTAACTCCATCTGCTGCCTTACGAGCCTTCTTAATGAAAGATGCCACTGTATCGGAAGCTTGAGCCCCTACACTTAGCCAGTAATCGACCCGGTCCAAATCCAATCTGAAGTTATTATCCTTCTGTAACGGATTATATGTCCCAATCTCTTCGATAAATCTTCCATCACGAGGTAGGCGCTGATCCGCCACCACAACGCGATAAACTGGGCGATTGCGATTTCCAACCCGTCTTAAACGTAATTTTACCATCTTCTAAAAAACATCAACTTTGTTAGGTTTTTTCGTTATTTTTCCTAAACAAAACCGAGATCACCCCGAATTGGGGCCGCGGACACTATTCGCTTGCACTTCCCTTTGCAACCCTCTTTTTTATCTTTTTCCTCCATTTTTTCACAATGAACAAAAAAGAAACAACCAGCTCAGCACCAAGGCAAACAACCCTGACATAATAAGAACTTTGATCTATCTCTCTATTTGGTCATTGGAAAATAGCCCATGTTAGTAAATCTAACAAATCTTGCATTGCAACCGCCATGTCGTGCTCTTAATTTCCAGCGCAAACGGCATTTGTAAGACCATCGCCACACGTTACGCAATCTCTTATTATCATTCAAAAATGAAACTGCTGTTTTCACTCTTTAATTATTTCCCATATGGAGGGCAACAGAGAAATTTTATTCGAATTGCCAATATATGTGCTCAGGCAGGGCACCATGTCACACTATGTGTCAGAACTTGGGAAGGCCCTAAACCAAAAGAAATTAAAGTTAGAACACTTGGATGTAAGGGATGGACCAATGCTAGCCGAAATCAAAACTTTATTCAGGATCTGACCAAAGTTATAAATGACGGTGACTACGATGGAGTTATAGCCTTCAGTAAAATGCCTGGTCTCGATATCTACTTCGCTTCCGATCCTTGTTTTAAAGCAAAATTTGAATCAGGAAAAAAATGGTTAAGCCAACTAACCAGACGCTACCGACTTTATAGTAATTGGGAAAAAATCGTATTTAAAAAAGGTCAAAAAACACAAATCCTCCTAATAACAGACAGAGAAGTACCCTTGTATCAGAAATTTTATGGAACAGAACCCGAACGCTTTCACTTACTACCCCCGAATATTGACCGGAGATATTTTAATGAGGACGACAAGGCGCAAGCCTACACTGCCAAGAGAAAAGAATTGAAACTAAACAAATCCGCAAAAATTTTACTTATGGTAGGCTCAAGTTTTAACACTAAAGGTGTTGATCGAGCAATTGAAGGGTTGGTCTCCCTTACTTCAAAAGAAGACAAACAATCACACTTAATTATTATTGGCGAAGGTAAGGTAGAAAACTATAAACGTTTAGCCAAAACGCTCAACGTATCAAGCCAAGTACATTTCCTGGGCGGAAGAAACGATGTGCCAGATTGGATGCTAGCCGCCGATCTCCTCGTGCACCCGGCACGAAGCGAAAATACCGGAACAGTATTACTTGAAGCAATGACCAACGGCTTACCTTTACTTGCAAGTGACGTTTGTGGTTACTCATTTCACATAAAAAAAGCAAAAGCAGGAAAACTAATACCATCTCCATTCTGCCAAGAACAATTCAATGAACTCCTAGGAGAAATGGCACATTCACATGAACTCTCCAAATGGAGTGCTAACGGCCTGAATTATGCTGCAACAGAAGATCTATATTCTTGCCATGAAAAAGCCTACCAATTAATCGAAAAATTTATTGCAAAAAAACTATAATCATTCCTCACTCTGAGTCGCAATCATCATGAATGAATGAGAAAAATAGCCACGAAGTTTACGAGGCCATGTTTTAATAAACTGACCATGAGGATTAATCCAATACGATTCCAATGTTGTAAATCCGGACCTATTCAAAAGATGATTAAGCGTAATGGGATCGAACCAACAAGTGTGCTCCTCGTGCACTTGCGGTAATCCATGCCGCCAGATCTTTCCTCTCTGCTTTGCATAAAAAGGATTAGGAGTACTTACAACAAGCCGACCACCTGGCTTCAAATGACGGAACATATTACAAAGAAACTGACCAGGGTTGTCCAAATGTTCAATAATCTCACCAGCAATAATAGTATCAAACTTCCTATCTAGGTCCACTACGTGAACATCACCGCATACAGCATTATAACCTCGTTGCTTGAGCACCTCGACACCCTCTGAATCCAAATCCAAACCCACAATATTAGGATTAATCTCCGCCAACTCAAAAAAAAGAATCTTACCAGTGCGCTCAAATCTCTCTTCAGCATTCCCTCGAGCAACACGAGCGTCCACAACCCCCAAATCTAGCACTTCTCTGTCTCTTACCAGATCTGCTATTACATCAAGCCTATTCGGAATCGATCGTGTTGGAACACCATCCTGCATCAGTCAAATCTAAAAACACGAGATCATATCACCAAGTATAAAATTTCTTAGTACTCATTCTCAATTCAGACAAACAAAAACCTGTCATACTACAGTAAGTCCGAAGAAAAGACATCCAGTTTAGCCTCGTAAAAATCGTTTTACCAACCAGCCCACGTTCCAGTCGCTTGAGGTTAGAAACCGCCAAACAAGGTGATACTTGACCCATGAAAGAAAGCCCGTCCAAATCAATCAAATAAGGTTTCCCACTTAGATCCACTAGAACATTGGACGCTTTCAGGTCTCGATGAACGAACCCTTCAGCGTGCATACGACCAATAAGTTTTGCCAAACACCTTATAAAATCACGACTATAACAATTATTATCAGACAAATCAGTTGCTTCTACTATTTTTTCCATCACTAAATAGCTTCGCAAAGCCAATCCAAACGTACGGTGCTCTGTCATAGCAATTACTCGCGGTGTTGCCACCCCAACTAACTCTAGATGATACCCCAACTGGAATGCTCTTTTTGCTTTCGTTGATCTAAAAAGATCCTTTACCAAGTTTAATGGTTTCTTGAAATTATAACGTTTAATAACCCAAACGTCATATTGCCCTACAGTACAAGAACGCCCATTCTTAAGTAGTGACTCACCAGTAAGAAACAAATCTGGTTTTTTCAGCAATTGGTTAAGTTGATCATTCATCAGCGTCTTACGAACCCACCACTTCGATCGGCCATAGGACTTTAAACCAAATTCACGGTTATTTTTTAGGCAACGTCGATAACGAATCGCCATTTTTTTTCGTCGCACCTTGTCACTTATGCGGAGTAATTCAGGCGGCAAAGGCATGGGGAAGTGAATATTTAAATAAGCAATATCCTCACTCTGTTTTACTCGATCAGGTTTTTTTTCAAAACGCACACCCTTAAGATCTACAAATCTGAGTTCACCAGAAGAATTAATTAATATATTTGCAGGATGCAAATCACCATGAATCATTCCTTTATCATGACATCGCTTAACAAATTCCATTACACGATTTACATCTACATTCTCTGCAACATGAAGAGGCTTACCATCAAATGCCCGCGTGATAAGAATATCTTCATTCAAACCAGTAAGAGACCAGATTTCACAAATAGCCAAATGATCTACAATAGGAATACCTAACAATTTAGCAGTACGAGCAACTCGCCACTCCCAACGGGAAGGACAATCCTTGAACCAATACTTTTGAGGTCGAAAAGTGAAGGAAGCATGCCTAGACCTTTTCACATAGAATGAACCCTTCTCTGTTTTGTGATAGGTCACCAATTTCGCTGGAGACTGTTTTATTACTTCGCCTTCACTTAATAGAAGTTCCTTAATAAAGGGAGGATGTGCCGCATCAGAAAATTCCCATCTAACTTTCGCATTCGTGACAGCCCCCCCTGACGAAAGCGTGTTTTCAGCAAAGCTTCTTTTGCCAATTTGCCTCATTAATTTAACAACGATATTAAAGAATAAAAGACTATTCGAAAACTACATTCTGGAAAAAATTATTTTAGTCTCCCAAAAAACTATTTCCTAAACCTCGAATGGCTTGGGAGCTTCTTTGCCATGAATAGAAACATACAGCCGCCGAGCTTTTCGGTAAATCTTTCTCATAACATTCTCTTTTCCCCCACATAAATCACGAAGTGAACAATCCCAATATATCCTAGAAAATCTTAATAGATCGTTTCGGGTTAAATCACAATCTAAAGCAGAAAATAGCAAACCTGCTAAATCCTTCACCCACCATCTCTTTGGTACAACTTTACGGTACTGCATACGGTGTAAATCAATTAGATAAACAGTCAATAAATCAGAAGGCTGCCATTGCTCCCACTCCCTATCTTTAATAAGGAAATGACATAAATAAAAATCACGATGATTTAATCCATTACAATGAATCTTTTTTGCAATATTCGCCACTCGGCGAATCAACTCATGCTTCAGGAAAATCCGTTTATCCAATGGCAATCCCCTCCATTGCTGAGTTAATTGTTCCAATGAAATCATCCCCTCCAAAGCCTTCGTTATGACAAAAGATTCTTGATTAGCAGGAGCCTTTCCTCGAATCCCACGCCCCACAACCTCCAGTGTGGAAACATTAAGAGTATTCAATCGATCAATAGCCTCCCATTCCATGCGAGCACTTGTGACAGGGGACTTTAATGCAATCCAGTTTTTACAGACCTCACGCCAACCACAAGCCTGGTGAATCTTTATAAAGTAACTTTTTCCACCAATTTCAAACTTTACAGTACGACGAGTTTTAATGTGGCGGAATTTTTCACCCTCACAATCCATTAACTGATCAAATGCAGATTCCCCTGAAAAAAACTGCTTCAACTCAGGATCTAATTCAATCCACATTCAACCTCTCCTTACTTCTAAATTCAGTACTAAGAAAATCAACTAACCGTACCTTAACATCATTTGAGTCAAGTAACTGAATAGAACTTCCACCTTCCTCAGGGCAACCTTCCGGCTGAAGAAACAACTTGGGGGCATTAAAAAATGGCCCGGTAACTAACAAGTTCGTAGGGCCAAATAAAACTACAACTGGAGTTCCTAGAGCATTCGCCAGATGCATACCACCAGTATCATTTCCAACAACCACATTACACGAAGCAATCTTCTGCCCTAATTCCTTTATATTTGTTTTACCAGTGACATTCAGAACAGGAACACCACAACCTGTCTCGATTGCATCCGAAATTTGACAATCGTTCGATGTGCCGAAAAGCATAAACTCAGAGTTAGGCATTTGATGGAACAATTCTTTTATTAAGGCAATCCATTTTTCGACCGCCCAACATTTTTGAGGATTATTAGATGCACCAGCAACTATACCTACTCTATTAACCACTCGATTAATCCCTGGAAGATCAAAGGGTGCCAAATCTACATTCTTTATTAGTTGGAACGATTTTAAAAAACCCTCTAAAAGTTCAGTTTGATGGATGCTATTTAGTTTATCCTTGGAATCATCAAGCCTATGAACTTCTGTCAATAAAGGCCGATACCTGCCAGGATAAGCCATACCTAATCGTTTATCCGCCCCAACAAACCAAGCTTCAAGATCACCACGGACCGAATTAGTAAACATTATCTGGCAATCAGGATTTTCAGATCGCCCAATCAAAGAAAGCTTACGAAAACAACTAAAAGTACCATTTGGCAACTCGATGAATTCATCTGCAATAGGAAAAAGTTCAATTAATTCCTTGAACTGTGGCTTAGCTATAAGCGTCAATTGGGCCTGTGGCTGATTCTCTTTTATAGATCTCAATAAAGGGAGGGCCATAACAAAGTCACCAAGCCAATTTGGCATCCTAATCCAAATTTTCTTTAATGCTTTTTTTGAACCAATCTCCATCAATTATTAAATCTAAAAAAAAACGTGGATATATTAATCATTAAACCTTCTTCACTTGGAGATATTGTTCACGGACTTCAGTTCGCTGAATCGTTACGAAGCAGCATTGATAACGCAAGAATCAGTTGGGTGTCGAGAGAGTTATTCGCTCCCTTAGTTCAATCATGCAATACGGTAAATCATACTTATATTTTCCAACGAAAAGCTCACTTAAATGAATTTGTAAAACTTATTAAAGAAATTCGCCGAACATCCTTCGACTGGGTATTAGACCTTCAAGGGCTATTCCGAAGCGGAATAATATGCAAATTTTCCAGAGGGAAAAATAAAGCTGGACGAAGTGATGCCCGAGAATTTTCAGGTTTATTTTATCCAATCAGTGTCCCACTACCTTCCACAGGATAAAATTCTCATGCTCTGGAGATTTTAATGGAGTTTAAACAACTCTTTAAGCAAGATCAAAACAGCCCACTGCCCGAGTTGAAATTTGAAGACATATTAAATGAAGCAAATAGAAATGTTGTCGATAATGGGCAAACCAAACGGTTGATATTTTTTCCAGAAAGTAGACGAAAAGAAAAAGAGTGGCCTTTTTTTCAAAAACTAACAGACATGATCTTGAAAAAACGGAGAGATCTCCAGCTTGTTTGGGTTGGGACAAAATTGATTGAACCGCAATTCCAAGTCGATAATTTTGTAGATTCCGGACAATTTTTAAACCTCTCCGGCAGAACCAATATAAACGAACTACCTACACTAATTAAGTCTTCAGATTTAGTCTTAGCCAATGATAGTGGCCCTATGCACTTGGCTGCGGCTTTACATAAGGAAGTCGTAGCGCTATTTGGGCCAACTGATCCAAGAAAATACGGCCCATGGAAACAATTGCATAACGTTATTAAAGCACCAAACGCCAATCTAGAAAAATTACGAACAGAACAAGTTTGTGAATTTTTAGAACAAAAAATTTCAGGCCGCTAATCAGAATCCAAATCTAATCGCAATCTAAAATAAGATTGTGATCCAAACTTTTCCAACGTTACAAACGTTCGACCCCCAATAGACCAAGGCTCAAATGGCAACAACCTCCAATCACCTCCTGGCATAAACGAACAAGTTTCAACTTTCAAAGGCAGCCCTAAATCAACCCAACTCAATGTGAATGTACGCCCAAATCCATCTGATGTAATCCCCACTTTAATGTCGCTAGGATCATACACCAAAAAATTATTAACAGCACCATTGTTGGTTGGCACTACATCTCCTTCATAGGCAACAGCATTTATAACATTAACAAACTTCCCCTTAATTAATGGAAGCAACTTCAAATGAAATTCAAACTCCGATCCAGGCTTGATTTGACCAAGTTCATAAACAAGAGTACGACCATCATGCAACATTCTAGTGGGCTCCGGATTAACTGCTAGAAGCCGCACACCATTTGGCAACTGATTTGTCACTGTAACTTGAGTGGCAATAGTTGGCCCAAAAAAAATAAGACGATTACCAATCTCCACTGATTGATTCGGCCTATACTCCTTATTTGACAAAAGTGATTTCATTTGTAAGTCGCCTGGAGCAGTTGCTGTAAAAACTTCTTCACTAATTGTTTCGCCATCCGGGGTTATAATGGAAAGTTGACCAGTTGATGCATTCGGTGGAACACGAGCTAACAACTGTTTTGCTGACTTTCTTTCAAATTCACTTACTCCACCACCAAACTTCAAAAATTGAATATCACGGAATCCGCTACCACTAATAGTTACTAATGTTCCAGCTGGTCCAATAGACGGATCAAAGGAATCAATCCGAGGCAATACTGCAAAAGAATTGGTACTAATAAAACTTCCCCCAGGTGCAATCAGCTCGATTCCACCACCAACCCAATCATCACCAACAGTAAATCGAACTTGATCATTACTAACCACCTCAAAAGGCACTGAATGAGTACCGATATTTAACGATGCCAGACCATTAAAATTTAAACCATTAAAAACAACGTCATCACCAGGCTTCGCAGCAAGTAAGTCAGGTTTAGTTAAGCGCGGTGGCATAAAGAAAACCTCCTCAGTAATATGCTCTTCTTTATTACTTAGAAGTTTTATTGGACCTGTATGGGCATTTAGCGGTACAAAAACATTCAGTTGAGTAGAAGCGGGAACGGTAAAATTAGCCGACATCCCTCCCGCAAACTCAACACGAGTAGTCTGATCCAGATTTCTCCCATATAATTTGACACTGCTTCCCGCAACTCCACGATTTGGCTCAATATCTGTTACATAGGGACTATTACCTATGATAGTCAAAGGCTTCGCTGCTGTATCAGATCCAAAAGTATTGTTAACAGTTAGATTGCCGGTTTCGACGTTCAAGGGAAGGTCAACTCGTATCTGAGTTGGTGCAGTGACAGTATATTTTAACGACATATCGCCAAGCAGCACTTTCGTGGCTCCAATGAAATTAGATCCACGCAGCGTCACCCACTTACCTTTTTGAGCAATAATAGGATCAAACGAATCAATAACAGGTGCACTGGTTACAGTTAGCACCTCTTTACTAAAACCCTCACCAAATTTATTCGTCACCTTTACCAATCCAGTTTTGGCATTAAGTGGAACAGTAAAATTCAATTGCTTAGATGATGGAGTACTTTGCCCTGCTATTTTAACATCACCAATTTCAACCGAATGAATCTGCTGAAAGTTCACACCTCGTAATTGCACGTGGCCTCCCGGAGCAGCAACAAGGGGAAATAAATCAGAAACTACTGGAGCACGTGTAATATGAAAAATCCCCTTTGTCTCGACCAAGCCAAATGAGGACGCAACAGCAATTGCACCACTTGAGCCTACCGGGACTACTGCCTTTATCTGAGTTCCAGCAACAACATTGAATGATGCCTCGACATTTCCAAACCACACATTACTTACACCTATAAAATTTACTCCCCGAATTACCACAGAATCCCCTGGAGCTCCGACCCATTGATCAAGCCAATCAATTACAGGTCCTGGCCCAATCAATTTGAATGAATCTGAACTAGTTGCCGATTCATCATGCGATACCGTAACTTTTGATGAATCCGTGACACCAAATGGGACCACGGCACGAATCTGCGTGGAAGCCGTGACACTAAACTCAGCAGGTATCTCGCCAAATTTCACATTTTTTACCCCGCTAAAATTTTCACCTTCTATCGTTACGAAATTACCAGGACCACCCCTCTTTGGATGGAAATTGATAATTCTTGGTGCCACTACATATGGCATTGGCATAGTAATATCACCAAAAATAGTCATTAATACTGGACGTGCAGTTGTCGCATTATCGGGGACAGTTGAATGAATCTCAAAGATATATACTTTTCCCTCATCATCAATCACACCCACAGGCTCCCAATCAGCGTATGCCTCACCAAATCGCACAGCAGTAACAGATCCTAAGTCCTTCCCAGTGAAAATTACACGCGTTCCTGGACGCCCATGTCGCGGTTGCATATCAGTAACCAGAGGGGCTGCAATCAACGAATTCAGCCCGTTAAATAACAAGAAAAAGACTAGCCAATGTTTCGGCCAAACATGGAATAATATTTCTCGATTAAATAACAAAATATCAGGAAATTCCCAGAATCTTTTTACCCTCTTCAGTAATCATAGATTGATGCCAAGGCGGATCCCAGACAACCTCCACACTTGCATCATCAATACCCGGAAGAGCTAACATACGATTCTGTGCATCAGCAGCAATTGCTGGCCCCATTCCACAACCTGGAGCCGTAAGAGTCATTTTCATTTGCACCCTACGACCAGAACCATCCGGTAATTCATCTATTACCAAGTCATATACTAAACCTAAATCAACAATATTAACCGGGATTTCTGGATCATAGACTTGTTTTAAACTATCCCAAACCTCCTGCTCTGTTGCAGGTTCACCAGTCTCACGGGTTCGAACTGAATCCGGAACTTCAAATCCCAATGCATCAGCATCTTTAGCATCAATCCGGAACAAACCCTGGGGCGAACGCACAGTATATACTCCACCCAACGACTGTGTAATATCTACCGGGGTATCCGAACCTATTATCATACGCTGACCAGAAGGGATTTGTATTACCTCACAATCACGACTTAACCTTACAGACTGTATCTCCTGCATGCAGAGAGGGTCAATATCTACAGCGAATATGTCGAGGGAGAAGTTATAAGTCCTTAATGTGGAATAGTCCTATTAGGATCAATTAGAATCCGCTCCTTTATCCAAAGTAAATCTTTGTCACCACCAGGTGTTGGAGCAAAATTATAAGCTCGATTAGGCCAACGAGTTTTCTCATGAACCCACTTCCTCCCCTCAGAATGCCCATCCGCAAAACCAAATGTACCGCCACCATTATGCCAATAAGCTGCAGAGTTTTGCCAATGCTTTGCAGCATAAACCGGGATTGCAAAAAACGAATCATCAATCGTATTTTCATGCTCGTCCAAAAAAACAAAAGACTGCGATGGCGGCGGACTAATAATATCAGCCATCTTTACCCTCGGTGGATACTTGGCTCCTTGCACCCAACTAATCTCTGAATAGACCCCACCAATATGACCATTCATAGAATAACTCCTTACCGGAACATAACTGCCTTTTCCCTTCCCAAACCGCGGCTGAGACGGACACTTATATATATCCAAAGAATCATTATACTTGAACAACTTACCCTGACGGAGATGCCGGGTATCCTGCGCATGACTTGCATTACGCATATTAAAGGATGGATCAATCCACGATTCACGATTACCCCCCTGGATAGAATTTTTAACAAGATAATCATCATTGTCTCCAGCGTACATAACCCAACATAGCGATAGCTGCTTGGTATTATTAAGACATTTAATCCCTTGAGCTTTACCCTTCGCCTTAGAAAGCGCTGGCAACAATAATCCAGCTAGAATCGCAATTATCGCAATTACCACCAATAATTCAATGAGGGTAAAAGCCTCTCGTTTCAATGGATTAACAACTTTCATGAATTAATATAATTACTCAAAAACCCTAAGATTTTTATCTTAAGGAAGATTAGAATTACAAACAGGACAAACGGGCGACCCGTCGCTTTTCTGTTTTGCTTGAGTATAAAAACACCCTTTAACAGGACACTTCAATCCATCAATTAAACTCCCTTTTTTACACTTAGGACATACCATTGGCCTTCCCATCATATTGGGGTTTTCATCATAAAACACCCCTCTTGCCTCGGAATCTACAACCTGCGTTTTCTGACATGCGCTACACTTCGTCCAAGTGCCACCATCAGGAAAATCCTCACTATCACTAGGCGATAAAATGAATGAAATCACAAACACCCCTGCTGCTATTATAGCAACAGCCGACAAGATGATTTTAAGTTTGTCGCTCACCGACTCACCACCATTCGCGATGAGGTTGGTTATCGTTATTCCAACGCTTTAACATGGAAGCCGCATTTTCTTTAAAAGCACCACTCGGCTTTCTTCCCACAAGATCCATCATCTTATGATATTCGGCATGCCCATCCGCCAAAAGTATATTTGATCCAGCTGTATGACGCTTACTAGGCCACTCCTTCGCTGGGTTTTTAAAACTACCAGGATCGCAAGGGTCAACTGCACAATCCCAATTCCCATCAGCCTGCGTATCTGAAATACATACCATATCAGAAGGATTACGAACATGACTCTCAGGAATCAAATCCTTCTCACTTTTAATATCCCCACCAAGTCCCATAGTCCGTCCATTAACTGTCACAAACTCTCGAACTCCCCAATCATTGTAACCATAAGTAAAAAATGACCCATTACCTGGATAGAGATTAAAAGGAAACGCAGGATGCTTTTTTGTTGGGTCCTTCCCGGAATAATCTTTCCACTTAAATCGATCAGCACCCTTGCCCTTTTTTGCGGGACAATAAAACATTTCCGTACTTGGAGCATAATAATAAAGACGACCTGGCCAAGATACGGCATTATTTGCGTATTTGTCGGAATATTTAGCCTTACCAATTCCAGAACGGAGATCCCAATGCCCCGGATAGTATGCATTATCTCCAACATACATCGTTAATGCTTTGCCCATTTGATTTTCACTGTTCATACAAAAAATTTGTTGACCCTTGGCTTTCGCCTTTGACAAGGCGGGCAATAGCATAGACGCAAGTATAGCTATTATTGCAATAACTACTAATAGCTCGATCAGGGTAAAGCCTTGTTGCACAGCGTTTTGCATTTTAACCGTTCGTCTCAAATCAAGTTTCATAGCCTTATTATAAATTAAATTTTTAATACCTGCTAACTGGCGAATAAATTGACTCTCATTACATTTTGAAGCAAACAAAAAATCCATTATTTGGGCTGGCTTTATAACGAATAGCTCCGCAGAATAAATTTGTTCACAAACCCACCAAGCAAAAGCACCATGGCAGACCTTAACTTCGACTGTCCGCATTGTGGTCAAAACCTGACCACTGACGAAACACAATCCGGGGAGCAAATAGAGTGCCCTACCTGCACCAAGCCTTTTGAGATACCCAAGCCGGGAGAACAAAATGCACAGGTACTCGAATCCTCTCAGTCTTCTCCGGAGGACGAGTCACCAGAAGAAAAGAAATATTCTGTTCCGGTTCACGAAGGCAAGCCAGAGGTTCTGGTAAAAAGCAAAAAAAACAGCAAAACGATTGAAGAGGAAACAATTGAAGGTGATGGCCGAATATGCGCAAAAACAATAAAACGAGGTGACTGCATAGAACTTGGCCAAGATAAGTTTGACGAAACGCTCAACGAATTTCTTGCTAAACTCAAACGCGAACAAATCATTAGCGTTCATCCGGTCAACTATGCACATTATGATCCTGCCACACAGAAGTATTTGGATGATTACGGCGCAATGGTCATCTACGAACGATAAAGTTACTAAAAAACGAATGGTGAATTAAAGCGCCCGCAATGCGGACAACGAGACTGATCTACATCTCGATCATCAGTATAAACATAACGACAATCTACACATCGAAATAGCCTATCCTCGGTCGGCTCAGGCTCAAATCTTTTACGTCGAAACTCATATAACGAAACTAAAATAACTAAAATTCCAGCAGCAATAGCAAAACAAAGAAAAATGACTTGGCCTGGATTCATTACATTTGTTTCACCTCTGGTAGTGGTGTAACAGGATTTACTAAAGAGGGAGGATCAGGCTGCATGTCAGGCTTCCAATGAAATATCGCGTCACCCCACTCTAATGAACCAAAATTATTCTGCTGGTTACTAGATTTATCATAATTTGGCTGAAATCGTATACCCTTTAACAACTCCAAAGCTCGCCGATCAACTTTTGCCTGTAATGAATCGTCTTCAGTTAGTTCATTTTGAATAGTCGCAGACACCACATACCCATCGGGATTCACACCTATACGGACTTGAGTACGCCGAATTGCTTCACCATGAGATAAACTTGGTAATGTAACCGCCCTAACAAGCAGCCGTTTGCTTAAACCTCCAATAATTTCGAGTGCTGAGTTTTTGCGAAAAGCTAATGGCGACACCTCCATATCAATCGACTTTACTGAACGTTTTACTGGAATATCCACTACAAAAGGCAAATGTTCAGGCAATGCCTTACGAAAACTAGAACCAAGTATTTTTGGCTCATTCAACAACGGTCTACCTGGCTCACTCCAATCAATTAACGGATGATCAACTTCAGGAAAATCACCCCAAGCCTTGCCTGAAAAACCGCGCCTATTAGGCTTAGCGAACAGGATAGGATCACTAAACGCCCTACCAAGACCATAATCTGGCACCAATTCAACCTCTGACAATAATTGCAATTCTGGGGATATATTGGCCCGCTTAATAGGTAATTTTTTATCACCAAGCCAAGACAACAAAATAATTTGACCAAAAAATAATATAATAACGCAAAAAGCTATTACCCGGTTTGAAGGGCCATTAAGTGATGAGTTAGATATTAACAAAGCAGGCATCATTCCTTCATTTTTCCAGCTTAAGAGGCCTGGAGAAATCATTTGGGCGAGTGGCAAGCATCACCTTACCAAAACCAACTTCACCGGCCATATTACACAAATTGATAATCATATCATGCCGTACTGCTTTGTCTGCCTGGATCAGTAGCGAGATATCCTCTGGCTTAAATCCTTCTTGCTCTATTGCTTTTTCAATACGACGGCGAAGCAGCTCTGTGGAAGGAACATCCAACTCAATCTGCTGCCCTCTCTCCAACTGTACTTCCGGTTGAGCTAACTTTCCATTTAACTGTATTCTTCTCTGCCCAACAGACCTAAAAACCAAATTTCGATCAAGCTCTTCAACTCGATTTATAACTAAATCAACAAGAGGCATTCCTTCTTCTTCTTCCTCAACAGTAAAAGAAAACACCTGTCCCAGCACCTGGCGATTACGAAAATAAAGTATATTTTCAGCATCAACAGCCACAGAAAGAGAAGGGTCTGCTACCTCCGTTTTCTGATTAGAAACTGGCAAAGACAAATTAACTTCTACCCCAGGCTTGAAAACAATTGACGTATGAAACAACAACATTGGCAACATCAGGAATAAAACCCCGATGAAAGGAGCAGCACTTAATCCGCTGTGAAGAGGCTTTATTTTACCAGTATATTTCACTTCTCCCTGGAACTTTTAGCCTTAACCGTTTTGCGTGCCTTGCCAACTGAAGAACTGGAATTACCATTTATCGAAGCTAGCTCAAACGTCAATATATTAAGTAATTCAGTATTTGATTTTTCAATATCTAAAGCAATGTCATCTTTACGGCCAACAAGATAATTAAATGCAATGGTACAAGGTATAGCAATCGCCAAACCTAAAGCCATACAAATCAATCCTTGCCATATTCCACCTGCTAAATCGTTTGCCAACACCCAATTACCCTCAAGCCAAACTCCACGAAAAATCTTAATAAAACCAAGTACCGTTCCTAAGAGTCCCAACAAGGGAGCAATATGCGCAATAGTTCCCAACATATTTAACCGCTTTTCAAGTCTAGGCACCTCAGCTCGACTATGATCATCCAAAAGCTCCCTAAGGCGATCATGTGATTGCTCGCGGTTGAGAATCCCTAATTTCGCCATACGCGCAACAGGACCGGGTGTAGCATCACAAATCGCAACCGCTTCAACCACATTGTCATTTTTTAAAACAGTGCGCACACCAGCCATAAACTCAGAAGCATTAATCTGGGCACGGTGATAGTAGAGTAAACGCTCAAAAAAGGCAGTAATACCAAACGCCGATACAAGTAAAAGGACCCAAACCATAGGACCCCCTTGACGAAGCAATTCCCATGCGGTCTGTGCATCGGTAGGCCCAGCAGCAAGAACATAGAAGTTCATACCCCGTTATTACTGTTCTAAAGACTTGTTTTCAAGGCTGCGCCTCAAACAAGCAAAATAATCACTCAGCAATACACCATAAACTTTTATGAGTACGGAGATAGATAGCACTCTCCGAAATCGCTAAAGTTGAATTAGAGTATTCTCCTACCGAATTAGTTGCCAGCAACTCAAATTTCGGCCCAGCACGAAAAACATTGGTATCACCAGATTGGTTAGTCACATAAACTCGATCACCAGCAAGAATTGGAGAAGCCCAAGAAGCAGCATTATTTGCTGTAGAAGGTAGACGTTCCTCGAATATAACTTTACCTGTCTTCATGTCTATACATTCCGCAAAGCCGGACATATTTACCAAGTAAGCATAACCATTACTAATAACCGGAGTACCTAAACGATTCTTCTTCGATCGAGGATCACGCCAAAGCCTCTCGGATGTAACATCTCCTTTACCTCCAGGCTTAACTGCAATCGAAGCTCCAAAATAACCACCCATTGAGAGAACAAAGTTCCCATCAAAAACCGGCGAGGTATAAACAAGCGGATTCAAACCGGCACATTTCCATAATTCCTTACCAGTATCTGGATTAAATGCCTGAAGTGAATTTGCTCCACTAAGAATTAGTTCACTATGAGACTTTAATTTTATTACAATAGGAGTTGTAAAAGCCCCAATAATACCTCCATTTTTTCCACGAAAACCATCTACTCGATTCACATCATCCTTCTCTTCAATAGGGGTTCTCCATAATGTCCGCCCACTTAACTTATCGAGTCCGTAAAGTGTCGAACCAGGACCTGGCCCATGATAAACAATACATAGGTCACCAAATAAAACTGGAGAAGTGCCATTACCCCAGACATGAACCTGTGGTCCAAGATCACGACGCCATAACTCTTCCCCTTCAAGGTCATATGCCACTATTCCTGCAGATGCATAGTTTGCAACCAACACACGACCATCGGTTACAGGAGACCCTGAACAATAAGGATTGGTTTGATGTGTCTTCTCAGGTTTGCTGTAAACTAATCCCTTTTGCCAAAGCATGGCGCCAGTCGCCTTGTTGAAACACATCACCGAACGCCTCTTATCAGCATCTGTGGCCTGAGTAATAAACACCTTATTACCCCAAACAATAGGCGAACTATTACCTCTATCCGGCAACGGGACTCGCCAACGAACATTCTTTTTACTATTCCATTTTAATGGAATCGAATTATCACTAACAATACCAGAACCGGCCAAATCACCTCGCCATGAAGGCCAATTAGCAGCCAGCATATTAGCATTTAAACCCAAATAAAATGCGAAGAACCCAATTAATTTATAAGGATGGTTCATCCGAAGATATTAAGCTCCAACGACAATGATAGCAGCATTTTTTGAAAAATTATTTCAAAAAATATTGCTCAGTTAATTCTACTTCAAAGCTTCAAGAACCACCTCTGCAACACTCTCCGCCAATACTTTAGAGCCCTTCTCCGTGTAATGCACATTAGCAGGCCTCATTATTTCCTCCATTCGCTCGCGAGACAAAGTAAATAGATCGTGAGTCGGAATACCATATCTAATCATAACTCGGGACGCGGTATTATTATACCTGATAGAATCCCCAACATAACGCCCTTTTGCACCTGGAGGAATCGGCGTAGTGTTGCGCCATATTAATTTAGCCCCAGTTTTCTTTAGCCTTTTCACCAAACTCTCCAGATTCTTTTCATATTCCAAAAGATCAACCTGCACTTTTCCTCCCTTTTCTTTGGGATAAAGGTTTTCACCATTAGGCCCCATATACTTAAGATCATGAAGACCCCAATTAAAATGAATTACATCCCATTTTTTATTACCTATCCATGCTTCAATTTGCTCCAATCCCTTTATTGTTGGGCCCCCATTGGTAGGAATGCGATGTAGATTAACTTTACCTTTAAGCAATTTACGCACCGGCAGTGTGTATCCAATTGAAATAGAATCACCAATCAATAAAACTCTTGGCAATCCTGGTTCATCATTAATAGTCACCATCGGATTTGGTTTTTTGGGCTTTGATGTTTGCGCAGCTGCAAGAAAGGGAATCAGGACTAAAAATAATATATTTTTTTTCATTTCAAACAAGGTTCTCAGTAAATATAAGATCCGCCTCCTCAAGCGTTTCCTTAGATCCTATATCATACCATGTCCCAGGAACACTCCATGTATGAACAGGCATCTGAGGATAAAGCCACTGTATCAATCGACCAGGCTGGTCAGGGTTATTACCATCAGCAATATACTGTTGAATCAACGGCACCACGCTCTTGGGGTAATAATACAGAGCAATACCAATAAGCGTTGACTTGGGCTTAGTGGGTTTTTCCTCAAAAGTAACAATTCTCCCTTCTGAATTCACCTCAACAACCCCATACTTTGCAGCTTCCTCTAGGCCACCCACATCATACACCCCGAGCACCGGAGTCTGAATCTCTTCACAGGTCCTGCCGTAATCGCCCAAATCTCCACTAAATAAATTATCACCAGCAACCACAATCAAATTATCATCAATCTTTTGACTGCTAATTACCAATGACAAGTCACCAATCGCACCTAGTCTGTTTGTATCATTAGTTGAATGATCATTAATAACTGTTATAGGAACTTCAAAATCAGATGTATTACGATTATTAACCCAATCTTCAAAATGCGGTGCAAACTTTTCGTTAGTCACTAAATAAACATGATCAATCGAATTTACTGAACTCATGCTTTTGAGAACATGATCGACCATAGGCCTTCCTGCAATTGGCAAAAGCGGCTTAGGTTGATTTAACGTGAGCGGATATAGACGAGTAGCATAACCCGCAGCTAAAATGATTAATTTCATTTTCGGCACCGGATTCTAAGAACTCCATAAAGGCACGTCAACGAACAGCTCATTTTCATAGAAGAACAAAAATTGAATATCGAAAGAAGAAAATACGTATAAATAACGATCATCGTGTCTAACATAGATCACGGTGTGTTTTCATCGGGTTGGCCCTCGTTTGACTCCAGAGTCGGGCGAGGGTCTTTTATTTATAATAATAAACAATAAATTACAAAATTAAGCAGATTTTGAATTTTGCTTTCATACAGTAAAAAGAGCTAATTTAAGATAAAGTGCACTTGCAACTGCACTAAGAGACGGGCAACTTGCCTATGTGATTCAGAAGCTACTAAATTGGTCATCCCGAATGATCCGAAAAGTTACTAAATTAACTATTTTTCTCACTTCAGTAGGAATCTCAATAACCTTTATACAAGCGGATAATTTACCACCACGAAGCGAGAATTTTCCGGAATTAGTTCAGCAACTAAAGACACACATAGAGCGTGTCGATCAACAGGCAGAAAAACTCAAGGCTCCTGATTTCCCAGATAACAAAGATTGGTTTAATTCACCTCCACTAAGTCTAAATAAACAACTCTCAGGAAAAATTGTTGTCTTAGATTTTTGGACATACTGTTGCATCAACTGTATTCACATTCTTCCCGATCTAGTAGAACTAGAAGAACGTTACGCAGGTTATCCCGTGGCTTTCGTTGGAGTACATTCAGCAAAATTTGATAATGAAAAAGTTTCAGCTAACATCCGTGAAGCAGTGCTGAGATATGAAATAGCACATCCAGTAGTAAATGATGATGAAATGCACATGTGGCGACGAATTGGGATTCGTAGTTGGCCCTCTCTTGCTGTTGTCGGGCCAAAAGGAAACCTGATGCTTCTTGCTTCTGGTGAAGGCAATAAACACTTAATCGATGCCTGCATCACAGCAGCCCTTGAATTTTATCCAAAAAATCTATTTCGGCATGACCCTGTTCCATTATCACCAGAAATAGACAAGGTCACCATCGACACTCCACTACGTTACCCGGGAAAACTAGCCATCGATACCAAAGGGAAACGACTCTATATCAGTGACTCAAACAACCATCGTATTGTTGTTACAGATCTTGAAGGTAAATTCCTAGAGACAATTGGAACTGGCCGAATCGGACTTGTCGATGGGCCTTACAACAAGGCTCAGTTTTTCCGACTACAAGGACTAGCTTTGGACAAAGAGAAGCTATATGTCGCGGATGCTGAAAACCATGCACTTCGAGTGGTTGACCTTAAATCCAAAATAGTTTCTACACTGGTTGGCAATGGAACTCAGGGCCGTGATTACAAGGGAGGAAAAAGCGGAATAGAACAATCAATCAGCACTCCATGGGATGTATATGTTGAATCTGAAAAGGTTTATATAGCCATGGCAGGAACCCATCAAATTTGGGTGTACGACTTAAAAAAGAAAACAGCCAAAAACTTTAGCGGAAACGGATCAGAACAAAACCTCAACCATCAGGATCCTCTTCAAGCAGCTTGGGCCCAGCCCTCTGGGCTAACTATCGGTGCAAACAAACTATTCATTGCTGATAGTGAAAGCAGTACGGTTCGATCAATAAATCTAAATTCCGGAGCAACTCAAACGATTGCTGGTGGGGAAGATGCACAACCTCGCAATCTGTTCGCATTTGGAGACATAGACGGTATTGGCGAAAAAGCACGCATGCAACACGTTCTTGGAGTTCAATGGTGGGAAGAGAAAAAAAAGATTATCGTCGCAGACACTTACAACCATCGACTCAAGCTTCTCGACCCAAAAACTGGTGAGGTTAAAAAATGGGTTGGATCTGGCAAACCAGGCCTGAAGGACGGTAAAGGGATCGACACTCAGTTCTCTGAACCATCAGGTTTTGCAATAGATATAAAAAATGAAAAACTTTATGTAGCAGACACCAATAATCACGTTATACGAGTAATTGATCTAAACTCACTAGAAACTCAAACCCTCAATTTATCAGGAGTCACTCCCCCACTAAAGCCAATCGCTCCTCGCAGTATAAGGCTAGCCGAACTTCCCGGAACACCTACAATCATAAGCGACCCATTGAGCTTAACTGAAGGCGAGCAAGGCATATTAACCATTAATCTAAAGCTACCTGCAGAAAACCATCTAACGGAAAATGCTGAAAGTCGCTGGCAAGTCTTAGCCGATAAAAATACACCAATTGAAATTGATGAGGACAAAGCTGCAGGCGTAATTGAAGAAAATAAAATTATAAATATCCCATTTAAACTAAAAGACGGAGCCAAAAAAGGAACCGTACAAGTAGAGGCCATTGCTTATTTTTGTAAAGACCAAGGAGAATGTCAGATTTCCGGGGTTCTTTTTGAAGTGCCTGTAATTGTCGATCAATCAACAAACAAAAAAATAGAATTGAATTATACATTCAATAGCCAGGTTGCCCAATTCGGCCTCCCATTAAAACAAAAATAATATATAATATGTTTTTTATTT
>JAYZHR010000036.1:0-3577 GCA_036166355.1 Verrucomicrobiota bacterium | reverse complement strand
AGGCAAAACACCTCTCTGTACACGCCCATCCAATTCATTGGGCCCATGAGGCAATCGAAAAGCCGGACTGATTCTATCTTCTGTATCCCATTCAAAAGTAGATTTGTGAGTTACCTCCTTCACATAGTCTACTCCAATCAAACCCGGCCAGATCTTCGCTTTGTTTAGTGCCTCATCAGTTGAAACAGATGGATCAGTCGTCAAATAACCGTTCATAGCACCTCTAACACGCAATTTTTTTGTCAAAGCTCGAGTATCTACACCCTGTATTCCTGGAATACCATTTTCAACCATGTATTCGTCAAGTGAACAGTCTGAGCGATAATTGCTTACAACAGGAGAAAGTTCTCGAATTACAAAGCCACTTGCATGAGCCTTATATGATTCTATATCTTGTTCATTAACTCCATAATTACCAATCAAAGGATAAGTCATGGTAACAATCTGCCCCTTATATGAAGGATCAGTAAGAATTTCCTGATACCCAGTCATAGATGTATTAAAGCAAACCTCTCCTGCAACCGATGCGGTCGCTCCAAACGCTTGCCCTTCGAAAATAGTCCCATCCTCCAGTGCAAGGATGGCTTTAGGCCCCAATCGAGACATCGCGGAAGACATTAAATAGATAACTCCAAATCAGCAAGCGTGTTACTCAAATGTTAACAACTTAAAAGCCTCATGCACTAACAGATAGCATGCCTGTTAGTTGCAAAGCTGATTTACAGCCTTGATTTATTCAAATTTAGATTCAATACAATTATTCTGCTCGAACTATCCAATTTCCGACAAAATTTTAGATATCAGGAATAATCATTTTCCCTATTTACCTCAAACTGAAAAAAGCCTTAAAATAGGGATTCTTTATGACATAACCGTTGACAGCTAAAGTGTCGCCGGTATGATTCCGCGCCCTTTTTTGGGAATTAAATGGCAAAACTGACCATCAACGACTTGGAACTTCAAGGAAAGCGATTGCTAATTCGCGTAGACTACAATGTCCCCATGTCTGAACAAGACGGAGTCATGGTCATCAATGATGATACGCGTATTCAAGCAACTGTTCCTACCCTTGAGCATGCAATCAACCAAGGAGCAAAAATTATCCTAATAGCCCATCTCGGAAGACCTAAAGGAGAGAGAGTTCCCTCAATGAGTCTTCGTCCAGTAGCGGAAAAACTCTCAAAAATAATTGGGAAACCGGTTGATTTCTGTGATCAATGTATCGGCGATACTGTAGCTGAAGCAGTAAACAAACTTGAAAATGGCGACCTACTTTTGCTGGAAAATGTCCGCTACCACTCTGAAGAAGAAGCTAATGACTTGGAATTTGCCAAACAACTCGCCGCTAATGCAGATGCCTACCTGAATGATGCATTTGGCGCTGCCCATAGATCACATGCATCAACCGCAGGAGTTGCCAATATAATTAAGTCTCGCGGAGGAGAATGCGCAGCGGGGCTGTTAATGAAGCGCGAACTTCAGTTTCTTGGAGAAGAACTTGAGTCTCCTCAAGAACCTTTCGTAGTAATCCTTGGTGGAGCAAAGGTTTCTGACAAAATAAAGGTAATTGATCGACTACTAGAAAAAGCCAATACAATTTTGATAGGCGGGGCAATGGCTTATACTTTTAAACTAGCCAAGGGCCTTGGCGTTGGAAAATCGCTAGTTGAACGTGACAAGGTAGACATCGCACAAGCTGCATTAAATAAAGCCGTGAAGCACAATGTGAAGTTTTTGATACCCACAGATAATATTGTTGCAAAACCCATGGAAATCGATGGCAAATTTTCTTTTGAAGATCATTATGTAAACGATGATGAAAATATACCGGAAGAAATGGAAGGTGTAGATATCGGGCCAGAATCTATCAAGACTTTTAGCGATGTCCTGAAGGGGGCAAAAACTATCTTATGGAATGGACCCATGGGAATTTTTGAAGATGAACGCTTTGCGGAAGGAACTTTCGCTATTGCTCGTTCTGTTTGCGAAGCCACTGCAACAGGCGCAAAAAGTATCATCGGAGGAGGCGACAGCGTAAAGGCATTAAACAAGGCAGGTCTAGGGGATCAAGTCAGCTTTATGAGTACTGGTGGAGGAGCAAGCCTCGAGTTCCTCGAAGGCAAAGAGCTTCCTGGCTTAGCAGCTCTTAGCGATAAATAATTTTATAATGGATAAAGAACGCAAACTAATCATTGCAGGCAACTGGAAGATGAATAAAACCGTAAGCGAGTCTGTAGACTTAGCCAACGGCTTGGTACGAGAACTTAAAGATGTCAAAGAAGTAGATATTGCTATCTGCCCACCTTTCACGGCATTAAGCGAAGTATCTAAATGCATTATTGATTCAAACATTCGACTTGGAGCACAAAATATGAGCCAAAATAATTATGGTGCTCATACAGGAGAAATAGCAGCAGGAATGCTTAAAGAGTTGGCAACGAAATACGTCATACTTGGACACTCAGAAAGACGCGAATATCAACGTGAATCCAACGAATTAATTGCAGCAAAATCTAAAACAGCACATGATTCGGGATTGAAACCTATTGTATGTGTTGGAGAACAGCTAGAAGAACGCGAAGCTGGCAAAACAGAGGACATTGTAAATACTCAGGTTCGAAATAGTTTGGAAGGCTTGACCGAAGATCAAATGCTCGGCACTGTAATCGCCTACGAGCCAGTTTGGGCTATAGGAACCGGCAAAACAGCTACCGCAGATCAGGCTCAAGAAGTACATGCTTTCATTAGAAATATTTTATCAGAACTTTTCAGCAATGAAACTGCCAAAGCAGTTCGCATTCAATACGGTGGAAGCGTGAAACCTGACAACGCTAGAGAACTAATGAGCCAAAAAGATGTAGACGGAGCACTAGTAGGTGGCGCATCGCTGGATTTGAGAATCTTTTCCGAACTAATAAAAAACTCAATTTAACCAAACGTAATAATGAATATTCTCATTACTATTTTAACAGTTGTACTGGTACTAAACTGCTTCTTTCTTGTCTTTCTGATTCTAATTCAGTTGCCAAAAAAAGAGTCCGGATCTGGCTTAGCAGTTGGAGGAGGAGCACTCGACATGGCATTGGGGGCTGGTGCAGGAAATGTGCTTACTAGAATTACTAAATTTTCTGCAACATTATTTCTAGGACTTTGTATGGTTTTGGCCGTCATCAGCAACTCTGGAGGAAGCAATCTAATCAGTGAACGATTAGGATCGCAGCCTAGCGCATCAAATACCAATCAAGTCAACAGTGCTGGAACCACTATTACTCCTGCTACTGCGCCTGCAAACACAACGACCACAGAAACCCCAACACCTTTAAGCCAAACAGGCTCTGATTCTACAGCTTCTGAAAAACCAGCACAGCCTGCAGAAGGTAAAGAAGAGAAATAATTAAAGGTTCAAATATGACTCTTAAAAGTGTTCCTGTATTTCTGCCAGGAACACTTTTTTTATGCCTAGTACTAGGCTCTCAATCAGGCTGTTTCCAACATTATGATAAGGCAGATTTTATCGTTATAAATGGACCAGACCCTGAAGCACTGGACCCAGCTATCATAACCAGCCAAGCGGATG
>JAYZHR010000035.1:0-31976 GCA_036166355.1 Verrucomicrobiota bacterium | reverse complement strand
AAAACTCAATCGGATCTTCGATTGTTATAATATGAGCATCATCACGCTCTATATTAATAATATCAATCATAGATGCCAAAGTTGTACTTTTACCAGATCCAGTGGGCCCAGTAACAAGCACCATTCCACGCGGCTTGTACAACAGCTCCTTAACAGAAGGGGGTAATCCAATCTGCTCAAAGGTTAAAAGCGTCGTCGGTATTTGCCGCAACACCATTGCAAAACGCCCCTTCTCTTTAAAAACACTAACACGAAAACGAGCTAACTCTCCAAATGCAAAAGCGTAATCAGCCCCACCGCGCTCCCGCACCTCCTGAATACTCTCATCAGAAGTTATAGAACGCATTAGTTCCTCAGCTGTTTCATTCGTCAACGCTGGCCCATCAACCTTTTGAAGAATACCATGCAATCGAATTGCAGGTGGAACCCCAACTCTTATATGTAGATCTGACGAACCTTCCTGCACCATGAGATGCAACAAATCTGACATTGCGTACGACATACTATTTTCTTTTATTAAGCTTCATCTCCCACTGTCACCCTCATAACTTCTGTCGGAGTCGTCATTCCTGCAACCGCTTTCCGGGCACCGTCTTCTCGCAATGTTCTCATTCCCACCTTACGGGCATGATCACGAAGCGTACCAGATGTAACCTTGTTTATAATCATCTTCCTCCCTTCATCTTCCATCACATAAACCTCAAAACAACCAAAACGACCTTTGTAACCGGTATTGTTACACTTAGCGCATCCTTTGCCAGCTTTGAAATTCGGATCCTTTATATTATTGATATCTAAACCCAAAGCACTCAATTCAGAACTAACCGGCTCGGCCGGAGCCTCACATTGCGGGCAAATCTTTCTAACTAAACGTTGTGCCATCAAGCATCGAGTAGCAGAAGCTATCAAAAACGGCTTAACACCAATGTCAATTAAACGAGCAACAGCAGAAGGTGCGTCATTAGTATGCAATGTTGAAAACACCAAATGACCTGTAAGCGACGCATTAATCGCTATCGAAGCTGTCTCTATATCACGAATTTCACCCAACATGACAACATTAGGAGCCTGACGCAACATAGCCCGCAAGGCATTCGCAAATGTTAAATCAACCGCAGTATTAACCTGCACCTGATTAACGCCATCCAACTGATATTCCACAGGGTCTTCAACTGTTATAATTTTTCGATCCGGTTTATTGATGTAGTTAAGGCAAGAATATAGCGTAGTCGTCTTACCTGACCCGGTCGGCCCTGTAACAAGCAGAATACCATCTGGAAGTTGAATCAAATTCTCGAATGTCTGCTGATCATCAGATAAGAATCCAAGCTGACCCAAGCCAAGCTTCAAAGATTCTTTATCTAATAGACGCATGACTATGCTCTCTCCGTGCGTAGTAGGCAGACAATTGACACGCAAGTCGATAGTCTTCCCTCCAACATTGGCTTGTATACGACCATCCTGTGGAATTCGTTTTTCGGCGATGTCCATTTCGGACATGATTTTCAAACGACTAATCACAGCCCCCTGCAATTTTTTTGGAGGAGCCTTTTGTTCATGACAAACACCATCAATTCGATACCTAACACGAAAACGATCTGCCAATGGTTCCAAATGAATATCAGAAGCTTCCATTCTGAAAGCCTCCACAATTAATGTGTTCACCAACTTAATTATTGGAGCATCAGCATCTACAGCATCATCATCATCAGCCATGGATACCTCGCCAATAGTACTAACTTGCACTTCCCCCTCTGTGATATCCTGAATAAGCTTACTAACACTATCGTCCCTAGCCGCACCATAGTATTGTTTAAGGGCAACTTCTATCTCCTCCTCATCTGCCACATTAACATTAACTTGCATGTTCAACGCTTGGCCAAGACTGTCTATCGAATCCAAGTCTGAAGGGTCAGACATTGCAACAGTTACACTAAACTCATCCATATATAATGGCACTACCTTATACTGATGAGCAATATTACGAGGAACAGCAGAAACCACATCATCTTCGATCGTCTGCTCGTTCAGCTCCACAAACTCGGTTCCAAATTGAGCAGCTTTAGCCTGAGATACCTGAACTGGCATAATCACACCTTTAGCCAATAATGTATCTACTACTCCTTCCCCACTAGACATAGACTCATCTTGAGCAAGGTTCATTTCCTCGTCCGTCACAACACCCATTTCAGTGAGTGTATCTACCAAGTAATCATCTCGAGCAGCCACAGAAAAAATAAATTAATAGTGATTAGTTCCCCAAAAGGCCAAAATTGTAACCATGCTTTAGTCAAAGTTAAAGCCAGCAAATCCAATTATACTAAGACCCACATGCCAAAAGAGGGGCAAATGGCTACATGATGCTAAGCTTCGATCCAAGCATTTAATCATCTTTTTATCACTGACTAATAATCAAACCTCATGCAAAATACCTCTAGGACGGCTTGCTAAAGCCTTATGACTGTCCTAACCATTGCTCAAATATGCGTTCTAGTTAATAAAAGGAATGGATGATCCCCTAAAATTGGTGATTGGTATTGATGGCGGAGCTACATATAGCCACGGCGTCGCCGCAACAATGGATGGCCGGGTTCTAGCCGTTACTCATTCTTCGTCAATGAATTTTACAGGCTCTTACCAAAAAGAAGTAAGACGCCGCATGAATGAGCTGGTTCGAGCATTAGAACTACAACTCCCCTTCTCCAACGAAATTATTCAATATACAGTTTCTGCAGCT
Organism: Verrucomicrobiota bacterium; assembly: GCA_036166355.1. Taxonomy (GTDB): domain Bacteria; phylum Verrucomicrobiota; class Verrucomicrobiia; order Limisphaerales; family UBA1096; genus UBA1096. The sequence goes on along the minus strand of JAYZHR010000035.1, from coordinate 29,239 downwards.
GGTATCTTTAATGAAGCCACTGTTGATCAAAAAGAAAAGCTTTGTGGAAAAATTTATCCATGGAAACAAACACGACTTGTAGGAGACAGTGTAGCTGGGTATCAGGCTGCTACTTTAGGCAAGCCCGGTGTACTTGTTATTTGCGGAACGGGGACCAGCGTCATTGTCGGCAACCTTGAATCTGAATTCACACATCTCGGTGGATGGGGACCATTACTTGAAGATAAAGGAAGCGCTTATTGGATTGCAGTCAAAGCCATCCGGGCAGCAATTGCTGATTTTGAGAATACCGGAGAAGAGACAGCTATCACACCTACTCTTTGCGAATGGTATGAAATTAAAAACATTCAAGGGATTGTGCCGTTAATATATCACCCTGAATTCACAAGAGACAAATTTGCAATGCTTGCTGCAAGAATAGACAAAGCTTTAGGAGGAAAAGATAAAGTCTACAAAAATATCTGTGAAGAAGCCGGCAATGAAGTTGCCAACCTAACAATAAAAGCAATCAATAAATCCAAATTAGACATTTCTCCATTGCCAATATTTTTTTCAGGTGGGGTTCTTACCTATAATCACCATGCACAAAAAGCATTCGAGAAATCCTTACGAGATAAGTTCCAAATCATGCTTAGCCAACCGAAACTACCAACAGTTTTAGGCTCAACAATATTAGCACTCCGAGAAAGCGGCATAACTATTACTATTGAAATAGTAGACAAACTTACTAAAACATACACGGAGGTTAATGAACTAACCAAATCATAATCACTTAAATGATTACAATCTGTGTTATTTTGAAACAAAAACTCCAGAACACCACTCTCCCACAGGTTCAACATCTACCATTTCCATTCCTAGCCCACAATAAGCTTCCCTAACAAGCGAGAATTGATCCATTAAAATACCAGCTAAAATAAGACGGCCACCGGGGGCGGTCCACGATTTTAGTTTTTCACATTCCGCAATTAATAAATCATATATTAAATTGGCACATATAATATCAAATTGCCGTCCGCCTAATGACATTTGAGTAAGATCTCTTACATGGAACATTAACTCTTTTGCCAAATTGTTTTGTTCAGCATTCTCCGCAGCAACATGAACAGCCTGCGGATCAAAGTCCCAGGCCTCAATTGGCGAGTACCCCAATTTCGCAGCTGATATAGCTAATATACCAGAACCAGAACCTGCATCTAAAAAAGACCTCGATTCACTTTCAGGAGCATGTTCATCAATCTGTTTTAAACAAAATAATGTAGTGGGATGATGTCCTGTCCCAAAACTCAACCCCGGGTTTAATGTTACAACAGCCTGATCTGGCTTTGTCTGAATTTCCTCCCAGTCAGGCTTCACCAACAATTTAGAACTTACCTCTATTGGATGAAAATGCTTTTTCCATGACTCAGACCAATCTTCACGCTTAACAGGCAATAATTGCCATTCTCCTTTACCTACATCACAGTCAGATTGACGAATGAAATTAAGCCCTTCATTCAATATTTCTTTTTCAGCATCAGATATTTCTTCGCGTTCCAAATAAACGGTTACTTTACTTTCATTTTTGGCAGTATCCGACCAAACAGAAGCAGAGGTTTCAAATATTGATTCAATTAAAACTGATACTAACTCCTCAGCAGATGGAGTCGTATAAACACAGACACTTATAAAAGCTACATTTTCCCTATCATTCATAGACAAGCGCTTACTCAGAGCACTATAACGCTTAGAAACAACGACGGCGAGACAGAGAAACAAAGCAATTACCTTTGTCTGATCCCAATTACACGCTAGTGTTTCCCAAACAAATTCAAACTAAAATGAAACATATTTATTGCCTGATATTATTAACATTCATGTGGCTAAACACGCATGCAGTTAAATTAGAGACCCCCGGCGATCTCATGTTTGCGAAATACTTTATAAGCGAAACCAAACGACTATCCCAAGCAGATCTATCCGAGATAAATACCCTTGAAGACTGGACCACAAAAAAATCAATATACCGAAAACAACTACGAGAAATGCTGGGGCTGGATCCGTTCCCAGAGCGAACACCTTTGAATATTAAAATTACTGGCACCGTTGATCATAAGGAATTCCAGGTTCAAAAACTGCACTACCAATCTAGCCCTAAACTTTATGTAACAGGAAATCTTTACATCCCAAAAAATCTAAATCGAAAAGCTCCAGCTATTCTTTACGTATGCGGACACGGTCGAGTGAAAATTGACGGCATAGATTACGGTAATAAGACACACTATCAACATCACGGCGCCTGGTTTGCCCGAAACGGATATGTATGTCTAGTAATCGATACAATTCAACTCGGAGAACTCGAAGGAGTTCACCATGGGACCTACAGGCATGACATGTGGTGGTGGAACTCCCGCGGCTACACTCCTGCAGGCGTAGAAGCTTGGAACGGCATTCGCGCTATTGATCTGCTTGAGTCTCTCGATTTTGTTGATAATTCTCGCATTGGAGTAACAGGTAGAAGTGGCGGAGGAGCATATTCATGGTGGATAGCCACACTCGACGAGCGAATCAAAGTTGCCGCACCAGTTGCTGGGATTACAGATCTAAAGAACCACGTAGTTGACGGCGTGGTAGAAGGACATTGCGATTGCATGTTTCACATTAACACCTACGGCTGGGACTTCGCTCAAATCGCAGCACTCATTGCCCCTCGCCCTCTACTCATTCTAAACACCGACCGAGATAGTATATTCCCACTAGACGGCGTTACTAGGTTACACTCCAAAATTCAACGGATATACAAATTGCATAACAAGACTGAGAATCTCGGTTTGGCAATTTTACCAGGCGGGCATTCAGATTCGCAGGAACTTCGAATACCTGCATTCAACTGGTTTAATAAACATCTCAAAGGGGAAAGTGTATTAATCAGTCAAACTGCCACAAAACTTTTCACCCCGAAAGAACTCAAGGTCTTTGAATCCAACCCAAAAGACCAACTCACTACTACAATTCATAATCATTTCCCACGCATTGCTACCAGCTCATCCAAAAAAACTCAGAAAGTGGTGAGTACAATTCGCAAAAAAACATTTAACGGATGGCCAAAAAATAATCCTGATATCTCATTAAAGAAGGCTTGGAGCTTGATATATAATGGAGTTGAATTTGAAGCATATGATTTTGAAAGCCAAAAACATATAGCACTAAGAATGTACATCACCAAAAAGCACAAACTTGTTAGACCTAAAACTATTCACATAGAAGTACTCAACGAGGAAGAATGGAAAAACAATCTAATTGCGGGCCAACAAGTCTTGGGAGAACAATGGCGCGACGAATTAGCAATTACCAATATAGATAAAAACATTCAAATTACTGATAAGTTTGATAAAAAAATTAATCATGTTCGTGATCATTCAGAAGTCCTCATAACATTCATGCCACGAGGCATAGGTTTAACAAAACTGACAGAAGACAAACGCCACATTATACAGATGAGACGTCGATTCATGTTGCTTGGCCAAACCCTTGCAGGGCAGCAAGCCTTTGATCTCATTCAATGTATTCGAGCTATTCGAAGCTTTGATCAATATAAAAAAGTCCCGGTTGAACTATGGGGGTACGGCCACACAGCAAGCCTTGTAACAATATCTTCAATTTTTCATAAAGGTATTGATAAAATCAACCTCCTTAACTACCCGACAACAGACAGGGAACAACCAGATTACTTGAATATTTCCCGTTTTGCGACACCGTTACAATTACTTGATTTAGCCAAACATAACACACAAGTTGAGTTCGTCGAGAAACGGAAATAAAATGAGAATCAAAAGCATTCTAATTACATATACTTCCTTGTTACTCCTGATATCCGGACAAGCAAAGCCATTCCCAGGAAAGCAATCCAACTGGAATGGCTATAAAAGTTTTAATTTTAAATTAGGAGAATCATCATGTCGTGTAGTCATCCCGAAATCAGCCGCCAAAGGTAAACCTTGGATTTGGCGTGCTAGATTTTGGGGTCACGAACCTCAAACAGACCTATCCCTATTAAAAAAAGGCTGGCATGTGGCATACTGTGAAGTCGGCGGACTATTTGGAAACTCAAAGGCTATCGAACGATGGAATAGTTTCCACGAATACTTAACCAAAACACATGGGTTCAACAACAAAGCTTCTCTCGAAGGAATGAGCAGAGGCGGACTGATTATTTACAATTGGGCTAGCGCAAACCCAAGCAAGGTTGCAGCCATCTACGGGGATGCTCCTGTGTGCGATATTAAAAGTTGGCCCGGAGGGAAAGGATTTGGAAAAGGAAGCATAAAAGCATGGAGACAATGCCTCTCGGCATACGGGTTAACCGAAAAAGAAGCGATGATTTTCAAAGGCAATCCAATCGACCAATTAAAACCCATAGCAGAAGCTAAAATCCCAATATTACATGTTGTTGGCGATGCTGATCGCATTGTCCCGGTTTCTGAGAACAGTGATATCATCCAATCTCGATATCGTAAATTAGGAGGTAAAATTGAAATAATTCGCAAGAAAAATGTTGGTCATCATCCTCACAGTCTGAAAGATCCAAAGCCTATTGTAGATTTTCTCCTCAAAAACCAGCCCAAGTAAACCGTGGAAAATAAATACGATGTAATTGTGATAGGTGTCGGCTCAATGGGCGCATCGGCATGTTATTATTTAGCTAAGCGTGGTGCTAAAGTTTTAGGACTAGACAGCCAGCAAATACCAAACACTAATTCATCCTACAACGGCAACACTCGAGTAATAAGATTAACATACCAAGAACATCCAGATTATGTCCCCATCCTCAAAGACTCTTATCAACTCTGGGAAGAAATCCAAAATGAATCGGATGAAATATTGCTGCATAAAACCGGTGTACTTTACATGGGCTTCCCGGAAGGAAATGCAATTAGAGGAGTTGAGTTGGCATCACAAAAACATAATTTGCCTTACTCTAAATTAACCCATAATGATCTAAGCAAACAATTCCCACAATTCATTCTTCCAGAAGAAATGGTGGGAGCATTCGAGCCAGAAGGAGGTTATCTTCTATCCGAACTCGCCGTCAAAACCTACACGGAACAAGCCAAACATAACGGGGCATCCATAATCACCGAGCAGCCAGTTCTTAGATGGTCAAAAGACACCAATAGCATTGTTGTTGAAACTGAATCTAAGAAATATTTTGCAGATCAACTTATAATCAGTGCAGGCGCTTGGTCTGAAAATTTGCTTAATCTAATAAAACTAAAACTATCGGTTACAAGACAAGTACTAGGCTGGGTGAAACCAAATCAACCAAAACAATTCAGACGAGGAGACTTTCCTGTATGGAATATTGACCCTGTTGGCGACAACAATTTACATGGAATCTATTATGGCTTTCCAATGAGTAACGACGCTGAAGAAGGCTGCGGACTAAAAGTTGCATGGCATCACCCGGGCAAACCTATGCCACCCGATGCTATTACATCAAAAGTTTTCCCTGAAGACCAAGAAGAAATCCTTTTACCACTTCGCAGATACCTACCTGGCGCACTTGGCCCTGTTCAAGATATAAAGGTATGTAAATACACAAACTCAATAGACGGCCATTTCATTATCGACCGGCACCCAGAGAGCGACCGCGTTCATTTCGCGTGTGGCTTTAGCGGTCACGGCTTTAAATTTTCCAGCTCAATTGGCAAGATATTGAGCGAGCTTGCCCTAGACGGCCAAACAAAAAGTTCGATTAATTTCCTTAGCCTTAAGAGATTCACCCTTTAGAAGCAAAGTCATTACCTTCCAACTATTAAAGCGACAATAATTTTACATGAAAAAACTTATTATAACATTCGCAATGTTTGTATTATGCCAATCAATTTCAATAGGCAAACAGTATAATGTACTTATCATACAAACAGATGAACACCATTTCAAAACACTTGGTTGTTATGGTGGCAAGATTGTCAAAACACCAAACATCGATTGGATCGCAAAAAACGGAGCCATAGCTACAAGTTTTTATGCAACTACACCGGTTTGTTCTCCATCGAGAGCATCGCTAATCACTGGCCGTTACCCACAAAACACACCTGTGACAAACAACAATATTCCACTTGACGATAATATCATTACGTTTGCCGAAGTACTGCGTCGAAAAGGCTATTCAACTGGCTATTCAGGCAAATGGCATCTTGACGGAACAGGCAAACCTCAATGGCAACCCAAACGAAACTTCGGGTTTTCTGACAACCGCTTTATGTTTAACCGAGGTCATTGGAAAAAATTCATACTTACCAAATCAGGACCACAAATCGGCTCTAAAAACAAAAGAGGAATACCTGATTATAAACTGAATGGAGCTGACAAGATTACATTCTCAACCGATTGGCTAACAGACAGGACAATCGATTTTATTAACGAGAACAAAGAAAAACCGTTTTGCTATATGGTCAGCTTTCCAGATCCACACGGCCCAAATACTGTTAGAGAACCATACAGCTCAATGTATCAAGACGTAGAGGTGCCTATTCCAGTTTCAATTAATAAGCCTCGTTCTAAAACTCCACACTGGGCTGCCTCCGACCCAAGAATCACAGCAGATACAGTACGACTAATAATGCCCAAGTATTATGGGATGGTTAAATGTCTCGACGACAACATCGGTAAAATCTTGAAAACACTTCGTAAAAATAACCAGATTCAAAACACTATTATTGTCTTCACATCAGACCACGGAGACTTGTGCGGGGAACACGGCAGGCTAAATAAAGGCGTTCCATACGAAGGATCATCTAGAATTCCTTTCTTAATCTATTGCCCGGGCAAAATATCCCCAGGAAAAGTGGTGAATGAAGCGCTTAGTTGCGTTGATTTCATGCCAACACTTCTATCTTTAACCGACGATAAGCCGCCTCAAGGAATTGAAGGAAGAAACGCTTCAAGCTTATTTAAAGGTGATTCAAACAATTGGAATGACATAGCATTTCTTCGCTCCACATCAAACGGTCAACCTTGGCTGGCAGCTATAACTGATCGATACAAACTTATATATTCTTCACTTGGCCAGCCTTGGCTATTCGACTTAAAAAATGACCCTGACGAATTGCATAATAACTTCAATCTCCCTCAATCAAAATCAATCGTTCAGAAACTAACAAAGCAATTAGTCGAATACACAAAGCGCACAAACGATTCATACGCACTGAACCAAGCTATAAAATCCAATATAGAAAAAGTTATTAACCAAGAAAATTAGTGATGCTTCAAAAACCCGTACATTTATTCACTGCAAATATCGCTTTCATTTTAATACTCGGCTTGATTAATGGCGGAGTCATGATGCTTAACATGCAACTTGAGTATTCATTACCTGTACTTCCGATTCTTTTCTTCTGCTCTGCAATGTCCTCAATGGTGTTTTGGATGTATTGCGCACATAAACTAACCATCACCATAGAAGAGCATAAAAAAGCTGCATTCCTTGCAGCAGCACCTTGGCTGGCATTAAGCATTCCAACATTAATCGCCACCATTATCTCAGCTATTATCGCAAGTAGTGCAACTAAAGCCATTGGATGGGGCATGATTACCTTATTATTATTAGTAACCGGCTCACTATGCTGGGGTGTTCACATGCTGATAATAAAACCAAAAATAAAGTAATAATTATCTTTAATTAATGCAAAAATTTAACAAGCAAACTATCTCTGTTTATTCAATCGATCCAACACACTATACTGCCTAAAACTAAGATTACTAAACGGAACTCCATCAATCTCAATTCGATACTTTGATGGCAATGACTCACCTGTTAACGGCTTAAAATTCTGCCTACGAACATAGGGAATATGATAAATTGTATAGAGCATGCAGGAAAGACGAGCATAGGTTTTATTATTGGCATTGATAACTACCCAAGGGCTTTTCTCCGATGAAGTACGTTCAAGCATTTGAGTCTTATACTTGGTAAAAACCTCCCATTTGGCTCTAGCTTTTTCGTCATTCTTTGAAAATTTCCAATATTTTAGAGGGTGAACAATTCGCTCTTTAAATCGAAATAATTGAGTTTCTCGATCTACAGATAAATAAAACTTAATTAATATAAGCCCATCAGAAATAAGTTTCTCCTCCCACCTCAATACACGCTTCATGAAATAGCGATATTGCCTCTCGGTGCAGTATCCCATGGTAGGTTCAATAAGCGCACGATTATACCAAGAACGGTCAAAAAACACTATTTCACCTTTCTTTGGCATATTCTTTTTATAGCGACCAAACCAATTACGAGATTCTTTTTTAGTAGGAACACCCAATTCAACGACTCTAAAGTAATGTGGCATTAAGTACTCAATAAAACGCTTAATTGTACCCCCTTTGCCAGCTGCATCTCTACCATCAAAAGTAATCGCTACTCGCTTATTATTATCTACTGCCCATTGTTGAAGTTTAAGTAGTTCTGACTGCAACCGCCGCTTCTCAGCCTCATATGTGGAGCGGTCTAATTCCTGATAAACCGAGTAAAATTTCTTTTTAATATAAGCCGATTTAGCCATTAAAATTAATCAATATTTAGAGAACGATAGTAGCCTTTTTGCCAAACCAATCCTGTTAGGTCTTTCTTCGTTTCCGGTTTAGTTAAAAACGTAACTATTACTCCCACTAACGTGCACACACTTAACCCGTAACATGCACGCATGAACTTATACTGTTTCACACCGCCAAATAAGCCATCTCCAGCTTCGCCCATTGGCACACCATGAGCAAAAGGCGTAATTAATGACGGCATAAAAAACGAGGCAGCTACAGCCAATAGCCCGACTACCATTGTAGCCAAAGCGGCTTCAGCAGTGAAACGCTTCCAGAAAAGACTAAAAACAAAAGTTACAACCAAAGGAGGAGTCACAGCCGCAGTGAAAGCTCCATGCGCATCATAAATAGAATCAAATTTCATAAAAACAGGAACCATAATGATTCCAACTAATGTCGCAGCAACAGCAGTCAACCTAGCCACCGTGAGGGCCTGTCGGTCAGTGATATCTTTTTTAATATACTGCTTATGAACATCATTCACCCAAACTGCAGAAATTGCAGTAATAAGTGTGTCTACAGTAGACATCAAAGCAGCAATCATCGCCGCTAAAATAAGTCCAAATATACCCGGCTGGCTTATAAGCTGCGTGGCAGCGTAAAATGAATCGTTAGCCTCCATAGTATCTGGAAGATCTCCATGATTAGCCAAAGCTTTAGCCAACCAACCAGCACCGCCCACCACGCAAGCAGCCAATGGCATTAACACAACCAAATGTGTTACAACCGCTTTTTTACAGTCTTTAAATGAGCGGGCTGATAAATAACGCATTATGGTGCCCTGATGCAAAAAGCCGAACATGATCGAATTAGCTAATCCATCCTGCCAAAAAATCCCAACACTTGGAAAACTCGGATCACTATTAAAATTATGAAATACCTTACGAGAGTCACCAGGCAAGTTTTCCCAAAAGACATCAAAACCACCAAGATAACCAATGCCTAAACCAAGAATCAAAAAACCCGTTATCAAAAGCATTACGCCTTGAAACAAATCAGTCATAATAACACTAGTTTGCCCTCCCCTGGAAACGTATGAAACCGACACCAACGCAACAATCACTGCTCCTATAAAAACATCCCAGCCTAACAGATGATGTAAGACTTTACCCATAGTATAAAGATTTACACCAACATAACCGACCATATATATCAGCAAGCAAATAGTCGCCCAAAATCTAACCTTCGAATTGAATCTTTTTCCAAAATACTCAGGAATAGACATCACGCGAGAGAAATAAAGAATCGGCAACCAACAAAACAACAATAAGGGAAAGTACATCCAATCATTGCTATAAGTTTGAGTGCTAGAAAGCCCGTATTGAAAGCCCTTACTCGAGTATTTCAAGAAGCTATAGGAACCTATAGTTGTCGCAATCATACTAAAGGCAATCAACCACCAGGCAAACTTACGACCACCAAAAAAGAAGTCCTCTGTAGACTTCATCTTGCGCCCAAAAAACATTCCTAAAAGGACGATGACCGCGAAGTAGCCGATCATTATTGCATAATCAATAGTTGATCCTCGATAACCTTGCTCAGGATCAACCGCAGCCTGACTTTTTGGCGTGGGAACATAGTCAGTCGGTTTAGCACTATCCATTAGAGGCGCTTCATACTGAAGGAACCATTGAAGTAAGAAGTAAAAAAGAAAGACAGCCGACACAAGGGACAGATTACGAATACCACTAGAACTCAACCCAATACTGCCTTGCCGCCATGCAAGAACAATACCGAAAATAAATACCACCCCTCCAAAAATGAAGTTGTATACAAATGGATCCATTAATCTAAAAACAATAAGCCCAACAAGATGAACACTTATTCCAAATCCCCAAAGTCATATACAACAACCTTGTCACATACTTCCTTAAAAACTTTTTCAACAAATTCTACATGCTGCGGATGCACTTGATACTCATCCTGAACAATCTTGTTCTTGAAGGTAATATTTAAAGCAATCTGATAACTCTGATCCACAACTGGACGATCACTCGGGGCACATTTACCAACATGCATCGAGATAACACCTGGAATATCTGGAAGATAGCGGTTTAACCCATCAATTAACCGCTGTTCAGAATTCTCAACTTCAGGCTTAGTCCAAAATATAACTATATGCGAAAACATCAAGGACAGTGAATCCGATGAATCGATTGAAAGCAAATAAGATTTATCCTTTTCTGCCTGCTTTGACATTTCTATCAATTTACTTAATTGTTACCAAATGAACCGCGCTGTTTATATTATTGTTGCCGCCCTTTTATTTACAGTAAGCGCACAAGCAACTAAGCAACCAAACATTGTCCTTATAATATCAGACGACCAAGCATGGACTGACTACAGTTTCATGGGGCACAAAAAAATCAAAACACCCAATATAGACCGACTATCCAAAGAAAGCCGCCTCTTCAAACGAGGTTATGTCCCAACAAGTCTATGTTGCCCATCGCTTGCCTCAATAATTACTGGCCTTTACCCTCACCAAACCAAAATAACCGGAAATGAACCGCCTGTCCCTAACGGCGGTAAAAACAGTGAACAATATAAGAGTCAGGTTCAGGAGTGCGTTTCTTTCATTGATGACATCCCCACACTACCTCGCCTCCTTGCCCAACAAGGCTATATTAGCCACCAATCAGGAAAATGGTGGCAAGGACACTACTCAAGAGGAGGCTTTACCCATGGAATGACTCATGGCGACCCAAAACGCGGCGGCAGACATGGTGATAAAGGACTGAAAATTGGCAGAGAAGGAATGAAAGAAATTTTTGATTTCATCGAAAATAGAAATGGAAAACCCTTTTTTACTTGGTATGCACCATTTCTACCCCATACACCTCACAATCCTCCAAAACGACTGTTAAATAAATACTTACAGCAGACAGATTCCAAGTTCATCGCTCGCTACTGGGCCATGTGTGAATGGTTTGATGAAACTTGCGGAGAATTACTTGACTATCTTGACGCAAAAAATCTAACCAATGACACTATAGTGATCTACGTAACCGATAATGGCTGGATTCAACGTGCTGACAACGGACGCTATGCTCCTCGATCCAAACGCTCACAGTATGATGGAGGATTACGTACTCCTATTATGCTTCGCTGGCCTGGCAAGATTAAACCAGAAGAACGCCAAGAGTTAGCCAACAGCATTGACTTAGCCCCGACCATCTTAAAAGCATGCGGGCTTAATCCCACCGAAAAGATGCTTGGCATTGATCTACTGGACGATGAAGCTCTAAGCGAGAGAAAGTTCACTTATGGCGCTTGCTATCTACATAATGCCGTGGACATACATACCCCAAAAGCCAACTTAACCTACAGATGGCTCATCCATGGAGACTGGAAAATTATTCTACCTAATGAAGTAAACGTCACCACTCATTCCAAGGAAAAAGGAACCGGCAAAATCGAACTCTACAACTTAACTAAAGATCCATTGGAAAAAAATAATTTAGCAGAATCAAAGCATGCCATAGTTAAAAGATTGACTCGCCAACTTGACAAGCAACTGCCAACAAGTAAAACCAAGGGAATATAACACAAAAAAGCTGTAATCCAATAAGGATTACAGCTTTAAGAATTCTAATTAAATTTACTTAAGATTGTTTTTCCTTATCGAATTGTTCATCAAAAACAATATCTGACGACGGAAAGTCAACCCGCTTACAAAATTCGGCTGACTCCTTGGCGCCGTGTTCTCTGTCCATACCGCCATCTTCCCACTCCACCGATAATGGGCCTGTATAACCAACATCGTTCAGAGCCCGAATTATCAATTCAAAATTAACCTTACCTCTCCCAACCGACTTAAAGTCCCAATACCTATTAGGCTTATGGAAATCTGTATGGCCTCCAAAAACCCCAGCATCACATAAATGATCATGCCAAAAAGCATCTTTCATATGAACATGGTTTATCCGGTCAGCAAACTTGTATATGAACTTCACATAGTCAACTCCTTGATAGCCAAGATGACTAGGGTCGTAATTAAAACCAAAGGATGGATGATGATCTATTGCCTCCAAAGCTCGCTCAGCTGAGGCAATATCAAAGGCAATTTCCGTTGGATGGACTTCTAAGCCGAACTTAATCCCATTCTCCTTAAACACATCCATTATAGGCCCCCAACGATCTGCAAAATCCTTAAAACCAGCATCAATCTGACCTGGCAAATTCGGAGGGAAGCTATAAAGCAAATGCCATATGGAACTACCTGTAAATCCATTCACAACATTAACTCCAAATTCTTTTGCTGCCACCGCAGTCTTTTTAATCTCCTCAGCGGCACGCTGGCGGACTGACTCAGGATCACCATCTCCATAAATATGCTCAGGCAAAATTTGCTTATGACGCTCATCAATATTATCACAGACCGCCTGACCGACTAAATGCGTAGATATCGCAAAGCATTTCATGTCGTGACTATCAAGTAAGTCACGTTTTGATTTACAATAATCGGCATCAGCCTTATCGACTTCAAAATGGTCCCCCCAACAGGCCAACTCGACACCATCATAGCCAAACTCTTTGGCTTTAGTAACCATTGTTTCCAGCGGTAAGTCTGCCCACTGGCCAGTAAATAGAGTAACTGCTCTTGACATAATAACTTTTAGATTAATGTTCGGGGAATTCTTATAAGCAGCTGGCTTCAGGTTCAAGTATCAATTCAACAAAGAATCAAACTCTCAAACTGTTTAGCCCTTTAATTCATTAATCTCCATGAAGGCATAACAAAGCATATGAGCTATCGTCATCTGGCAATCTTCGGCTCGCCCATAATGGGTATCTTCAATAACAATAGCATCTCCAGCAATATTATATAATTCACCTCGCTTACCACCAACAAGCGCAACAGTATGAAGATTGTTGGTATTGGCCCACTCAATAGCCCTTAAAAGATTAGGCGAACTACCACTTACACTGAAGATTAATACAATATCTCCAGCTTTACCGTAGTTTTTCAATTGGCGCAAATACACATCCTCATAGGCATAATCATTACCAATTGCCGTGATCCAGCTTATGTTATCGTTAAGCGATAAGACATTAAAACTTTTGCCAAGTGCATCAGACGAACCTTTTCCAAGATCAGTTGCGAAGTGGGATGCATTGGAAGCACTACCTCCATTTCCAAAAACAAAAATCCTCCGACCCTCTACATGAGCATCCTTAATCTTGTTGATCAGTGCTTCTACTTGATTCACCGAAATGGAATCGAGAGCTTTTTTTTGTTCTTCAATATAAGTCGCTATCCAATCGCGCATAAACAGAATCTTACAAAGATTATTTATTCATCAAAGCTAAATACAAGGCTCCTACCGGAACAACATCTTCTTTTAACATAGATAATTTCACTTCTGGGCCAGGTTGCATAGCTGACATTATGAACTGATTAAGATTCATCTCTACCCCTTCTCTTAAAGGCTCACCCATCAATGATAATCCACCCCCTAGAATAATCACTTCTGGATTCAATATATGCACAACGTGTGAAAGCCCTAGCGCTAAATCTCTACATAGCTCATCAAATATACTTCGAGCACCTTCGTCTCCCTTATTTATAGCAGATAATAAATACTTCGATTCAGCAGTATCATCTTGAGCGATATTTGTCAGATATGAATCAGGATTAGCAGTCATGTAATCGCGTAATCGGCGATCTATCGACCAACCAGAGCAACGTGATTCAAACGTCTCGCCACCATGATTTATCCTCAAATGCCCTACCTCCATCTCACTAGGTAAAGATCCATGATAGATTTGACCGTTAACAACAAATCCACCCCCTATACCGCTTCCAATGGTAATATAAAATACCAAGTTCTTATCCTGACCCGCTCCCACTCGGGCCTCAGCCAATGCTGCAGCGTTGGCATCATTGGAAATATTCACAGTAGCACCATCAGCAAGACCACTTAACCATTGCTTTAAAGGAAAATTATCCCATCCTGCAACTTGGTGTGAACAACTGGTCAAACCAGTCTCTCGATTAAATGGGCCACCAAAACCAACGCCAACAGAAGAAATAGACTCCTTCATTTGAATCTCCTTTAACGCAACTACTATCTGCTCCCGAATCCCCTCCCCTCCTCTAGACGAATCAGCGACAAAACGTTTTCGATCTTTGACCCTAGCCTGGCCATCTCCAGTCACAACCTGAATCTTGGTTCCCCCTATCTCTATACCAACAAAAACTGGCTCCATACGTGGACAATTTATCTACTGATTTTTCAGATAAGTCGAGATGAGCATTTTGGAATTGCCATTTTAGCCTAGATGGATTCGACTTTTGCACATGCAATTTTTGCGAATCTTAAAAATACTCACTTTAGCTCTGCTTTTATCAACCACAAGCAGTGCCATAGCTCACCCTGAACAGGCTGCCATTGATATGACAGATGCGGCAAACGCCTTTCTTGCCACCTTAAAACCAGAGCAAAAAGCAAAAGCCACATTTAAACTAGATGACAAAAACCGTACTCGCTGGCACTTCGTACCTACTGAAATGCACGCTCGCCACGGCCTGTCTTTCCGCGAAATGCAACAAGACCAACAACATATGGCCTTTGCACTTTTGGCTTCTGTAATGAGCGCCAAAGGTCTTCAGAAAAGTGCTCAAATTATGAGCCTTGAACAAATACTAAACGACGCCAACCCAGAAGGCCGCTTTGCCCGTGATCCAAAATGGTACTTCTTGAGCTTCTTCGGCAACCCAAGCACAGAAGGAGCATGGGGCTGGAGATTTGAAGGCCACCATCTTTCACTCAGCTTCACTATTATAGACGGCCACGTAGCAAGCATTACACCATCCTTCTGGGGAACCAATCCAGGCAAGGTTCTTAGCGGACCAAGAAAAGGCCTGCAAGTTCTCGCAAATGAAGAAAATTATGCACGAATTCTGGCACAATCTTTCACAAAAAAACAAAAAGATATTGCTATCATATCAGAAAAGGCCCCTGAGGACATAATCACCAAAGCAAACCGAAAAGCACAACGCCTTGAACCACTCGGTATTGCGGCATCAAAGATGAAGAAAAAACAAATTTCACAGCTCTGGACAATTATCGAAGTTTACTTAAGAAATTATCGCCCCGATATAGCCGATGAAACTTTAGCCAATCTTGAAGAAGTCGATTTAAAGAATATCCACTTCGGATGGGCGGGATCTTTAAAAGCGGCTGAAGGTCACTACTATCGCATTCAAGCCCCTGACTTTTTGATTGAATACGACAATACTCAAGGGGGAGCCAATCATGTGCACTGCGTCATTCGCGATTTAAAGAACGATTTTGGCGACGATCTGTTACGTCAACATTACGAAAAACACCATAAAAATTAACCTCTAAATTTAGAGTATTTTTTAAAAACACAGGATGCAAATTAATGTCATCCTGTATTAGTTCTGGTTCATTCAACATTCAAATACGACAAAAAATTAAATTGAACGAAACTATCGACACAACTGAATCAATCACACAACCTGAAATAGGACAGATCATCACCATAAAAATAGATAATATCGCTTTTGGAGGAGAAGGCGTTGGTAGAATTAATGATTTCGTCGTCTTTGTGCCACTTGTAATTGAAGGTGAAATCATTGAAGCTCAAATAACTGAAGTTAAAAAAAGTTTTGCTCGCGGCGAATTAATTAAAGTTATCACGCCATCTCCAAACCGCATAAATCCTGAGTGCCAATATTTTGGCGATTGCGGAGGCTGCCAATATCAACATATTCGATATGATGAGCAACTAAGGATTAAACAAGGGCAAATCACAGAATTATTTAATCGAATTGGAGGGTTTTCTGATGACAAAGTCAGCTCAACAATAGCATGCCCTCAAATTTTTAATTATCGAAATAGAATACTTGTTCGTAGCCAATGGAATGGCAAAGCCAAAAAATTATTAGTGGGCTTCAGAAAAAGAAACTCACATTGGGTTGTTGAGATAAATGACTGTAAAATTGCTGAACAAGCACTTAATAAACAAATACCAGAAGTCCGCGCCAACCCTCCTAAGCGTGGTGGAGTTAAAATCAATTTAAGAATACCACCGGAAGACTGGAGCGTTCCTGATCATTCATTTTTTCAAACTAATTTTTTTATTCTTCCTGATATGATCAAGGCTGTTCGAAAAACTTTTCAATCAAGCAAATCAGAATACCTTATTGACACTTATTGTGGCGTTGGTTTTTTTGCAATTGAACTAGCTAATCTAACCAAACAATTCGTCGGAGTAGAGTCAGACAAGCTGGCTATTAAGTCCGCAAAGGAAAACAGTGTTAAATTTAATGCACAAAACGGCGAATTCATTGAGGGACGAACTGAAGACTTACTACCCCAACTTCTAGAAAGATTTAACCCAAATAAAACTACCGTCATTCTCGATCCGCCCCGTAAAGGATGCGCCTCTGAAGCCATAGAACAATTGCGTAAAGTTAAACCATCTCAGATTATATACATATCATGCCACCCTGCTACTCTAGCACGAGATTTGAACATTCTCTGCCGTGACGGGGTCTACCGACTTGAACGCGTACACCCATTAGACATGTTCCCTCACACCCAACATATTGAATGCATAACAGATTTAAGATTAAATTAAGTATAATTTGTCATATTCTCATTCTCAGCCAAATATGTTAAAACCGGCTTGTCAAACATGGTATAGTTGGTTTCAACTGTGCCTACAAACCTACCAATGCCAGATAAAATTAACCCGTTAAATTCATTCACCTTTAAGCGGCTACCGTGGGTAATAGCATTTAGTGCTCTAGCACTTTACTTAGTAACCCTTCATACATGGATCAGCTTTGCAAGCTTACCTGCAATTTCTCATATCGGAGGATGGAATGATTTACCACAAAGCAAGCAGCCACTTCTATACTTAATTACTCTCCCAATAAAACTACTGCCTGCATCTTACATACCAATTGCAACAAACATACTTTCCGCATTGTTAGGAGCCATCACTTTGGGGATTTTATCGCGTTCTACGGCACTTCTCCCTCATGACCGAACCAAAGAACAAAGACACAGAGAACAAAGCGAGCATTCATTTCTAACTTTTAAGCTCAATTGGATTCCACCTCTTTTTGCTGCACTGTTATGCGGGCTGCAACTTACTTTTTGGCAACACTCAACCTCAGGCACCGGCGAGATACTTAACCTACTTTTGTTCGCATATATTATTCGCTGCCTTCTGGAATATCGCATTGACCAAAACCGAAAATGGTTAATTCAAGCTACGGTCGCATTTTCTATAAGCATTCCAAATAATTGGGGAATGATTGGATTTCTTCCTCTATTTGTAATTTCTATCATATGGACTGGCCGAATGGGGATCTTTCATGAAAAAAATTGGTTAAAACTCTTACTGGCTGGCATTGGCGGTTTGTCTCTCTATCTACTTTTACCACTCATCGCAGTAATCAACGGGGAAGGATTCACTTTCTATGAAGTTCTAACGGATAATCTAGGCGAACAAAAATCCTTTCTATCAAATCTCTTCAGCAATCGTCTCAAAGTGATGGTTATGGCAACAACAGCAATATTACCATTATTACTATTAGGAATTCGCTGGCCCGTTAGTTTTGGTGACACAAATGCAGCAGCATCCGCTATCACTACAGCACTCCTAAGACTGGTACACTTTCTATTTTTAGCTGCATGTGTATACACAGCATTTGATCATATTTTTAGCCCTCGCAAATTGGTATCAACACAGCCCGTTGGAGTCGGGGCACCTTTTCTTAGCTTCTATTACCTAGGAAGCCTTTCAGCCGGATACTTTCTTGGTTACCTATTGTTATTGCACGGAAAAGAAGACGCAAGGAGCTGGCATAAACCAACAGCATTTTCAAAAATGCTTAACAAATGTGTTTATTACGGACTAATAATAGCCGCTTTCGTGTCAATTGGAGCCCTTTCCTGGAGAAATATAGGAACGGTATGGAGCCATAACAAAAATAATATAACAGACATCTATTCAAAGTGGTTAGCGGAAAAAATCCCCGCAGGTAATGCCATTTTAATTACTGACGGCGACATGAGCGCCCAAAGACAATTACTCAAGGCCCAATTAGCTAAAACTAGACAAGACAATCTACCTTTAATGATTGATACTCACCGCTTAGCCTCGCCTAAGTATCATCAGCAATTAACCAAAAAGAATTCTTTATGGCCAACATTATCTGAAGAAGTGGCAAGTTCAATTCGTGTAGATGAATTTCTGATATTAGAGAAACTACATGAAGCAATCGATAAAGCGTCCATATACTATACTCATCCTAGCTTCGGCTACTTTTCAGAACAATTTTATACACAACCTCAAGAAGGTATATTTCAATTGTTCAAATACACTCTGGGAGAAAGCGAATTGAACAAACCGAAGTTCACTAAAGATAAAGCAGAAAAGGAATTCAAACTAGCAGCTTCAGTAAAGAAAATATTTGAATTATTTACGGAACAATCGGGAAATCTACAAGGTTCTAACTTTCAAGACTCAATAATCATAATGGGATGGCTGTCTCGCAACCTAAATGCCTATGGAGTCGAATTTTCACGCAACAAACAAAACAATGAAGCTGAAATATTTTTCAATACAGCAAACGAATTGTTCAAGGGAAGTCGAAATGGAAATCTAATTGCCCAAGCTAATCTAAAGCAATTATATTCATCACAAGGAAAACCATCTGAAGAACTTTCGACTAGCGAAGATTTAGATAAATTTATGGATAATTTCCATAAAAATCTAGAAGAGTACATCGGTGGAGACAACCAACAACTACAATCACAAGAAATCGACCGCATACTCAAAACTTATGGTCCTGTAGATGAATCAAAAAGCTGTTTGCTTCTTGGACAATTTTTTGCAAATCGAGAACAAATACGACAAGCATATCATGAGCTCGTTCGTTCCACAGAATTAGCCACTAAAGATCCTGAACCACTTCTATTTATAGCCAACATGTTCGTTGCGTATGATATGCCTGAAAAAACATTAACATTCATTGATCAGCTTAAAAAAATGAATGAAAAGAACCCGTTTAATTTGGAGCAACAAGTTCAACTTATCAAAATACGAGCCGACACCATATTGCTTCAATCCGGATTAAGCACAGCTGAAAAATACTTAACAAATCAACTTCAGCCACATAAACAAACACTGCCTGGACTTCAGGCCATGCTGAGCTTTTATATGAATAATGGATTGTTAGATAAAGCCCTGCCAGTGTTAAACATTTGGATTAAAGAGCATCCAGATGATATAGATGCACGTGTCGGAAAAGGCCTGCTTTTAGCTCAATTAAAACAATTCGATGAAGCTGTCACTACATTAGAAAGTGTTTTAGGAGATGCTAGTTTCAATATGAAGTCTGACATTCAATCTCAATTAGCTGGCGTCTATGTAGAAAAAGGTGATTTTGAAAATTCTTTAAATTACATTAATGAGGCTATTGAAAGGAATAAAAGTTCAAATAATTATAGATATCAAAAAGCCACTATATTCATGAAAATGAACGAGCATGAAAAAGCCATAACTATTTTCAATGATTTACTAGAAGTAAATGAATGGAACGATGCAGCACTTTTGAATCGTGCAGAATCATACTTGACTACTAAGAAGTATAACCAAGCCCGCGCAGACTACCTAAAATTACAATCGCTGAGACCTGATAATCCTCAAATTTATTTACGCTTTGCACAAATAGCAAAAGCACAAAATGAACCTCAAGAAGAACTAAAAAATTCCAATCTATTTCTTAAATATGTGGACTCTGAATCTATTCCAGAGACGGAATTGAAAAAAATTCAAACTCGAATCAAAGAACTAGAATCCACTCAAAATGGAACTCCATGAATTATGCGCATAGCGCATGTCATTACTCGACTAATAGTTGGAGGAGCACAAGAAAATACAATATCTTCAGTTCTTGGGCTTAATAATAAAAAAGATATCACAGTAAAGTTATACTCCGGCCCTACAACAGGACCCGAAGGCTCTCTGGAGACACTTTTTTCAGACTCACCTGCACTCTTCCACTTAGTCCCTAGCTTAGTTCGCCCTATACGCCCACTCAGTGATTATCTTGCATATCGATATTTAGCCCAGGAATTCATCAAATTCAAACCTGATATTGTACACACACATAGCGGTAAAGCAGGATTTATTGGAAGACTAGCAGCGAAAAGCGCTGGTGTTAAAATAATCATCCATTCGATCCACGGCCCATCATTCGGAAACTACCAAGGCTGGCTGGCTAATACACTGTATAGAAATGCCGAAAAATTTGCAGCCAAATATACTGATCATTTCATTACAGTCGCAGATGCAATGAAAGAACAATACATAAATGCGGGCATTGGGCAGGAAAATATTTATACAAAAATATTTAGCGGCTTTAATCTGGATCCATTTATGAACACAGACAATTCGGAAGATATTCGAAATCAACTTGGTATTAACAAAGATAATTTCATCGTCGGAAAAATTGCCCGACTATTCGAACTTAAAGGGCATGACAGTTTATTTAAAATTGCTCCAAATTTAGTTAAAAAAATACCAAACATTAAATTTTTAATTGTTGGAGATGGCCCATGGAAAAGCCGATTTAAGAAAACTGCAAACAAGATAAATTTCGGAAAGAACTTTGTATTTACTGGATTAGTTAAACCGTCAAGAATTCCATCCATTATAAGTTCAATGGATGCACTGGTACATCTTTCTCGCCGGGAAGGCCTTCCTCGCGCATTGCCTCAAGCAATGGCAGCAGCTAAGCCAATCGTAGCATTTGATTATGATGGAGCCAGAGAGGTATGCCATAACGAACGAACTGGATTTTTAGTTAATCAAAACGACTTAGAGGGATTAGAGAAAAGTATTATATGCTTATTCAAAGACAATAAACTGCGTAAAAAACTTGGCCAATCTGGCCAAGAATTTGTACGTGATAAATTTACAATCAAAAAACTAATTGAAGAACAATATCAACTATACCAGAGATTAATTGATAATTATTATGCCAGAATAGAATCTACGTGACGAAAATCACGGCTATCAGGCCCAAGTCTATGATTAGATCCCATTGCACCAATCATAGTGTTGTAAACATCTATCCCCTCTTCTGAAACATCCATAATTTGACCGGACTTAAAACGACCATTTGCACCAGTAATTGCATGAAACACTCCAGAGAGTTCTCGTTTGGAATCATTGTGTCTACCATCACCTGATTCAGTGGAAATAGTAATCATTGAGTTTTCCAAAATGGTTTTACCATTTGACTCCTTTTCTTCATCAAGACTTTTAAGGAAATAAGCTACCTCACGCATTTTCATGTGAGCATGAGCACGTAGCTGCTCATTTCGATTCTTTTCATTAAATTTATGCCACCATTCATGACTACATCCCAAATCTCCAGTGGCATTTAACTGCTTAGCGTCATTAAACTCAAATATCTTTCGATCGTCATAAAAATAATCTCCTGTAAGCCGGATTCGCTCACCAGCAGCAAGAAAAGTGATAGAGCCAAACCGCGCCCGATCCATCTTTATCGACAAAGCATAAAGATCTGCCATCAAGCGCCATTCAGTGGTTAATTCTTCAAGATTAATATCAATACCCTGACCACCAGGATCTGCTTGCCCTCCATGTAAAACCTTTGAGCTAGGGGGAAGGCTAGGTGCTTTTTCATCTTTTGGATTCAACTTAAATGCACGTAATTCGTATTCTCGAATACGCTCAAGGTGCTCAGAAACCCTGGTTTTTGATGCTCTCCCTAATGGAGAGTTAGCGCCGGTAAAATACTTGTATTGACTCACAACAGAATCAAGAACACTACGCTTAAAACGCAGCTTCCTAGCAGTCATCCCCTCACCTACATTGATCAAACCAAATACACGATCAAAGAGATCTCGCGGCTTTTCCTGCATAATACCCGCCACAGTTCCATCGAAGTTATAGCTATGCAAATAACGTCCTACACGGCTTCTACGAAAATAAGTTCCTCCAATTAATGTCGGCACCATACCAGATGGCATTCCATTGGGATAATTTGCGTGTCGGACAACTTGATCAATCGAAGCACCCCCGGCCCGGGCCTCACCTCCGGCAGGCATTGCAGTAAAGGAGCCAGTTGCACCATCAAAGTGCGCATTAATACCACTAACATCACATCGGACCTGATCGACATTACGCATAATCAACAACTTTTCGCTTAATGTCTTCAACGGTTCAAGCACACGATTATAGCCTTCCTTTTGGAGAGAAGACGGAATTCCTAGGCAAAAAAACACATTGAAAGCACGAACAGGAATATCTTTTGTTGCTGCATGAGCCTTAGACACAACCATCTCCTCAAGGAATGGCAGCCCGATGGCAACACCCCCTAACCCCTTGATCATTGTTCTGCGATTTATTTGCTTAATCTTCATCTACTTCTGTCTCGGTTTTTCTCACTAAATCACTTTTAATTATTGCACGAATCACGCTGGGATAAGTTCCTCCCCTCCTCTGCGCCTCCTCATGTATCTTTTCAAGCGCGAGCGCATCCGACTGCCCAAGAGGACGCCCCAAAGCAAATTGAGCAATCTTCCAAGTAAGACACTGGTTTACTCGATCACTATTAGATAGCAATTTCATTAATTCTTTTGATGTCTGATAAGGAATCGGCTTATCAGTTCCAGGAAATAAAACCTCCCCATCTTGCCTGAGTCTATTTCCATGTTCATCTTTTTGATGAAACACCCCAATCCCATCGTACATTTCCAGTCCATATGCCAATGGCTCAAACTTTCCATGACATCCCCCACATGCCTTATTCGCAACTCTACCCTCAGCAATACTTCGTTGAGTCAAACCCGGTTTTGTTGGGCGAGGAGTTGTATCCACACATGGAGGTGGATCTTTCACCCCACTTCGTAGCAGATCATGAAGCACAAACAACCCTCTTGTAACCATAGAAGCCTCATCTCCACCGATAGTTAAAATACTAGCTTGAGTTAAAAGCCCTCCGCGCTCTGGAATATCCGATAAATCATATTTAATCATTCCCTCCTCACTGACATTTCCAAATCCGTAGTGTTTCGCTAAACGTTTGTTTACAAAAGTAACATTGGCATTAAGCAAATCCGAAAGAGGACGTTTTTGAACCCATACAACCTCCTTAAAAAACGCAAGTGTTTCTTCTTTCATATCTAATGCTAAATTTTTATTCCATTTTGGATAGCGATCAGGATTTGGACTCATATTGACCAAGCGATTTAAGTTTAACCATTGAGTAGCAAACTCAATTGACCGGCTCACAGCCTTATCATCAGCAAGCATGCGATTTACTTCTAAGTCTAAAAGACCCGGCATAAATAAGTCCCCTTTCTCAGCTTTATCCAACAGCTCCTTATCTGGACTGCCCCCCCAGATAATGAAACTCATTCGTGATGCCAATTCATACTCACTCACCGGCCAGAAACCACCATCACCTTGCTGGTTTTCAACTCGATAAATAAAACGAGGTGATTGAAGCATTGCCTCAACCACTAAGCCCACAGCCTCTTCAAGCGTCCCACCAGCACTGGCCACCGTTGTTGTTATCCCTCTAAATGCCGCTAACTCCTCACTGCTAAGATCGCCACGAAGTATATCACGTGCAATTTTGGTAATAAATCTCCGCATTGAGTTGTCAGTTAAATTCAAATTCTTAGTATACTTCTCAGAAAAACTCATCAAATCCATTTTAGATACAATCAAACTGGCAAGCTTGGAATATGCATCAACATGCTTTAAATCAACCTTTAAATTATAGGATGTATTACTAAAACCATCAGCTCGAATATCAACAGGCAAAAGAACTAAAGCTTTTTTACTGATATCAACTCCAGTAACAATTTTTATTGAGGCAATATATTCAGCAACAGTTAACCGACGCACCCAGTTTTCCACACCACGGCGGTCGAAGGTGTGAGCTAGAGGATCAATCTCTTCGGTTGTCCAAACTGCACCGTCATCAATCCATTTACGAAGTAAACTTTTCTCTAATGCCGTTAGCGGCTCACGTTCAACTGGCATTTCATTAGACTCAACTAACTTCCACAAAATACTCTCAGCTGATTGACCAGGAACAATCACTTTATCCCCACCATCAATTGAATATGCCCGGGCTTTTTTTGATAGATCCAATTTTCCTTTATAATTAAGTGTGTCATGGCATTCAAGGCAATGCCTCGAGATAATAGGAACAATTTCCCGATCAAAAAACCTCTCCTTTTGAAAACGTATTTTAGCCAAAGAGTTCAACTTACTACCTTCAGTATTCAATCCTGCATAATAGTTTTTCGCAATCTCACTCGCACTAAGTGCACGCCCGTAAATAGCTACTAAATGATATGTCCCCAACCAGGGACGTCCCCCAGACAACTCATTAGCTAAACCAAATCGGTACGACAGATCCCATTTCCCAGTACCACCACTAACAATCTTACTACTGTTTAATTTTCCATTTATATAAAGTTTCGATTTAGCATTTTTACTTCGCGTATAAACAATATGGGTCAATTTAAGACTCAAACTATCATTTTTTGTAGGCAGAGAAGGAAGTCCATTATTATTCGTATCCGTTGTTCGAAAACGAACATCAATCTTATCATCTTCTTGTCCAAGGGTAATATTCCGATTTGTACTGTTTCCCGATATGGTCAAAATACGCGCTGGGCCATTCTGATTCATTTTCCCGGGCTGAATCCATGCTTCCAGTGTGATCTCTCCAGACTTTCTTACAGATCTAGTTATTCCTGAAAATGGACTAACGGAGGATATGAGCGTATTCCCTATGACTTTCAACTCTCCAGCAGAGCGCTGAACGTTTTGCAGATTTTCAATTTTTAAGTCTAATGATGGACCAAGACTGGAATGGTTTTTAACTAAAGAGCCGTTTGGCATTGAGAAATCATAAAAAGCCAACAAGCTATCATTAACTCGATCTGACGGAATCCCTAAATTTAAAGATGAAACAAATAGAAAAACAGTCAATATGTCACATTTTCTAGAATAGAATGCTGAACAAAAGAAAATTATTATCGCTCTAAAAACACACATCGGACGTTACGGAAGAAATTATGTGTTATAATAAGATTACTGTCAAAAAGGGTTTGAAAACGTGAATCTTTTCTCTTTGAATCAAAAAATAAAGCTTAACGTGATTAACCACGTATTAAATCATCACCCTATGGAAAAATTCATAAAAGAAAAATGGTGGAGCCGACTGGGATCGAACCAGCGACCCCCACAATGCCATTGTGGTGCTCTACCAACTGAGCTACGACCCCACCAGAAGCGGAGAGATTGTATGGATTCACTTTAAGGCGTCAAATGATTTTTCGATTTATAATTTAAACCAAGCAAACCAAATAAAAGCACATGACTCATTACGAACTCAATCACGTGGCACTCCACGTTGCAGATGTTAAAAAAAGCAGTGAATTTTATATTCAAACTTTAAAACTAGAACCCATGAATAGACCTGCATTCGATTTTCCAGGAGCTTGGTTTAGACTAGGCGAATTTCAAGAGTTACACTTAATTGGAGGAAGAAACAACTCTGTCCTATCACGCCCGAGAAGTAATCATTTCGCCTTAAGAGCAGACAATCTAGATGAATGGGAAGAATATTTTAGGAATATTAATCAAGAATACGAACCAAGAAGAACCAGACCAGACGGCGCTTTACAAATCTACGTAGCAGATCCTGATGGCCACTATATTGAATTGTTTACAGGACCTTAACTTCATAGATGTATCGGATTAGTCACGTTGCTTTGCACTAATATCTTCAGCCAATACTAATGCTTTAATCATCGCCTTAGACTTATTGATAGTTTCTTGAAATTCACTCTCCGGCACTGAATCAGCCACCCAGCCTCCCCCTGCTTGCACATAAGCCCTTCCATCCTTGAGAAGAGCAGTACGAATGGTAATACAACAATCAAGATTACCATTAAATGAGAAATAACCAACACAGCCTCCATAAGGACCTCTAGTTGTTTGCTCAAATTCAGATATAATCTGCATGGCACGAATTTTCGGGGCACCTGATAAAGTCCCTGCAGGAAAAGTAGCACGAATCAAATCATAAGGAGTGCAATCATGCTTAAGCTTACCTTCAACCTGAGAAACAATATGCATAACATGACTGTAACGCTCAATTATCATCAGGTCCTTTACTTCAACTGATCCATAATCGCATACTCGGCCTATATCATTTCGAGCTAAGTCAACAAGCATTACATGCTCCGCACGTTCCTTTGGGTCAGCAAGTAATTCATTCTCTAGGGCCAAGTCCGCAGCTGGATTTTCCCCACGAGGCCTCGTTCCCGCAATAGGACGAATCTCCACATTACTATCTTCGCATCTTACATGAATTTCTGGAGATGCCCCAACTAATGAATATCCATCGAATTCCAATAAAAACATATAAGGCGATGGATTAATTGAACGTACAGCACGATAAACATCTAGAGGAGCAGCATCAATGGGTGCTGAAAACCGCTGTGAGCCAACTACCTGTATAATATCACCAGAATTAATATATTTTTTTGATTTGTTGACGTTGTCTAGGAAGATTTCTTTTTTCTGATTAGATTTAAATTCTTTATCTGGTAAGTCTACCGGAAATGAAACCGGATTATATTCAATTGACTGCTCGAGCAAGGTAATAATTCGGTCAACTTCAGAAGAAGCACGTTCATAAACATCTAAAGGATCATCACTCGGGCCAATAATCCCATTAACAATAACAGTTAAAGTTTGAGAGACACGGTCAAAAACCAAAAGCTGATCAGCAATAATAAAACAAACGGTAGGTGTTCCTAACTCATCAACCTCAGGATGTGGCACAATCGGCTCTATATCATGAATAAATTCATAACCAACAAAGCCAAGTGCCCCTCCAGTAAATCGAGGCAACCCAGCCAAATCCACCGGCTCATAATTAGCTAAAACTTTTTCAACCACTTCCAGCCCATCGGCCACCTCTCCCTTATTCCGTACATTCCCCCTGCCTACTACTTTATACTTCTCGCGAATTTCACCTCCTTCTATCCATTCGATACTATCTTTAACTTGACGAATCATTCCGCGAGGATTGCAACCTACAAATGAATAACGCCCCAGATGCTCACCCCCTTCAACAGATTCAAAAAGAAACGATTCACCTAGCCCACGAATCTTACGGTAAGCCGTTAACGGAGTCTCTTGATCAGCAAGCAAACAACGAGAAACCGGGATCAGGTTTCCCTTTTTGGCCAATTGGCAAAACTCATCTTTAGTTGGGTGACAAAACTCCATCAAAATAAACAATAAAACTGCATTACAATATGAAATTTCAAATAGACTACGTTATTAATTATTAAACATATCGTTTTATTTCTTATAAACGTCTTCAGGATTAACGAGTCTTTCTTCAGTTATATTAAATTCACCAGTATCATTAGCAGTCCGATAAAAACAGGATTTGTATCCTTCATGACAAGCTGCACCAAGTTGTTCCACCTGAATAAGTAATGTGTCACCGTCACAATCGAAAGAAATACTCTTAACCTCTTGTGTATGACCACTAGATTCACCTTTCATCCAATATTTTTGACGAGAACGACTCCAAAAATGAGTCTTCCCAGTCTCTATTGTAGAAATTAATGATGCTTCGTTCATCCAAGCCATCATAACTACCCTGCCTGTACTTTCTTCTTGAACTATAGCCGGTATTAACCCGTCACTATTGAATTTTAGTTGTTTAATGAATTTCATTTAAATAATGCGAACAGGAATACCATTAGATTTTAAAAAATTTTTAACATCAAAAACTGTATATTCTTGAAAATGAAAAATACTTGCTGCCAATACAGCATCAGCCTCTCCATCTTGAAGAACCTCTCCCATGTGCTCTAGACATCCAGCACCACCACTTGCAACTACTGGCACATCCACTGAACGACTAATAGAACGAGTTATTTCCAAATCATACCCTTCCTTTGTACCATCCGAATCTATACTATTTAATACTATCTCACCAGCGCCCAGTTGAACTGCTTTAATCGCCCATTCAACTGCATCTAACCCGACTGGCTTTCGCCCTCCATGGGAGAAGACTTCCCAAGACTCTTCACGTGTCTTTTTTGCATCAACAGAAACCACTATACACTGGCTCCCATATTTTTCAGCCCCTTCGCTGATTAAATTTGGATCTGCCAAAGCAGCACTATTGATACTAATTTTATCAGCCCCTGCTTTCAGCATAAGCCCCATGTCATCAATCGTTCTAATTCCACCACCCACAGTCAAAGGCATAAAGCAACGGCTTGCCACCTTTTCCATTACATCTATCATGGTTGTTCTCCCATGCGCGCTAGCTGTAATGTCAAAAAAAACCATTTCATCTGCCCCCTGCTGATCATAACGCATAGCCAGCTCTACCGGATCACCAACATTACGCAAGCCACCCTCCTCAGCACGGCCAAAACAGACACCTCTAGTCACAACTCCATCGTGTACATCTAGACATGGAATAACTCTTTTAGCCAACATAATAGAAAGAAACAGCGAATAACAAAACGTTAAGAAGTGAAATATACTTAATCAGGCTACCTTTCAAGAAATGAAAATATTA
>JAYZHR010000034.1:0-17135 GCA_036166355.1 Verrucomicrobiota bacterium | reverse complement strand
ACCAGGATAGATTCTGTAGAAGCGGAAGATTTTAGTACGGGTGATGATGATCCGGCGGGAAGTTTTATAGGTAAGCCAGGTAATTTTGTCCTCTTGCTATATCATAACGATACAAATGGATCATTACCGCCATCAACTGTTACTCTGGATAATGCATTTGTTTCAATTACTGGTGCTTCCAATAAAAATAAACCTCCTGTAATAGCTGATGTATATCCTGTTACTAGTAGCAATTATGTAAGTTCTGATGAAAGTATTTCCTTTATTGTTAATGATGATAATGATTTGGAATCTAGTGAGGTTACTGTTCATTTAAACGGGAAAAAATACACTACTGCTAATGGGCTAAAGGTAGGAGGTAAGGCTAATCAGCTTGAAGTTTCACTTGGAGGTTTGCGTGAAGATGAGAATTATCATGTAATATTGGAGGCTACTGATGCTGAAGGCGAAAGTGACACCCTCAATCTTTATTTTGACACTTTTAATGCCGATAGCTTTGTAATAGAGATCGAAGATTATAATTTTGATGCAGGAGAGTTTATTGATTCTCCAATTATTATTCCTGAGCTTGATGAAAATGGAGATTTAAATTGGGAGGATAACTCATATCAAGGAACAGAAGGTTATATCGATATTGATTATTTTGATAACAGCAACGATTTAAATCCTGCATCACATCGATATAGGCCAAATGATGGGGTGGTTACTACCCCCGCTTTGGATTTGATGCGTAAAAAATTTGTTGATGCAGGGGGTAATGAGGAGGGCGTAGTAGATTTTGCCATTGCTGAAATTCAAGAGGGAGAATGGTTGAATTATACTCGCACATTTCCAGAAGGTGATTACCGTATATATTTACGACAAGCCCAGTTTGCTGCTGAATTCACCAATGCCACACTGGAGATGGTCACGAGCCCGGCTGATGAGGAAGAGCAAACAACAGACGTAATAGGACATTTTTTGGGAAGTGAGTCTGGGGTGCAGTATAGAAACGTGCCTCTGACAAACGATCTTCCTGGTGATCAATTAATTACAGTAAATTTATCTGGAAAAACCACACTGCGTTTGAACCAGAAAAGTACTGATTCGCAAGATTTTTATTTAAAACAAAACTATCTTGTTTTTGTGAAACATGAGCAGCCTGCAATTGAGTTGCAATTTAGTTCGACTGTTCAGGGGCCCTACAAGACAGTCGAGGGCGCTGTGATCGATGAGGGATCGAAAACTGTTACAGTTAACCAAACAGGGGATGCGAATTTTTACCGATTAAGTGGTGCAGCTGTGAAGATAACAAAAATCAGTTTAGCAAATGGTAAGGTAAATATTTCTTATCAATAAACTATACAGTAGAATAAAAAAAGGAGCCAATAGGCTCCCTATTATCTTAATTATTGGGTTAAATTAAAGTGCTTCGTTGCCTTTTTCTTCTGTGCGAATTCGAATCGCTTCCTCGATGTTGGTTACAAAGAGTTTGCCGTCTCCGATTTTGCCAGTGTTTGCGGCTTTAGAAATGGCTTCAATGCTAGCCTGAGAGTTTTCATCGGCGACGACGACCTCAAGTTTAATCTTTGGTAAGAAATCCACGGTGTATTCACTACCACGATAAATTTCTGTGTGACCTTTCTGACGGCCAAAACCTTTAACTTCAGATACCGTCATACCTTCCACACCAACTTCAGCCAGTGCCTCGCGTACCTCATCTAATTTGAATGGTTTGATAACTGCTTCGATTTTCTTCATGTCTTAATTCCTGATCTGCAATTTACGGCGTCAATCAATATCACGACTGATCAGCGCCTGCTCGTGCTCCTCTAAGGTCGCAAGTCTTGTGCCAATAAAGAATTGATTTGTGTTTAAGTCATTATTAACAAGATGTTTATGGCTTAATATTAAAGGTAATCTAAAATTATGTTGGCTATTTTTTGTAGTAAATTTGCGGTGGTTTTTTCCAGTTTGGTCAAAAATCGACAGAAGTTTGATTGACTAAAGCTTCCTCACTCGACTCCTCAATCGTTTATGCCTAGCCTGCGCCGCGTTGTCTGACATGCTCAAATCCTCCGGTGCAATGGCTTTAGCTACTATGCTTAGTCGTCTTCTTGGCATGGTGCGGGTAATAGTTTATGCACGATTCATGGGTGACGGCCCAATAGCTAGTGCGTTTGTATATGCTTTTCAGATACCTAACCTATTTCGCCGACTGCTTGGGGAAGGGGCATTAACAGCTGCATTTATTCCGTTGTTCAAGCACAAGGAAAAAACCGAAAGTGAGAAAGAGATGTGGAAGACGGCAAATGCAGTTGTATCCGCATTGGTGATTGTTGCTGCGTTAGTTGTGGGCTTAGTTATGCTCGGTATTTCATTTGCATTAATGTTCGGGGAGTTCGATGTCCACACAAGTTTGATGTTGGAACTGTTACGTGTGGTTTTTCCATATATGCTATTGGTGTGTCTTGCAGCGGTATTCATGGGGATGCTTAACGCGAGAGGGTTTTTCTTTATACCGGCAATGGGTGCCACATTGCTTAATGTAGTCATGATTGCAACAGTCTTGTTTGTGGCGCCTAAATGGGGGGAAGATTTGGGTGAACAAATTTTTGCGTTAGCTTTTGGTGTTTTAGTGGCTGGAATTGCTCAGGCAGCTTTTCAGTTGCCGTTTCTTTTCAGAGATGGTTATCGACTAAAATGGGTGTCTCCATGGAATAATGATGCAGTTCGAGAAGTAGTAAAAAAAATGATTCCAGCAACAATTGGAGTCGCAGCATTTCAATTCAATATCATTATTACTCAGACGCTGGCTTTTTGGATTGAGCGTTCGAGCGGGTCAAAGATTGTGGCTTCATTCGAATATGCAGTTCGATTGATCGAGCTACCACAAGGAGTATTTGGTGTTTCGTTGGCAACGTTTCTTTTGCCAACTTTGGCAGGACTGGCAGCAGAGAAAGATTTTCCTAAGTTTCGAGATAATCTTAGCAGGGGTATGGGATATCTTTTTTTTGTGAATGCAATTGCAGCTGCAATGTTAATTGTATTAGCGGGACCTATTGTAGGTTTATTGTTTGAACGTGGGGAGTTTACATCAGAGTCAACCCAGCGAGCGAGTTTTGCATTAATATGTCTTGCTCCCAGTCTTTTGACTTATTCAGCGGTTAATGTAATGGCTCGCGCATTTTATGCGATGGGTGACACGAAGGTTCCAATGCAGATCAGTGCAGTTTGTCTTGGGTTGAATTTGGTTGTTTTAATTCCTCTAATTTTTGCCTTTCCGAAGGGTAGCCAAGCGGGAGCCTTGGGTTTGGCCAATGTAATGAGTTCCTTGGTCAATGTGATGTTACTTTCTTATGCATTGAGAAGAAAAATGCCAAAGTGGAAGTTTGTTCCATTATTAAAGCCGTTAGTTGTGATGATCTTCACGGCTGGAATTTCAGGGATGGTTGCTTGGTTTATTCATGAAGAATGGATGAATAGATTGGGTGCTGAAACGATTTGGCTTAAAATTGGAGAGGTATTTGTTCCGGCAATTTTAGCTTTCGGTTTTTACTGGGGAATAACGTCTATGATAGGTCTCCGAGAGGCTAGAGATTTGCTTTCTCTATGCCGAGGTCATGAAGTGAAGGATTAACTTTTTTAATCTGTATCCTTTTTTATATTAGACTAGAGTTGGTCTCTGCATTTCTGATGAGTCGTTACGCAACTATAACAGTAATAGGTCAAGATAAGACTGGGGTAGTCGCTAGAGTTACGAACCAGCTTTTCGATATTCATGCTAATATTGAAGCAATGGAGGAACAGGTAACCCGAGGGCAGTTTAGCATGACGATTCAAGCTAGTTGGAAGCTGGCTTCATTTGACGAAAAATTAATTGGCCAAAAGTTACGAGTGCTTGCTCGAGAGTTGGGAATGGAGATTAAATGGTGGTTTACTGATCCAAACCGTCCGCAACGTATGGCACTGATGGTTACTAGAGAATCACATTGTCTTGAAGCAATACTGGCGGCAGTTAAGTCTGGTAAGCTCAATGTTGAAATTGCCTGCATTATTGGCAACCACCGTGATTTGCAGTCCAAAGTAAATAAAGCAGATCTCCCGTTTTATTATATTGCATGGACGAATCGAGCCAAGGCAGAGGAAAAAACGCTGAAGATTCTAGAGAATTCAGAGGTGGATTTTGTAGTTTTGGCTCGTTTTATGAAAATTCTTTCACCGAACTTTGTTTGGAGATTTAAAAATAAGATCCTTAATATTCATCCATCTCTGCTACCTGGCTTTCCAGGTCCTCAGCCTTATCGTCAGGCATATGAGCATGGTGTAAAAATTGCAGGTGTAACTGCACATTTTGTAAGCATGCATCTGGATGAAGGGCCAATCATTGCACAGGAGAGTTTTCGTATTAAGCCTGGTATGACGCTGAAACAGATCGTGGCTACGGGTCAGCCGCTCGAAGCAAAGGCGTTAGTTAATGGAATTAAACTTTACCTTAGCAAGCGACTTGATGTGCATTGGGGTGTTGTGAAACAGGTATAAAAAGTTCCACTAATTTTCTTCATCCAGAAATTTAATTTTCAGTTCTCCTCCAGACTGTGATTGCCCATCATTTAAGCTATCATGTAGTGTGGGAGAAAGTTCATTGTCTTGTTGGACGGGGGGCTTTTCCTCTTCGGTTTCAGGGGAAAGGGCAGAACGAAGTGCGCCTTGTACGAGTTCTGCGCAATGGATTTTCATTGGAGGTAGAGGCCCAAGTTCTCCTGAGAGTTCATTTGGTTTTAATTCTATGGCTTCGTCGGCGGTTTTTCCTTTTATCAACTCAGTAGCTAAGCTTGCTACAGCAATGGCTGTTTCACATCCAAAACTCTGGAAGCTAGCTTTATCGATTACTTTTTCTCCGTTTTTTTCCTTGTATTTTACCCACATTCTAAGCATTTCGCCGCATTCGGAATTTCCGACTGTGCCGACAGAATCGGCGTCAGGCATTTCGCCTATATTTTTTGGGTTTTGAATGGCATTTGCTATTTTTTTTTCGAGTTCTTTGTTCATTTAATTAAGTGTATAACGGCGAATAGAAGAGTCCACTTCCAGTGACCAAGCGTCAATTCCACCTCTAAGTGCATTAGCATTTGGCATGCCGTGTCCAAGATAATAGGCAGCGGCGTCGAGTCCCTTTTTCCCTTGATGATCAATCATTACAAATCGTTGATCGTTGTCCCAGTTGCCAAGAATTTCTTGCATCAAGGGTTGGGTAAGAAGCAAAGAACCTTTGATTTGGACAGCTTCAAACTCCTCTCGTGATCGTATATCAACAAGTCTTATATCTTCACCATTTTCTAGTCGACTTGCCAGGTCAGTGGGTTCAATCAAAATCTGTTTATCTTCTTCATGGCTTTGCTGAATTTTTTCGATAACATCATCAACGATTAGAGATCCATTACGTTTACATACGTTGGCTAGAGTTTCATCAGGCCTGAAGCCGCAACTATTACAACCTCCAATGTGGTATTTACGAAACAAAGCTCTCTGAGCTCCCGGATAAAAATGAAGAACTTCCTTCATTAATGATTCACCTTTGATTTTTTGACTCATCACAAAAACAATTTTCTTACTTGGTGAATAACTTCAATGAACCGGTCGAGTTGAGATTCATTATTATAAAAACTAAAACTGGCACGAGCAGTAGCGGGAACCCCGAGTTTTTCCAATAGAGGCTGGTTGCAATGGTGCCCAGCTCGAATAGCAACGCCTTTTTGGTCTGCCATGGTTGCTAGGTCAAGGGCATGGGCATCTGGTAATATAAAGCTGAGTACGGCAGAACGTTGGCCACTTGGCCCGAAAATTCTGATATTATCAATTTCCGCCAGTTGCTCTAGTGCTCGACTTGCCAAGTGCTGGTCATGCGCGAAAATTGCTTCTCGGCCAATTCCATCGAGATAATCAATTGCTGCATGAAGTCCTGCGGCTCCAGCAATGTTTGGTGTTCCAGCTTCGAACTTGTGAGGTGGAACAGTGAATGATGATTCCATATATCCAACTTTTGAAATCATTTCGCCGCCGCCCTGATAAGGTGGCATTTCCTCGAGATGTTCTTGTCTCCCATAGAGAATGCCGATGCCTGTAGGCCCGCAGATTTTATGGCCAGAAAATGCCAGAAAATCACAACCAATTTCTTGAACGTCGACAAGGGTATGTCCGGCGCTTTGTGCGGCATCTACCAAAGAGATTACCTCGGCATCGCGTGCTCGTTGGCAAAGCTCTTTAGCTGGGTTTATTGAGCCCATAGTGTTGGAGAAATGAGTGAATGCTAGCAGTTTGGCTCGTTCGAGCTTTGAGTCGAGATCAGACAGATCTAGTAAGCCGTCATCACCTGTTACTGGAATAAATTCAAGTTTGATTCCAATGCGTTTAGATAAGAGTTGCCAAGGGACTAGGTTGCTATGGTGTTCCATTTCGGTCAGCAAAATCGTATCCCCTTCTTTCAGATTTGACTGCCCCCAGCTTTGTGCCAATAAGTTGATACTCTCAGTAGTGCCCCTAGTGAAAATAATTTCACCGTGATTTTTTGCGTTTAAGTATTTGGCAACTCGTTGTCGGGCATTCTCGTATACTTCAGTAGAACGATTACTTAGTTCGTGGATTCCCCGGTGGACATTAGCATTGTTGTTTTCGTAATGATTTCGGATTGCATCTATAACAACCTGTGGTTTTTGGCTGCTGGCTGCATTATCGAGATAAACCAGCGGGTGGCCATTGACTTTTTGATTCAGTATTGGAAAGTCACTTCGAACTGCCTCCCAGTCAATTTTTGACTTGGTTTTATCTGCGAAATTTTTCATCACATCATGCCAAGTTGTAGTTGCGCTTCCTCGGTCATCATGTCTCGGCTCCATGGAGGATCCCATACTATTTCTACGTCGACTTCATCTACCCCGTCGATGCAAAGCAATCGATTTTCTGCGTCCTGTTGCAACACGGGTCCCATACCGCAGCCAGGTGCTGTGAGTGTCATTTTAACATCTACTTTCCAGCTGTCCTTAATCTTGGTTGGTTCACATGAGTATACAAGTCCTAGATCGACAATATTCACCGGAATCTCAGGATCGTAAACAGTCTTGAGTTGTTCTTGAATCTGTTCATTTAACTCTTCAAGTGTGTCTGGGCGTTTAGCTCCCTCGGCGGGAGTCTTAATGGGTTCAAGTCCCAGTACATCAGCATCGCATCCATCGATACGAAACATGTTCCCATTGATTATGACAGTGTAGCTGCCGCCTAGAGTTTGAGTTATCTGTGCCTTTTCTCCCTTTTGCAGTGTTACTTTATCGCCGGATGGAACAATTGAGGCTTCTACGTTACGAGTTAATTCTATGATTTCTGATGTATGCATTTCAGGGAGACTGCGTAATCGAATCGCTTGCAAGAGTTTTGATACGTTTAACCATTGAATGTAGTCCGTTACGACGAGTGGGGCTAAGGTGCTTGTCTAGTCCCAGTCGTCCGAATATTTCTGAACTATCCACATCTAAAATCTGTGTAGCGGTTTTGCCATTGTAGATTAAAAGCAGGACGGCAATAAGCCCCTTTACAATAAATGCATCTGAGTCGGCTCGGATTTCAAATTTATCATCAATGCTTGGAAGTATTCGTAACCAGACACTAGCTTGGCAACCGTGAACACGGTATTCGTCAATCATTTCAGCATCGTCTAGCGCAGGTAGTTTTTTTCCAAGTTCAATTAGGTATGCGAAACGTTCCTCCCAATCACCAAGGAATTCGAAATTCTCAATTAATTCATCAATTGTTGTGTCTAGAACCGTAGCCATTTCAATTAAGCTGATGCTCATTCTCGAGCCTCTCCCAAACTAATGTATTTACTTCCTTGCGGATGTCGTTGTGTTGAATTCGGTCTACTATTTCTCCTGTAAAACCATACATCAGTATTCGTCGCGCTGCTTTGGGGTCAAGCCCGCGAGTTTGAAGGTAAAAGATCGCGTTCTTATCTAGTTCGCCAATTGTAGCACCATGGGTACACTTCACATCGTCTGCGTATATCTCCAACTGGGGTTTGGTATTGGCCGTGGCATCCTCACTGAGAATTAGATTTTTATTAGTTTGTTTAGCATCTGTTTTTTGTGCTTCAGGTTGGACGAGGATACGACCATGAAACACTCCTCGTGATTGATCATCGAGGATGCCATTGAAATATTCATGGCTATTGCAGTGTGGTGCGGCATGATTAACAATCATATGATGATCGGCCAACTGTTTGGCACGGGTCATATATAGTCCGTTAAGCATGCATTCTACTCCCGGTTTGGCTAAGTGCATGCGTAGATTGTTTCGTGATAAAAGTGCCCCGAGAGCAAACGAATGAAAGGCGTAGCGCGCGTCACTGCCTAAATTGGAGTGCAATGAAGCTAAGTGGATAGCGTTAGACGATTGATCCTGAAGTTTAATATGTTCAAGATTTGAGCCATCTTCTAAATAGGTTTCAGTCACAGCATTGGTGCCTGCGGCAGCATGTCCAAGAGAGAGATGTGACTCGATTATCGTGCCTTGTGCGTTGGCTTCTGCGATAATTAAGTTTCGGATGTGAGCAGTTTCTCCATCTGTTGATGCTGTATAAAGGAATATAATGTGAATAGGCTTGGATAAACGATGATTGCTCGGAATATGTATCCAAGCTCCGTCAGTGAAAAACGCGTCATTTAATGCAATAAGTGGATTTTTGTCGCTGACTGAAAGAGATCCAATTTTATCTTCCAATTCATGCAAGCCGCTGCCGAGATTTGAAACTGTGACCCCTTCGGATTGTTTAGAAATTTGTGAAAGCTCACTTGAAAGATGACCGTCAACGAATACTAGGCGATCGGTGTCGTGCTCACCGAAGGTTATTCCGTCAATTATCGATTTTTCGATTGCTTGATTGGTCGGCTCAATCACTGGTTTGAAGGGCAGATCGGTGAAAGGTTTAAGACTTGTGAAACGCCAATCCTCATCGTTAGTAGTCGGGTACCCGATTCCTATAAAACGGTCTAGCCCGGCTTTCCTTAAAGGTAGGTTTTGTTCGATTCTGGTGAACTCCTTCGTTGTTCTTTCCACCAAATCTATGACAGAAGTGTTACTCATTTGAGTTCTTTATTAACCAGTCATATCCTTTTTCTTCTAGCTCATGTGCCAGATTTTTGTCGCCTGACTTGATAATGCGTCCATCGTAAAGTACATGAACGAAATCCGGCACAATATAGTCGAGTAAACGTTGATAGTGTGTGATTACTATTTGAGCGTTGTTTTTGGTTTTTAGACGATTGACTCCATCGGCTACAATCCGTAGTGCGTCAATATCAAGTCCCGAGTCAGTCTCATCCAGAACAGCAAGACTGGGATCGAGCATGGTCATCTGAAGTATCTCGTTACGTTTTTTTTCACCTCCAGAGAAACCAGCATTCACAGGCCGCTTTAAGAATTCCTCGCTAAGGCCAAGCTCTTTCATTTTTGCTTTGACTACCTTTAGAAAATTCATTGCATCCAGTTCTTCATCTCCCCGGT
Source organism: Verrucomicrobiota bacterium (assembly GCA_036166355.1). Lineage (GTDB taxonomy): Bacteria > Verrucomicrobiota > Verrucomicrobiia > Limisphaerales > UBA1096 > UBA1096. The sequence continues at coordinate 7,604 of JAYZHR010000034.1, read as the reverse complement.
GTTTACGTATCTCATTAACGGCAGAGCGCAGAAAATAAGTACTGTTTACTCCTGGAATTTCTACTGGATACTGGAAAGCAAGAAAAACGCCCTCTCTGGCTCGTTGCTCGGGTGGTAGATCTAGTATATCACTACCCCGCAGTAGGACTTCACCATTGGTGATCTCGTAACCCTCGCGTCCTGCAAGTACGGAGGCTAGGGTGCTTTTACCGCTTCCATTTGGTCCCATAATAGCATGGACTTCACCCGCATTCACAGTGAGATTAATTCCTTTTAAGATCTGTTTTGAGTCAATATCAGCTTTTAGATTTTTAATTTCTAGCATTCTATGAAAAAGGTTATCCGACGCTGCCTTCTAGGCTAACATCAAGAAGTTTTTGAGCTTCTACAGCAAATTCCATTGGGAGTTCACGGAATACTTCCTTGCAGAAACCGTTGACAATCATGTTGACGGCATCTTGTGTTTCAAGGCCGCGTTGGTTGCAATAAAAAATTTGGTCTTCACCAATTTTTGAAGTGGTGGCCTCGTGTTCGATTCTCGCAGTAGAGTTTTTTGCTTCGATGTAAGGAAAGGTATGTGCCCCACATTTGTCACCAATCAGTAACGAGTCACACTGTGAAAAGTTACGGGCCTTGCTTGCATTCTTTCCCACCTGCACTAAGCCTCGGTAACTATTCTGCCCTTTGCCTGCAGAGATGCCTTTGGATACGATGGTGCTACGTGTGTTTTTACCAATGTGTACCATCTTAGTTCCCGTGTCAGCTTGTTGAGCCTTATTGGTGAGAGCGACTGAGTAAAATTCTCCAACGGAGTTGTCACCCTGTAAAATTACACTTGGATACTTCCATGTTATTGCTGATCCAGTCTCTACTTGAGTCCAAGAAATTTTCGCGTTGGTTTTGCATATTCCTCGTTTAGTTACAAAATTATATATACCTCCGCGGCCCTCCTCATCTCCAGGATACCAGTTTTGCACGGTGGAATATTTAATCTCTGCATTATCGAGGGCAACTAATTCGACCACCGCTGCGTGAAGTTGATTTTCATCACGCATGGGAGCAGTACAACCTTCAAGATAACTGACATGACTGCTTTCCTCCGCAATAATTAGAGTTCTTTCAAATTGTCCAGTATTTGCAGCATTAATTCGAAAGTAGGTGCTTAACTCCATTGGGCAACGTGTGCCTTTTGGGATATATACAAAAGAGCCATCACTAAAGACAGCGGAGTTTAGTGTAGCGTAATAATTGTCAGTGTACGGCACAACGGTCCCGATATATTTCTTTACTATTTCCGGATGTTTGCGGACTGCTTCTGAGATTGGGCAGAAAATCACTCCGGCCTTAGCAAGATCCTCCTGGAAAGTTGTTCCAATCGATTCACTATCAAAGACGGCATCGACTGCGACGCCAGCTAGTCTTGCTCGTTCGTGCAAAGGGATGCCGAGCTTTTCGTAAGTCTCCAAGAGTTTTGGATCAACTTCATCTAGACTTTTTGGTCCATCACCTTTTTTCTTTGGGGCGCTATAATAGGAAATCTCTTGAAAATTAACCGGCGGATATTTCACATGTGGCCAAGTTGGATCCTGAATTTTTTCAAAGTGTTTTAGTGCCTTAAGTCTCCAATCAAGCAGCCATTCTGGTTCATTTTTTTTAGCTGAAATGAATCGAACGACGTCCTCGTTTAGTCCAGGTTCGAGTGACTCGCTCTCTATGTCAGTGACGAAACCGTACTTGTAGTCACTTGAGACAAATTCATCGATGGTATCAGTACTAGTACTCATACTTATTTTTGACCACATTCTTCACATTTACCGGAGCAACGACCGTGAAGGGCTATGTCGATGCTTCTTACTTGAAAATCAGCAGGCACATCCACCTCTGGTACACTTGGTGAATTCTTTATATTTACATCAAATACTTTTCCGCAGTCATCACAGCAGAAGTGCGCGTGTTCATTCATGTTTGAACAATACATCGCAGCACCGCGGTCAACGTTTACCTGCCTTACGACGCCACATTTCACTAATGCGTCTAGGCTGTTGTAAACGGTCGCCATTGAAATTTCCGGTTTCGTCTGCTTAGCCCGCATAAACACCTCCTCGGCGGATGGGTGATCACGCTGGCTTATCAGAACCTCATAGACGTGTCGCCGTTGAGAAGTGAATCGAAGTCCTTTCTCGGCAAGTCGTTTATTGAGGGATCCACCGGACGCAAGAAGTTGGTCCGTTGCCATGGGCGCAAATTGCCATTGCAAAAGGCGCTTGTCAATACTTGGAATAATTCTAAATAAGAAAGAAATGCACTGTTGGCTAGAATTACTTTAGTCTTTGGGCATCAAAGATTTCCAATCTATTGTTGGATGGCCTGCACCTATAATAGATTGATTACGGAGGTCTTCTTTTCCATATCTAAGTCTGTACCCATCAAGCGTGCAGACAGATCCTCCTGCTTCTTCGAGTATACACTGTGCTGCTCCAGTGTCCCATTCCATGGTTGGCACAAATCTTGGATAGAGATCGGCTTTTCCCTCTGCGACAAGACAGAATTTAAGTGAACTTCCCATGCTAACGAGTTTGGCTGTAGGAAGTTTTTGAAGCATTGCTTCGATCTTTGGGCCCGCGTGATCACGGCTTGCAACTATTCGAAGTTTATTCTTATCGAAATCGCTGACGTGGATCCTAATCGGGTTCAGTTTCCCTTCACTTTTAAAAGCGCCTTCGTTACGAATAGCAAAATATTCAAGGGATGATGCAGGGGCATGAACGACTCCAAGAGAAGTTTCGCCATTTTCGATAAGAGCTATGTTGACGGTGAATTGTCCGGTTTTCTTTATAAACTCTTTTGTTCCGTCGAGTGGGTCGACTAGCCAAAATCGTTTCCAAGTCATTCGTTCTTCTGTATTAATTCCTTCGGATTCTTCGGACAGAACTGGAATATCTGGAGTTAGTTTTGTAAGAGCGGTGACTATACATTCATGAGCGGCACGATCAGCTTGTGTTAGCGGTGAGTTATCCTCCTTAGATTCTATCTGGGCTGGTCCAGCGTAGGTTTTCATTATTGCTTCACCAGCCTTAGCGCATATGTTTCGGATGTTATCTATCATTTATTTTATTCATATCCAGCCTATGCCAGGGAATTTAGCCATCAAATTTTTTCGGAGTTTAGGATATTCGCGTTGTTTGAACGTTGGCCAGTCGTCACAAAAATCTATCTTTTTATTTTTTGGAGTTAACAGCTTAAAACGTACAATTTGTTTGTTCTCACAAATAGACGGATGTTTGTCGAGACGAAAGCATTCATGCAGTTTTACATGTAGTTCTACTGGTACTATTTTGCCGTGTTTATCTATTGGGAATTCTGGATAATGTATTTTCTTGGGCTGATCATTCGGCCAGTCAACTGTAGTCGGCGCAAACTCATCTAGCCATTCCCATTGGGCCTCGGCCATATGTTTTCGAAAGGCAGGTTTGACGTCTGCTTTAATTGCTTCTTTAGCCAATGTCATCCCCTCGAATGCTTTTGTGAGACAAATTAAAACTGCTTTTTCATCTAGAGGTGGAAATTCCAAGTCTGGTCTTGCTTCACAAATCCAGTTGAGCCTCAGAATTAGTTCTTTGATTGAATTGTCGAATGACTTCGGTTTGAACCAGTCATGTAGGCAGGCTTTTGCCAACGCCAGTCCGGCTGTTTTTGGATTGGTTACTGGTTCTCGTTCTCGCGTTAATTCCATGCCTCTAAACCGTTTTATTCTATATGATTCAACTCGTTTAGGCGCTGGATCAAATTCACACTCCGAATGGGCAATCATTTCATCGGGGAAAAGTTCGTTTATCCAATTTAACTCAATTGAAGAAGCCAAGCTAAGCAAGGTCTGAGTATGTTTTTTGCGAGCGGATATTTGTTTAATTTCTGCCACAACAAAAAGAGGGGATTTTTGCACCACACTTTCTCGTGCCAGTGTGCCGCTTCGACCTTTTGTTAGATTACAATTCAAGGTTCCAGTATCGCAACGAATGCAAATCTGATCGGCAAAAGCTGATAGAATACAGAGCCGAAGTTCGATAGATTTAGAACGGTCTGGGCCGTTATTTTCATTATATGTAATGCCACGAATTTTGGCTAATTTCATTATTTGATGAAAAGTTGCTTCAACTTCCCGGCAAGCTCCGGCGTGGATTCCATGAGTACGACAGGCATCAATGTTATAGCGGCGAGATTTAGCATATTGCCATGCGCGTATTAAAACTTCGAAATCGGAATCAGCCCCATCACGAAATGGTTCTTGTGCAGTCTGTACTTTTTTATCTTCTCTTGCAGATCGAACAAGAATATTCCGGCTACTAAGAAATGCAGCACACAGGGATGCTTCGTTAACGCAACCACGACGCTCCCCTTCAATGATCATCCGTGCAAACCGTGGATGCATTGGTAGGCTTAACATTGATTTACCAATTTCAGTTATACCATAGGTATCGCTTGAATGGCTCTTGGTTAATGCGCCCAGTGAGTATAGCAGTTCTTCTGCAATATCAACGGCAGCTGTATCAGGTTTATCAAGCCAGTCGAAACCTGATGCTTTGTTGATCCCGGACGAGTGTAGCATAAGGATCGCTTCTGCAAGATCGGTACGTTGAATTTCTGGCGTGTTATATTCGGCTCGATTAAGATGGCCACTTTCTGTCCAAAGCCGATGGCATGTGCCTGAATTGGTGCGGCCTGCCCGGCCTGCCCGTTGATCGGCCGAGGCTCGGCTAATTTCCTCAATTAGAAGCGTGCCGAATCCACGCTCATTGTCAAATCGTGCCACTCTAGCAAGGCCACTGTCGATAACATGCCGAATACCGTCAATGGTTACTGATGTTTCAGCTACATTAGTAGCAACAACAATTTTTCTATGTTTTGTGGCATTAAATGCGCGGTCTTGTTCATTGGTTGTGAGTTCGCCATGTAGTGGGATAATTTCAACAGGCTCTGATAGATGTCGTCGCGTTAGGGCTTTTATTGTACTTCGGATTTCGCCCATGCCTGGCATGAAGATTAGAATATCACCTGGTAATTTATTTCGAAGGAGGAGCTCTGTTATTTCGGATGCTTGTTCTGTGATGGGATCACGGTTGCGGTATTTACCATAGTGAATATCGACTGGGAAAGTGCGCCCAGAAGAACTAAGAACAGGGCAGGGTGTATCAGCGGATTTTCCGAGGTAGTAGGAGACAGATCCGGTTTGGATGGTCGCTGACATAATGATAATTTTTAGATCTTTTCGTTCGGTTTTATGAAGCTTTTTTATTAAGCCAAGTGCAAGATCACTCATTAGGTTGCGTTCGTGGAATTCATCAAATAGAACTGCTCCAACCTCATTCAGTTGGGGGTCATTCTGTAAACGGCGCAGTAATATTCCCTCAGTAATGAACTCGATCATCGTTCTAGTTGTTGTATGGTTTTCAAAGCGCACCTGATATCCAACCTCATCACCTAGCGATGTTGATCGCTCCCATGCTACACGTCTGGCAAGTGACCTTGCCGCAACTCGTCGTGGCTGGAGTATGATAACCTTTCGTTTGCCGCAAAGAACGTCGTCAATGATCATCTGCGGAACTTGCGTTGATTTTCCAGAGCCTGTTGGAGCTCCCAGCACGAGACAATTTTCAATTGCCAACGAGTCCATTATTTCCCCGTGGATGTCCCAAATGGGGAGTGCTTTATTCATTTAATTTATACCCTGCTATAATCTGCTAGGCTTTATGGTGTTGGTGAATTTACTGGAGAACTATCCCCAATAAAAAACCAAAGCAGAAAGGTAACTAGTGTAATAATTCCCATCATTCCGCTTGGCATGAATTTTCCGCTGCGGATATATTTTGTGCCGAAAAGAATCAGCAACACTGCTAGTAGTATATTTCCCAGTGTTGATGGCAATATTTTTAATGCTACCAGAATTAACGGGATCGCAGAAATAGTAGAGGCGATAATAGAGGCTTTGCTTTTAGCCTTAATGTAGCCCACAAGGCCGCCAGAGACTAGCAGTACAATATAGACCCAAAGAATGGTAATCATTGTTTATAGATTTTGTTGTATGAAATCTCAGTTAAAGTAGATGTCCTAGCTTATCGCGCTTAGTTCTCAGGTAATTTTTGTTGTGTTTGTTTGGTTTTACTAGAATCGGCACCTGTTCAACGATCTCAAGCCCGTACCCCTCAAGACCTACCACTTTTTTTGGATTATTTGTAAGGAGTCTTATTTTTTTAATGTTTAAATCCGCTAAGATTTGAGCTCCGATTCCATATTCCCGAAGATCCATAGGAAATCCGAGTTTTTCGTTGGCCTCGACTGTGTCGTATCCGTTTTGTTGCAGTTTGTAGGCTTTAATTTTTGGTGCAAGACCAATACCTCGTCCTTCTTGACGCATGTATAAAATTACACCATGCCCTGCTTCGCTTACTTGCTTCATGGCCTGATGTAATTGTGACCCGCAGTCGCAGCGCCGCGATCCAAACACATCTCCGGTAAGGCATTCACTATGTACTCGCACAAGAGTACGACGGCGATTATTCATCTTCCCTTTAACAAGTGCGAGATGGTGTTCGTTGTCTAACGTGGACTTGTAAAGGTGTAATTCAAATTCGCCAAAATCCGTTGGCATTTTTATTACCTCCTCCAGCGCTACAAGTTTTTCCCTTTTGCGTCGAAATTCAATTAACTGGGCAATGGAGCAAATTTTTAGTTTATGTTTTTTTGCAAACCTTCTTAACTCTGGAAGTCGGGCCATTGATCCGTCATCACTCATTATTTCACAAATAACGCCAATGGGTCTACAGTTTGCGAGTTTTGCTAAATCCACCGCAGCTTCGGTGTGTCCAGCTCGTTGTAAAACTCCGCCACTTTTTGCGCGAAGTGGGAAGATGTGTCCAGGTTGGACTAGGTCTTCCGTAAGTGAAGTAGGATTAGCCAGTGTTTTGATTGTCTTGGCTCGATCGGATGCGCTGATACCTGTGGTAATGCCTTTGGCTGCATCGACGCTAATTTGGAAATCGGTACTATGACTTTCTCGATTGTTTAGCACCATTCGCTCTATACCCAACTGCTGGAGTCTCTCTGGCACAGTTGGTACGCAGATCAGTCCTCGGCCATACTTGGCCATGAAATTTACTGTCTTAGAAGTAGCTTTCTCGCCGGCCATAATGAGGTCACCTTCGTTTTCGCGATCTGCATCGTCCACAACGACAACCATCTTGCCGCGAGCGATGTCTCTTAACACTGATTCTATTGAATTAAATTTGGTTGAAATTCTCTTTGTGGCCATTTTGGCTTAAACTAACGCAGGTAAGTGTTACCTCTGCTTGGCCAATTGGTCGAGATTTCAGGTGAATTTTTATTAAAATTGATCATATTGGAACTTGAATTTATCTGCAATCAAGCTGCAGACTGCGTCTGCCAAGTTTGGATTCTATTATGAATATAAAACAAAAATCCCTCTTTGTTGCGCTAGGGTTAGCTTTAGTGACATCTGTTGTTGCGCAAACTCCACCTACTGCGCCAAAACCAACGGTAAAGCCAGATTTCCCTTCTTACACTACTGTACTTAAAGGTTTTGAACAGGT
>JAYZHR010000033.1:0-25419 GCA_036166355.1 Verrucomicrobiota bacterium | reverse complement strand
TAGGTGCGGAGGGTCGTGAAGGAGGAGGCCGAGAAAGAGGAGGCCGAGAAAGAGGAGGTCGAGAAAGAGGAGGTCGAGAAAGAGGAGGTCGAGAAAGAGGAGGCCGAGAAAGAGGAGGCCGAGAAAGATCTGATCAGGGTGGTAATCGTCCAGAACGTCGAGGTAACCGTGGGCCAATTTCAGTGGACGATATTTTTAGTCATAACTATAGCGTTCGCATTATCAGTCCGGATGGTGCTGTTAAGGCTGAATGGCCGATGCCGGATGATGGGCCTCATCCCAAGATGATTCATGCCTGCGAAGACGGTACGGTATATATTGCAGGACATGGTAAAATTGCTTCGTATAATAAGGACGGTAAACGGCTTGCGATGGTCGATGTTGACGAGATTAGCGGTTCAAAGTCGCTTGCCGCCGGACTGTTCGTCAGCGATAAGCATGTATTTCTTGCAGTTGGTACGGGGAACAGCATGCGTGCTACGGAGGATATTTATCGATTTAATCGAGATCTGACAGATGCGAAAAAAATCATTGAGCAACAGTATGGCTGTTGCAGTCATATTGACATGCAGGTAATGAACGGTGAGTTACTAATTGCTGAGAATTCCAGGCATCGTGTAAATCGTTTTGATCTCGACGGTAAACGATTGGGTCGATGGGGTAAACGCGATCGTACAGGTATCGAGGGTTTTGCTGCTTGCTGCAACCCGGTCAACATTGACATTGGTCCGGATAATGTACTTTATACCGCTGAGTCCGGGGTAGGTCGTATCAAGAAATATACGCCAGATGGTAAATTTCTCGGAGTGGTAGGGTATGTAGATACGACCGAGTTTGATCGCGGAAGCAAGCTGGCTGCACAGACTTGTTATATCCCGATTGAGGTTAATAAGGACGCCAGTCGTGTATACGTGGTGGATGTTCGCGCCAACCTTATTCGTGTTCTTGCGCCAAAGGAAAAATGACTCGGTACATCGGATTTTTTTTTGCGCTTGCGTTAAGTCAAGCGGCCGAAAAGCCAGTTCAGGTACTGATAATGGATCCTTTGGCATTGCCGTTGTCTTGTTCTTGTGTAGATGGCGTAGGGCAGCGTCGTTACGATAAACTTGGTGATCATTTGGGTAAAGTTCTTGGCCGTTCGTTCAAGTTGACATTCGAGGAGAGCCTTGACCTTGGACTACGTCGTATGCGGGTCAGACCGGATTTCATTATCGGTAAGGATTCGATGGTTCGTTTTGACGCTGGGCGTCTCAAGATGTCGGTCATTCCGATTGCTGATCTGACTGATCGTACTGGAGCCGTTACACAACGTGGTGTGTTTATCGTTCGAACGAAAGATCCCGCCCGAAGGCTAGCTGACTTGTCTGGTCGTGTGGTTATGCTCGGACCAAAGGAGGAAGCTGAGACTCATCAGGCTGCCAAGCTTGCCCTACAGAAGGCTCATTTAGCTAAACCGCCCGAATTTGAAGTTGCTGGAGCGATTGACTCTGGTGCGCTTGCGTTGACCGATGGAGAGGTGGCTTCGGCTCTTGTGCCAGAGTATTTGCCGCCACTGCTGGTTGGATGCCAGAAGGTAAAGCCTGATTCTGTACGTGTCTTGGCCAAAACTCCGCCGGTTTCTGGAGTGCGATTATTCTGTACAGATAAAGTTGATGACGCCTTGGTCAAGCGAGTACTGGATGAGGTTACGGGTTTAGCCAAGCAGAAGGATTTGCTGATAGCGCTTGAGTCGGCTAAGGGGTTTTTGAAACCGATTGACCAGATGGCGTGGTTGGATTGGCGAGGGTCTGACCGCCTTGGCCAAGCGCCAACCTTGCCGGAACAATTGCCCAAAGTGTTGAAAAAGGTTTGGTCGACCAAACTTACGGGGCCAGCTGTTGCCGGACCAGCGGCAACAGCTAAGCTGGTGATTGTTCCCGATAAGAGTAGGGGTGGTACACATGATTTATTTCGTTGTCTCGATGCGATCGATGGTAGTGAAGTGTGGCGTTTAGAGTATGAAGCGGATACGGAATTGGACTATAGCAATTCGTCTCGGGCGACACCTGTTATTCACGATGGCTTGGTTTATTTGCACGGAGCGTTGGGCGACCTGCACTGTCTTAAGCTAGATACTGGTGAGATTGTTTGGCGGACCAACTATTACCGAGAATTCGGTGGAAAATTGTTAGCGTGGGGTTCGAGTTCCCCGCCGTTGATCGTTGGTGAAAAGCTAATTATCAATCCCGGCGCATCTGATGCTTCTGTAGCAGCACTTGACCGCAAAACAGGTAGTCTAATATGGAAAACATCTGGCCATGCGGCTGGTTATTCAGCATTTGTTTTTGGGAAACTTGGTGGGCGAAGACAGATCGTTGGTTATGATTCTGCTAGCCTTGGCGGTTGGGATCCAGCTACTGGAAAACGGCTTTGGCAACATGTGCCAACCGAAGGCTCTGATTTCAATGTTACTACACCGCTTATCCATGATGGCCATCTATTGCTTGCAACCGAGAATAACGCTACACGACTGCACAAGTTTTCGGAGAATGGAATACTTGTCGACAAGCCGACGATGGTTAATCTCGATCTAGCCCCGGACACTTGCTCGCCTATTATCGTTGGGGATCGCGGTTTTGCTACAGCCTACGGTGAGATGTATTGTTTAGACCTGAAGAATAATATGAAAACGGTTTGGGTAAAACAGGATGATATGTTTTACGATCACTCAAACTTGATTGGCGGAAACGGCCGCGTGCTAGTCTGGACCCAGAGTGGAGATCTATTGTTGCTCGACGCGGCGGCGGATAAGTTTACTCCTCTTCAACGACTTCGACCTTTCGGTGATGTTGAAGTGGATTCGATGTCACATCCGGCAATCGTAGGTGATCGACTTTATCTTCGTGGCCCCAATCAACTTGACTGTTTAAAATTAAGCGGAGATTAAATTTGAAGATACTCTTTTCCATCTTGATGGAGAAGCAGTGTTTCGTTTTTCGTCGTTTCTTCAGCTTTATTGTAGCGAATTGAGTACATCAGGATCTCGGACATCAACCCAACGACCTTCGATTTTTTTACCAGCAATTATTTCATTGTTGTCAATCATGGTTCCTATGGCATCGGTTAGTTCGTATTCGCCTCGAGGGGATTTGTGAAGTTTTGCAGTATGCTCGAATAAGATGGGTTTAAATATATAAATACCAGCGTTATACCACACAGGTTCCCCCTTTTTGAGCCATCCTTCAATCTTCAGTTGGTCAAGTTCTTCATCACTTGGTTTCTCAACAATTTTTTTTAAACAAAAAGCATTATCGAAAAAATTAATACCACCTTTTCGAACATCTTCACCAGGGGTTACAGTGATTAGACCAGAGAAATCGTCTTCTTCAAATCGGTCAAGCATCTGTTTGTATGTATCAGGGCGAACAAGAATGTCTCCATAGGTCAAAAGGAATGGATCATTACCGACAAACTTTCTAGCTAACTCCGGGGCTTTTCCAGTTCCATCTTGTACTTCTTGAGTTGTGTATTTGATTTTAATGCCAAGAGATGATCCATCTCCGAAATGTTTTTGAATAACATCTGCTTTCCAGCCAACAATAATACAAAAATCACTTACGCCCTGTGTAGCTATACCTGTAATTATATGTTCCAGAATTGGTTTGTCTTGAACAGGTAGCATAGGTTTTGGGAGGTCTCCTGTGAGACTTCCCATGCGAGTCCCTTTTCCAGCAGCGAGAATGACGGCTTTCATGCGCCAAATTTATCGAACATTAACGCGTTCGCCTGCATTAGGCGTATAAGATGTTTAGCTTCAATGATTCCAATTGATCCATTGTTACAATTGGTTTCCGTGAATCGATCTAGCTTGTCGGATCCGCTATTGGCTGAATAGAGCATTACTGGTTGAGGATGCCAAGAATGCCCTTTGAGAGCACAGGGTGTTGAGTGGTCGCCAGTAATGGCAATAACGTCGGGTTTTTTTTCTAGAAGGATTGGTAATGCAGCATCAAAGTCCTCTATTGCTTTGGTTTTTGCCTCAAAGTTTCCATCTTCGCCGTACATATCTGTATATTTATGATGCACGAAAAAATATTCATATTTATCGTAAAGTTCTGTGTATTGCTGAAATTGTTGCTCTATATTTTGTAAGCCTTCAACCTTAGTCATTCCTACTAGCTGAGCTAGTCCTTTATACATCGGATAAATTGCCAAACACGCGGCTCGCATTGAATAACGAACATCAAAATTCGGGATGTCGGGTTGATGGGCTATCCCTCTCATGAGAAAACCGTTTGCTGGTTCCATTCCTTTAAGCAAAGGAAGTGCAGATTTGTAAAATTCACCAATGATCTGGGCTGCTTTTTGGGATCTTGTGCAATCTGAGTTTTCAGGCTGAGTTTCAGAAATGGGTAATCCTTCACGGTGTGGGTCTGTATCGCTTAATGGCCCTGCCAGATCTGCTCCGCGGAAAATTATTACAAAACGGTGGCCTTTGCCGGGTTTTATAATAACCTCCGCATCCATAATTCTCTTGATGTTTTTCGAGAGTTTTTCACAACGTTCTTCGCATAGTTCGGTTTCTATTCTTCCAGCTCGTCGATCTGTAACCAATCCAGCTGAATCAAGAGAGCAAAAGTTGGCGCGAGCTGCTACATCGCCTGGCTCAAGTGTTAGTCCGAGTCCAAGTGCTTCTATTACTCCTCTCCCAACTTCTACTTCAAGCGGATCATATCCAAATAGTCCTAGGTGCCCAGGTCCACTTCCTGGAGTGATTCCGTGGGCAGCTGGTATCAGGCGGCCCATTGCGGAATCTTTTGATAGGGCATCCAAATTTGGTGTGTTAGCTGCTTCAAGTGGAGTCTTATAATCGGTGTCTGATGTGGCGATATCACCAAGACCATCCATTACGAGTAAAGCCATTTTGGCTCCATTTTTTATAGTTAGATTAGAATATATTGAGTCAACACTCATATGAATTTAGTCAATGCTCAACCAACTAATGGTAAGCGAAAGGCGGATATTGGAGGCCACTTGTAAAAGGGTCAACTCGTTCGGTATGTGTGGGATATGAAAATGTGAATAACATGCGACATATTGTCGCTTTAAAACCACAACCTGTTGTGGCTCAAGGATTATGATATCCCTTATGTAGTGTTTTCTAGCTTTACTCGACTGTCATTCTTGGGTCTGATTTGTGTTTCGTGTATCTGAAGAATCTTACGGCTTTGGGTTTTAAATCATTCGCTGATAAAACATCGCTTGATTTTCAACCTGGTGTTACCGCGATTGTTGGCCCAAACGGTTGCGGTAAATCGAATGTTTCTGATGCGATTCGTTGGGTATTGGGCGAGCAATCGGCTAAGGCTTTACGTGGTTCTGGTATGGCTGATGTCATATTTAATGGCACTGATAAACGCAAAGCACTCAGTATGGCTGAAGTTTCCCTAACTATTGGTGGTATTGATGTAGATCAATTGAAAACCGCCGGTGTGGATCTTCCTTACAATGAGGTTACAGTAACTCGTAGGATTTTTCGAGATGGGGGAAGCGAATATTTTATTAATAAAGTGTCATGTCGTTTAAGGGATATTCAACAACTGTTCATGGGCACCGGCATGGGGCGTGCAAGCTATGGGATCATGGCGCAGGGGAATATTACCCAGCTTATTTCGAGTAAGCCGGACGATAGGCGAACAGTTTTTGAGGAAGCTGCCGGGATTACTCGGTTCAAGGCGCAAAAAAAAGAAGCACTTCGCAAACTTGATTATACTGAACAAAATTTATTGCGAGTATCCGATACTATTCGTGAAGTTAAGAGACAAATTGGTTCACTTCAGCGTCAAGCGTCAAAGGCTAAAAGATACAAGGAAGTAATTAGTGAACTTCAGAATCTTGAGAGCCAGTTAGCTCGCCATCAACTTGGTGATTTACAAAATGCAGTTCAGCAAAGTCAAAAGTCTATTTCCGATTTTAAGGGTAAATCAGATGGTTTTTCCGAGACGATAGCTGAGGGTGAGCGTCACATTAATGAAGCTCGGCAACAGCGCGCCGAAATTGAAAAAAAGGTTTCTGAGGCACAGGAAAAAGGAGCAAATTTACAAGCTGAACTTGAGCGACTTGAGAGTCGAATTCAATTCAGTCGTGAACGAATCATAGAACTTGATGATCAAACTTCAAAAGCTCATCAGGAAATCGTCGAAGCTGAACATCGAAGTAGTGATTCCGAGCAGGAGTTGGCTGAGATGTCCAATAAACTGGGATCTGCTGATGGGACTGTTGCTGACAAGCGGAGAGTCGTTGAAGAAAATCAGGCTGCTTGTAAGGTTATTGAGGATGAGTTGACTCAACGTCAGGAGGCTTTAAATCAGGCTCAGACTGAGTCTTTTGGTGTGGCTCAGGAATTAACTCGTGTGAGAAATGAACTTAATTCACTTGATTTACATAAGCGTGGCAACATGGTCCGATTAGAAAAACTTAATGCCGAAAAAGTTCAACTTGAAGAGGAACATTTAAAGTTAAAAGAACGTCTTGCCCAGTTTTTGAATGACGTTGAGTCAAAAAAATCTAGCGCCCAGAACCGGTTAGGTACGGTCGAGGAGCGTCAGCAGCGCTTGGTTCAGTTGGAGGAAACTTTGATTAAGCTTACAACAGAGTTGGATGATTTACTCCGAACTCAGGCAGAGAAGCGTTCACGTCTAAATGTGCTTGAGCAGTTGCAGGTATCAAACGAGGGGGTTAGTGCAGGAGTTCAGGCTGCGCTTAAGGAATCAAAGTCTGCATTGGGGCTTTTGGCCGACCAAATCAGTGTTCCAGAGGATTTGGTCACTGCTATCGAAACTTCTTTAGGTCGACATTTGCAGCTTATTATTACAGATAAGGTTGTTGATGCGAAAACCATTTTACATTTGCTGACCGAAGGAAAAAAAGGTCGAGCCAATATTGTAGCTCTTGATTTTTTACCGGATATAGAGGTTGCCAAAATAGATAGGAATAAGATTGAGGAGTTGGGCGGAGTGTCTGCGTATAGTAGTGTGGAATGTGACGATTCACTTAAACCGTTACTCAAACATTTGTTGGGAAGATTGGTAATAGTATCGGATTTAGATGCTGCAATCCGCGGCAGGGAGAATAACTGTAATTTGGATTTTGTTACAAAGGAGGGTGAATTACTTTCGCGAAATGGGATTTTTAGTGGGGGAAGAGGGAATGGAAGTCCATCTGCATCTTTATTGGCTCGCAAGAATGAAATTACGGAACTCAAAAAAGAGCTTAATGGATTAAGTCAAATTGTCAGTGATCGAAGTAAAGAGAAGGGTGATCTCCAGGCTGAACAAAGCACTCTTCAGGCAGGTTTGCAGCAGGTTCAAAATGAACTTAGACAACAGGAAGTGTCCATTGCGACAAGTGAAGGAGAGCTTAAGGCGCTTCAGAATTCAAAGCATATAATTGAACAAAAGATTGAGGCGGTCACATTTGAGTTGAATAGTCTTGTGGATCAGGAATCTGAGGGTAGCGGTAAACACGATTTATTGGCAGCTGAATTGGTTTCATTGGAAGAACGAGAACGGACAGCCACTAAGAGTGTTGATGAGGTGATTCATGTGGTGGAGGGTCTTCGAGAAAAACGAGACATAGCAAATTCGGAATTAACGGATGCTAAAGTTGGCCTTGCATCTGAGGAGCAGTTGTTAGCTTCATTCAAACGTCAGTTGGATCCACTCAAACTTCGAATTGATGAATTAAGGCAACGCGTTAATCATCGGCGTAGAGACATAGATTCAGCTGCCGAAAAAAAGACTCAAACTGAGTCTGAAATCTCAAGCTCTATTCAACGAATTGATTTGGTTCGAGTTGAGCGTGAACAATCGATTCAAGCAGTCTCCAAGCTGATAGAACAAAAAAACGAGGCCGATCAAAAGGTTGAGAAGCGAGAAGAGTCCCTGAGATCTGTACGTAATGAACTTAGTTCGTCGCAGGAACGTCGCTCGCAGTTAGAGGTTGAGTTGGCGCAAAACAACATGATGGTCGAAAATATTTGTGAGCGCATGCAGGAAAAATACCAAATCGATCTACGCGAAGTGGAAGTGGTATGTCTTAAGACCTTAAAAAACGATTCTGGTGAAATTGAAGTTACTTTTTCCTCTGCTGATGAAATGGAGTCTGAGGGATTGGAAACTGATTGGGAGCTTGTGGGTATTAAAGTTAGTGAAATGCAGGATCGGGTTGAAAGAATGGGCCCAGTAAACCTTGTCGCTATTGAGGAGTATGAAGAAACTGAGGAGCGTTATAAATTTCTCACCACCCAGCATGATGATTTAATTAAAGCCAAGGAGCAGTTATTGGATGTGATTGAACAGATCAATAATGAAACCACACAAATGTTCAAAGTTACGTTTGATCAAATTCGTGAAAATTTCCGCCATTTATTCACGGAGGTTTTTGAAGGAGGGAAGGCTGATTTGGTTTTGGTTGATGAAGAAGACATGTTGAATAGTGGTATTGAGATTGTAGCTCGTCCTCCTGGTAAGAAGTTGCAAAGTATTTCGCTTCTTTCAGGGGGAGAACAGACTATGACTGCTGTTTCTTTAATGTTTTCAATTTATCAGGTAAGCCCTAGTCCATTTTGTGTCTTAGATGAATTGGACGCACCTTTAGACGAATCCAATATCAATCGTTTTATTCGAGTCCTTAAGCGTTTTATAAACCATTCACAGTTTTTGGTTATAACTCATAATAAGCGAACAATAAGTATGGCTGATACTCTCTATGGTGTGACTATGCAGGAGCAAGGTGTCAGCAAGATTGTATCAGCAAGATTTCAGAAATCTGAGCGTGAGGAGGACGCTGCTGGAGCTCGTGAAACCAAGCCGGTTAAGTCCCGAGGTCAAGCTTCCAAGTCATCTAAATCGTTGAAAGTTAAAAAAGAATCTACTGAAAAAGGCGACGATGAAGATAATGTAATCTCAATGGGTAAATAAAGTTACCATTGCAGTCATTTCAATAAAATAGAATCCTTTCTAAAGCCTTTAATTCTGGAGGTTTTATGTTTTTATACTTTACCGAAAATGGTTTTACCGGTGCTTTCGAGATCGTTACAGGCTTCAATCATTCGTGCTGCCATAGACTCTTCGGCTTGCTTAAGGTAGGAACGTGGATCGTATACTTTCTTGTTACCAACTTCTCCGTCAATTTTAAGTAAACCATCGTAATTTTTTAGTACATGGTCTACTACTGGTCGACTGAAAGCGTATTGCGTGTCTGTATCGATGTTCATCTTGATTACGCCGTACTTTAGGGTTTCAGTAATTTCATGTTTTTCAGAACCTGAACCGCCATGGAATACTAGATCAAACTTAGCTTCCTCACCGTATTTACTAATTACTGCATCCTGACCTTCTTTCAGAATATCTGGACGAAGCTGCACGGCGCCAGGTTTATAAGAACCGTGAACGTTTCCAAATGTTGCAGCAAACATGTAGCGGCCGATACCGTTAAGACTTTCGTAGACGCTAAGCATGTCTTCAGGCGTTGTATAAAGTTTTTCAGATGGCATGTCTTCGTGGCCAGCAGCGCCATCTTCTTCACCTCCAACCACTCCAGCTTCAACCTCCAGAATAATTTCGTTTTTTGCACATAGCTCAAGATATTCTTTTGATATGGCCATGTTTTCCTCGAGAGGGAGAATAGAAGCGTCAAGCATATGACTCTGAAACAGATTAGGTTGGCCGTTAGCACGCCGTTTTGCAGTCTCCTCAATCAGAGGTTTAAGAAAACCTTCTGCTTTTTCTGGTTGGCAGTGATCAGTGTGAAGGCCTATGAGGATGTCGTATTTTTCAGATAAACGATGAGCTGCTTCGGCTAAAACGATACAGCCATGGACAGCATCTTTGACATTGAGGCCCGCAGCGAATTGACCACCGCCAGTGGAAAATTGAATAATTCCGTCGGATTTGGAATCAGAGAAGGCCTTCAAAGCTGCATTGATGGTAGTAATCGATGTGACATTTACAGCTGGATATGCGTAGTCACCCTGCTGGGCGGCATCGATCATAGCGGCATATTGGTCTGGTGTAGCAATAGGCATAGTATTATTTTCCCATTATATGGCCACTTGGCCAAAAGGCGGCGCATAGTAGCTAGATTAGCTTCTTTTGCAAGGGTGTAAAATTACTTATATTTCAGGTTTTTTCCCTATTAGTCATATGTTTTGCTGCAACCTAGCTCTTGACATGCCGTGCTGCTGTCTAAATAAAGGCGGCGGTGAAAGCACAAATATTTTATACCTGTTTGTTCCTAGTTATAAGTACAACAGGTTGTGATTCGAAACGGACTGAACAAGTAGTCACAGCTGATTCCAAGCCCAAGAAATCGCCTTCAAATCAGGAGCAAGTTGAAGCTCCTGATGCAATTGAAAAGACAACCGTTTCGAATGAGTCTGATAAATTAGATGAGCCAAAGCATGACATATTTCGTAGTGCAGGTAGTGGAGATATTGATGCCGTAAAATATCATTTGGCTAATGAGGTTGAACTTAATGTTCGAGATAAGACTGGTAAAACTCCATTGCTTTGGGCGATCAGAAGCAAAGAGCATGAGGTTGTATATTATTTACTTGATAACGGGGCAGATCCAAATATTGGCGATAAGAATAAAGTTACGCCATTGTTTTGGGCAGTGCGCATGAGGCGTCCTGAGTTAGTGACTGCTTTGATGAATAAAGGGGCAGACATTAAACTCCGGGATTCTCAAGGTAAGGATGTATTTGATTATGCGAAAGATGATACCATTATTGAGATTCTTCGCAGGCATAACAAAAAGTAATTGCACATGACAATTGAGCAGTTAACAGATCAAATTCTAGTCTTTAGAAATAAAAGAGATTGGGCTCAGTATCACAAAGCAAAAGACATGGCAGCGGCCGTTGCAATTGAGGCAGCAGAGTTGCAGGAGCATTTCCTATGGAAAAGTCACAAGCAAAGTGCTGAGCACTTGGATAATAATGGTAACGAAGTCGCTGAGGAGATGGCTGATATTGCAATTTACCTTTTCCTAATGGCTTCGGATGCAGGTGTCGACCTCAGTCAAGCAATTCAAGATAAGCTAGCAATTAACGAAACCCGTTATCCTGTTGATAAAGTCAAAGGCCGGAGTAATAAGTACACAGATTATCAAATCGATGCCGAGTGACGTTCGTGTCGGTGTGATTGGTGCAGGAGCCAATACAATAGCCAAGCATATCCCGCTTTTGCAGGCGATTGATGGTGTCGAAATTGTGGGAGTGGTTAATCGTAGTATTGAATCGTCCACGAATGTAGCCCAACGCTTTGGTATTCCAAAAACTTATGACCGATGGGAGCACGCCATTGCCGACTCCGATACAAATGCTATTGTTATCGGCACCTGGCCTTACCTTCATTGCCCTATTACATTGGCGGCGCTCGACGCTGGAAAACATGTTCTTACTGAGGCACGTATGGCTATGAATGCTGATGAAGCCCTTAGAATGCTTAGTGCTAATCAAGCTAAGCCAGAATTAGTTGCGCAAGTTGTCCCTTCCCCGATCACTCTATTTGCTGATAACACAATTAAGCGCTTAATTTCGGAAGGTTATCTTGGAAAGCTGCTTGTTGTGGAGAGTCGTGTTAGGGGGCAATTTGTCGATTCGAATGCCCCAATGCATTGGAGGCAAAACATTGATTATAGTGGGAATAATATTATGGCCATGGGTATATATTATGAGTCGATTATTCGTTGGGTGAGCAGAGCCACTAAAGTGATATCTAGGGCAAAGACATTTACTAATCATCGTCGGAACGAAAAAGGTGAGCTTCAGTCAGTTCATATACCTGAGCATCTTGATGTGGTTGCTGATCTTGAGTGTGGTGCGCAAATGCATTTGCAACAATCTTCTCTTACATCCTTGATGGATGATGATGCTATTTATCTTTTTGGTAGTGAAGGAACGCTTCGTGTGACTAGTGAACGGTTGTTCGGAGGGAATCGAGATGGAAGTCAATTGAATGAGATATTGATCGAGGAACAAGAAAGGGGAGAATGGCAGGTTGAGGCTGATTTTGTTGCTGCGATTAGAGGTCAGAGGACAGTCACACATACAACATTTGCTGATGGTTTACATTACATGCAATTTACTGATGCTGTGAATCGCAGTTTAGTCAGTGGTAGACTTGAATTGATATAATAAATAATTGGAATCTATATTGAGCAATAAATTATTTATCTTAAATGTATAGTTAGTTACCACCTAGCCATACAGTAGCATTCTCAATTATCTTTAGTACTGGTTTTAACTTGTATACTGCATATTGCTGATCACCTGGCCGAAAGTAAAAAACTTTACCTTTCCCAAGAGTCCATATGGCACCTGATCGGAAGTATTCGCCGCCTTTCCACGTTTCATCAAGTATTACTTCGTCCGGTGTTGGTATATGAAATGGTTCGTCGTACATCTCTGTTTCAGGGATAGAGAATGTGTCCGGAACATTTTGGGTAATTGGATGTTTCTTGTTTATAATTCGAATTTGACTTGGTTGAACTGGAGTGCAACAGCGAGGAAAGACGCAATTTGGACGTTCAACGCTTATTTTGATCTGGCCATTTTCATTTTGACTAAACTCATGTAATTGGTGTGGACGTGCACTGTCGGGAGCTTTTTCCCATCGAATTTGACCTTTAAACTGTATTTCTATGTTGTCTCGAATTTCTTCAGGCAGCTGAGCTATTGCATCTTGTGCTGCGACTTCTTGCATCGCGACCATGAATGGTACTGCCCAGTGAGCTGAGTGCAGTGCGATAAAATCAAGTTTTCCACTTTTGACAAGGTCGACAATTTCCTGAGATTTGGATTCGGTTATATCTCTGTGTCTTACATGCCCCCAATAAATCAGAACATCCGCTTTGTTTAATGCTTCAGTTGATAGTCCTTGTTGAGGTTGATTAATGTTGGCTGAAGTGATGTTTAGTGTGGAATTTTGCTTAAGATAATTTGCAATAAAATTGCCTGGATAATTGGGATAGACCTTCTTCGAAACCTGTTGTTGCTCATCCCATATGAGAACGTTGATTTTGTCTTTAGCCCAAGTTGCACTGACAGTTAGGCCTAGTATAACTAGTACACATATTCCACGTAATTGAAATTTATGAATTAGTGAGTTCATGTGCAGTTATGGTGCGGATCTTGTTACATCAAGCCAAGTGTATAATAATGCTATTAATTTCTCTTTTAGTCTCTATGCGCAGTTTATACATATAACGGCATCTGGAAAAACTTCTAAGCGATCCTCTTCAATCGGGTTTTTGCATTTGCCGCATATACCGTATTGCCCTTTACCCATTCGCTTAATTGCATTTTTGATCCTTAATAACTGATTCTCTTGCCTTCGTTTTAGCTCGAGTGCCATCTGTTGGTTTTGTAAGGCATCCATCCTTGATAGCCTTCCAATAGACGAATCTAATTCTACTACTCCGGAATCATCCTGATTTGTGGACATGTTTTCCTCAATTTCGAGCCTTAGATTCTCCAGTCGCTTTCTGAAAAACTCCAATCGTTTGTCGTCCATGTTCCCCCAAACAATTCACGTTAAGATGACTGCATTCAAGTTTAGTGTTCGAAATTCAATTTCTCTAAAGCATAAACTATGAAATTATCCGATGCTTGGACTTACGTATGGACTTAGGCATTATTACTTCAGTTTTTTTATGCATGAGGTGAGTTTTTTGCAGGATCTGGCTGTGGTCATGATTGCTGCCGGGATTGTGACAGTGCTGTTTCAGAGACTGAAGCAACCGGTAGTATTGGGGTATATTGTGGCTGGTATCCTTATTGGGCCTAATTTCTCTGCGTTATTTATTAAGGATGGTGGTTTCGAGTTAGTGCATAAAAGAGAGACGATCGAGTCATTGGCGGAATTGGGGATGGTATTCTTGATGTTCTCGCTTGGATTGGAGTTTAACCTTCGAAAGCTCGGTAGAGTTGCGGCAACAGCGCTAGTGGCAGCGCCTTTAGCGATCATGCTGATGGTATTTCTTGGTTATCAGGTTGGTCAGTTGATGGGATGGCCTCATGTGGACAGTTTGTTTTTGGGCTCGATCATTTCTATAGCCTCGACTTCAGTAATAGTTAAAGTGCTTAAAGAGATGAAGTGTGATCGCGAGCCGTTTGCAGAGTTAATTTACGGTATTCTAATTATTGAAGATTTACTTGGCGTGGTGATGATCGTGTTGTTGACCGGTATTGCACTAACTGGAGATTTCGGTGTGCAATCGATTTTAATTTCAACCGGTAAGCTTCTGGTTTTTTTAGTTACTGTACTCGTTGTTGGTCTTTTGTTGGTGCCTAGGCTGCTAAATTTTGTAGCGAGATTTGAGAGTAATGAACGTCTTCTGGTGGCAGTTTTGGGGTTGTGTTTCGGCACGACTTTAGTGGCGGCGAAGTTAGGTTTCAGCGTTGCATTGGGGGCTTTTCTAGTTGGAGCTGTGATGGCGGAATCAGCACAAATTCGACGTATTGAATCACTGGTGGAACCAGTTCGTGATTTGTTTACAGCAGTGTTTTTCGTCGCCATCGGGTTATTGGTTGATCCGATTTTGTTGTGGAAGCACATTGTCCCGATTGTTGGGATTTCATTAGTGGTAATTGTTGGCCAGATGCTTGGTAACACTTTTGGTACGGTAGTGGCTGGGCATGATTTACGAACTGCAGTCCGTGTGGGTACTGGATTGTCGCAGATTGGTGAATTTTCGTTTGTTATCGCCACATTGGGACTAACCCTTGGTGTGACCGATCCCAGTTTGTATCCAATTGTTATTGGGGTTGCACTGGTGACGACTGTGTTGACTCCTATCTGGATTAGTCGTGCTGATATCTTAACTGATAAAGTCTTGCGAAGTGCGCCCAAACCATTGGTCGGTTATCTTGCGCTGTATAAGGATTGGGTGGAGCGATTCAAGGGGGGGCAGTGGAATAGTCTAGCATGGAAGCTTTCAAGAAAGTGGATATTACAAATGACTATAAATATGTTTCTTGTTGCCGGTATTATTCTTGGAGCTGCTTATTTAGTTAGATTTCAACCGGAATGGTTAACTAAATGGAATTTACCAGTGGATACGCTGCGAACGGTTTTTTGGGCTGCTGCTCTTATTTTTTCTTTGCCAATGATTATTGCTAATCTAAGAAAATTGCAGGCACTCGGAATGCTTATTTCTGAGGCAACCGTGAAGCATAATAGTGCAGGCCAACGTACGCATTCCCTTCGCGCTGTTGTGGCCAATGCATGCCTCATTGCAGGGACAGCTGGTATGATTCTTAGCGTGACTTTACTGAGTTCCACGCTGTTGCCTCCACTAAAAATCATGATGGTTCTTGTAGTGGCGGTGATAGTTGTGGCTTGGCTACAGTGGCGCTTTTTGGTGCGTGTTTATGCCCGTGCTCAGATTGCAATTAAGGAAACACTCGAGTCGCACGAGCTAGATCAAGCCCAGAAAGCTGAGGAGGAATTATTGAAGACGGCATATTTGGAAAGCGTTAAGTTGCCTAAGAACAGTTTTGCGCTTGGACAAGTCATAGCCGTGTTAGGTTTACGGGAGGAAACTGGAGTGAGTATCGTTGGTATTGAGCGAGATGGTGAACGCATTCTAAATCCAGGAGGAGAAGAACCGATTCTTGAAGGGGATATTCTACTGTTACTTGGGGAAAAACCGCAGTTGGCAAAGGCCAAGGAAAAACTCAATCCGAGTTAACCTTAGGCTTGAGTTGAGGGAATAGCAGGACGTCACGAATACTTTCCTGTCCTAATAGCATCATGATCAGTCTATCGATCCCGATGCCGATTCCACCAGCTGGAGGCATTCCGTGTTCTAGTGCTACTAGAAAATCTTCATCGAGTTTTTGTTGTTCCTCTCCGGCTTGATTTATCAATGCTTCACGCTGAGCGACAGGATCATTTTGTTCAGTATAGGCAGGTGCGATTTCCTGCCCGTTGATACAGCATTCGAATACTTCGATGGTGGTTGGGTCTTCTGGTGAGAGTTTTGCTAGAGGGATCAGTTCCTTCGGTAGGTGTGTGACAAAGGTGGGTTGGATCAAAGTGGGTTCGATCAGTTTTTCGAACAGTCCATTGGTGACTTCGAAGTCTTCGAATTCTGGGCTAATTTCAGCACCGAAATCAATGGCACGTTGACGGCGTTCTTCGGGCGATATTTCGAACCAGTCGGCACCTCCTTTTTCACGAATCAAATCCTTATACCTAACTCGTCGCCAAGGGCGGGAGAGGTCTATGGTTCGAGTCACATTACCTTCGGTATCCTTATGTTCGATTATCAATGTGCCGACTACCTTTTCGGCAACGCGAGTGATCATTGACTCTAGCAACTCCATCATCGACTCGTAGTCGCCGAATGCCTGATAGGCTTCGAGCATTGTGAACTCAGGATTGTGTCGAGGAGAGATGCCTTCGTTACGATAGTTGCGGCCGATTTCAAATACGCGATCCATTCCGCCAACAAGAAGTCTTTTCAAATAAAGTTCCAGAGCGATACGAAGGTAAAAGTCACATCCAAGTGCGTTGTGTCGAGTAATAAAAGGTTGCGCTGCAGCACCACCTGGAATTGCTTGCATCGTTGGTGTCTCCACTTCAATAAAGTTTCGCTCGTGCATAAAGTCTCGGATTTCACGGATAATTGCACTGCGTTTGTAAAATACCTCCTTGATGTTTTCGTTGGCAATGAGATCCAAATAGCGCTGCCGATAACGGGTTTCGATATTTGATAGTCCATGCCATTTTGCCGGTAGCGGTCGTAGTGCTTTTCCAACAACTGTAATTAATTTGGCTTTAAGCGTTATTTCCTCTGTGCGGGTTGTAAACATGCTTCCTTTCACTCCGAGAAAATCACCGAGGTCAAGTTTCTTTAAAATACCGAAAGTTTCTTCACCAATAGTATTTTTTTGTGCGTAAACCTGCATGCGATCTGATCCATCTCGAATATCGAAAAAGATGCTTTTTCCCATTGTGCGGAATGCCGTCATACGGCCAGCCAAAGCCACTTCTCTCCCTTCCTCATAATTTTTGCGAGCCCCAGCACAAGATTCGTTGGGGTTAAATTTATTGAAAAAAGGTTCGATGCCTTTTTCCTGTAATGCAACTAAGTTGGCTTTACGCTGCTCTATTAAAGAATTTTCCTCTTCCATGAACTTTTCAAAAAGGAGGGACAGTTAATCACTTTGAAGGTCGCTTGGCCATCGAAAGTTTTTGAGTTTGGCAATTCATTTGATATTTATGCAACTTTGGTTCATAGGTGTTGTTGGATTCAATTGAAACATTTGGTTTTGAAAGATATTTTTTCTTCAATCTTATGAGCGTACAAAGAGTATTGGTTATTTCAGTTGCGGTGAACGTAGTTTGTCTTTCGGCACTGTTCTGGGGATGGTACAAATTACAATCATCTGAATTTGTCACGCCACAAGAGAAGATAAAGCAAGTTGCTATCGACGAGAAAGAAAGGCGTCAGATAAATCTTCCTGAACGAATTGAGAGAGAAATAGAGCCGTTCCATTGGAGTCAGATTGAAGATCAGGATTACCAAGCTTATATTGAGAATTTGCGTCGTATTGGATGTCCAGAGGAAACCATACGGGATCTAGTAAAAAAGGATCTTGATCAGCATTATGATCAGCTAAAGGCTACGGCACTTAATAAGGCTACGGCGCGAAATGATTATTGGAAGACTGGGAACCCCAATACTCTTTCTCAGCCCAGTAAAAATACTCGGTCGGAATTAGCGCAGTTGGATCAAGAAAAGTCAGCGGTGTTAAGAGGTCTATTTGGGGATAAAGGTTTGGCAGAGATCAATCGTCCAAGTCCATATGCTCTTGCTAAATCAAAAGCCAAAACTGGGTATGCAATGGAATTCATTCCAGATGAGACTAAGGCTGAACTCAATTCCATGGAGCAGGATTTCGGTAGTAAGTTGCTTAAGAAAATGGCTTCCGGTACGTCTGATGCGCAAGATCGGAATGAAATTCGAATGTTACGTGAAGAACGGGAAAATCGAATTGCCTCTTTGCTTACACCCGATCAAAAACTTGAATATGATCTGCGCAAGTCCCCTACAGCTGCTAATTTACGTTTGCAGCTTGATGGATTTGATCCAAGTGAAGATGAGTTTCGTAGTATTTTTCAAATACAGAAAAAATTTGATGACGAACATGGTGCAGTGCCAGGCTCAGCTATATCTGCAGTAGAAGTTCAGGAGCGTCGATTGGCTCAACAGGGGCTTGAAAGCGAGATGAGAAGCTTGCTTGGGGAGGACCGATTTCAGGATTATCTGCGACAGACAGATTATGATTACAAGTCTATTGATAAGATTTCTCAACGGCAAGGGTTGGCCGATAATGTTTCAACGCAAATTTACCAAATGAAATCTGAGGCGGAAGAGTTAGCCCGAGGTATACGTTTAAATTCCGAGATTCCGATAGTAGAACGACAGCAACAACTACAGCAGATACACAATGAGACGTCTCGAAGTATTGAGTCTTTAATGGGCCAGCAGGGTACAGCATCCCTGCAGGCACAGGGTGGAGGTCGCAATTGGCTAAATAATCTCGGTTTAATTAATCCTCAGCCAATAAGTAAGCCGACCTTTCAAGTTATTACTGGGGGTTCACCTTAATTTCTAAGCTAGTTTGCTCGAGTTACCCATTCCTGAGCAATTTTTTGCAGGTCGATATTTTCTTTGTCTGATGAATATTTCGGAGAGAAGTGAATTTTTTCTAGTTCACTAATAGTGCTTTGAAGTTGGTTAAGATGAGTCTTTGATAGCGTATTTGGAGGGGTAGCTTTAATGCGCTGAAGTAAATTAATGACAGCAAAAGGGGTGTATTCTTCAGGTAAATCATAAATTATATTTATCTCATCTATGTTATTTCCTCTTTTTGATAGGTGAGCTCCAATTACTCCAATCATCACTAAAAATGTAAAGCCGACTAGCCAAGGCCAGAATGGTTGTGGATTTAGTATGATACCAGCCATTGCAATTTCATTCTCAACTTCTTCAAGGTCGGCATCACTATATTGCTTAAAGACCGATTTAGATACTAAATCAGTTGGTTTTGGATATATGAAAGTTGTGGGTTCGCTAACTTCTTCTTCAAGTTTAAGGGTGATAAGCCATGTCCTTTCGCTGACAGCATTGACACTATCTACGTCAGATTCGACTCGGGCAATTGACAATCCTTGATCTTCATTCTTTGCAATTAAAAAACCAGGAATGTTTAGGTCGATCAGTTTGTCAATCGTAGGAACCAAGCCTTTGGCGGTAGCATTTATCTCCAGAGTGAGTTCCTGATTGTCTTCAGATAGTCGAGCGTCAAGTGTTTGAGTTAGTATTAATTCATCTACTGGCCGGACAGGAGCTGTTTCCGGTCGAGCATCTACAATTTGTGTGGCAGAGGTTACCGGTAGCAATGCAGGTCCAAGAGAATCATAGAAATCCAGATCCATCTTCAGTTCAGGAATACGATCAACAGAGGCATCTTTTGCTTGGAGTAGTAAATAGGCTAGAGGCGTTTCACGCCATCCGGGTTGGCCGATTGTTCTGGAGTTGATTTTATTATCGTGAAAGGTAATAGATTGTATCTCAAAATTTTCTCCAAGTTTTTCGTTCAAATGTTCTTCAAGATCGTCTCTTGGTGCCTGTCTTTGCCCAGGGTAAGTGGGGTAGTATGGACTACCTTTGCTGCCACCAACAAGGTAGCGGGCAAAGCCGCCAGCTTCTCGTTCTATATCGCTAGTATGTTTAAGGCCTATGAATAATCCAAATGGTTGCTTATGTCCGATATCATCATTTCCATCTATGCGAGCTACAAGTTCTACTTCGTCAAGTAAGTCGTTGTAATGTTGAACCAACTCTCGTGCTTTTTCTCCTGCCGGATGATCTTCGAGTACAACAAGGGCAGAGCGGAGATATCGTGGTTTTAGTTCTGGTGTAAGCCTGCGGGAATTAGTGGTGATAGAATCGCCGAATGCCTTGAAGTGTCCTTCGGAATCAGGAAGTACGAGTATTGCATCCCGGATTTGTTGGAGGTTTCCAATTTCTGGGGTCTGTTGTCTAGTTACGTAAGAAAGGTCGCTTGCTCCAAGATTGGAGTTGAACCATAGCTGAAACACGAGAGCATCTGGCTTATCAGCGGTAATAGCAGTTTGAAGGGCATATAGCGATGCGGCTTCACTATAAGCTGTAAAAGCAGCTTCACGATGTTGAACGTAAATCTCTAAGTCAGCTTTATTACCGTATTGGTATTCGGCTAGATCAAAGTTTGCGGCGGCTTGTTGGAGTTTTAATTGCCACACGTCTGGATTAGCTTTGAGCCCTTCTGCAAGTAGCGTTAACTGTGTCTCGTAACCGGCAATTACTTCAGACTTTATCTGTGCTTCTTTTCTTTTTGTATCTGCTTGTTGCTGAATTTGTGGAGCTCTCCATGAAGTGGCTAAGCGTTGTCGCATTGAGTTTGAAAGTTTTGCAAGCGAGTCGATAGGCAGCTTGCTAGGTTCGCCCAGTACAAGCTTGATATCTTTTAATTTGTAAACTTCAGCAAAACTATGTGCTCCTTCAAAAGCGGCCACGACGAATTCTGCCTTGGGTGGTTGAATTGGTAGTTTTGAAAATCGTTCAAGTAGCTGACTTAGTTCTTGGAGGTTGCGTTTTTGACGGGCTCTGGTCAGCGGTGTGCCACTGGGTTTTGGAGGATAATAGACAGGCATTCCTACATTTGGCATGCGTGGCTTAACTAAACCGTTAGGATTGCGTGCAGTGGCCCAGCCGGATAGTAGCGTATTTGCCATTTTCCCTGCTTGATCTGGATCAAGTTTAGATAAGTATTCTATCTCATCTATGGCTTTTAGGATTTTTTTATTTTTTAAATAAACTCCAGCTAAAGCGGATCGAACTCTGGCCTTACGACTGTCAGGAAGTATATTGAGCCATGAGTGGCTTGGAGCATTTTCCATAACAATCGCCGGTGCAAGCGGTCGGTTTTTTGTAGCGTTTTGTTGTGCTAGCAATCTTTGTTTCTCTAGGACAGGGTCATAATATCCATATCTATTATTTGTGGTGATTGGCCGAAAGTTTTGTGCCGTATTTTCGGCTTCGATAAGCCAAGCTTCACCCGCTATTGTCAACGGTAGCTCCCACTTGTCTAAGTTAGCGTTGGTTTTTGTAAGGAGTGCATCGACTATTTGTTTCAGTTTTTTTAGATTTTCACCTCGGAGAGCAAAATTGCTTCCGCGTACATATTTTTGTACATCTGATTGAACCAGTTGAATTAGTTTTAGTCCATTTCCTCCTTCGCTAAACTGTTTTTCCATCCAACTGTCAGCTATTGATCTTGGCAATTTTTCAACGAGCTTAAATCCTCTTCTAACACCCTCAATTTTGTATTCTGTCTTCTTAGCTTCAGTTATTAATTTTTCGTTAGCTTCCCATACGGATTTTTGATTCTTTGAGCTGGGGGTACTGTTCCAAATCTGTTCCAAAAGGTTAGCTTTTGTTTTTAGCGACCAATCACCATGGTTGTCGTCCACAAATGGAAGCGCGTGTTGCGCTAAAGCACCGATGGCAAGAGGTTCGATCAGCTGAGCAGCTCTTTTACGAGATACTGCATTTTTCCCTCCAAACAACCCGATCCCTTTTTTTAGTTGAGTAGCAAGTATTTTCAGATTTGGTTTGCCGACAGAGCGCAGTAGTCCTGTTAGATAAAACAAATCATTTTCAGAAATATTAATTGGGGCAATTTTCAATAGTTCAACAAAATCCTCTTGCGTTAAAATCGGGCGTGGCTTGTTGGTTGTAGTCCGTGGAGTTGTTGTTAAGCCTGAAATTGGAGTCGGATTCGATGACCTGGTTCGTGAAGTGTTTATTATTGGTGGCTTTAGTATAGATCTAATAAGATGAGAATATGCTTTATTTGAAGATTCTTTGTATGGGAGCTTTTTTATAAATTGTCCAAGTTCATTCCAGCGCCCTGCATTAGCTAGTAGTCGAAGCCGTTCCGCGCTAGCTCTGGCTTTATCTTTTTGAGGTTTATTTTTTTTCGATAGAGTGTCTATGGCGTTGAGAATGCCATCAGGCGTTCGATCAAACTTAACGGAAATTAAAGCTGTGTGGAGTAGCTCCTGAGGAGACTTCTTATTATTGGAAGTAGTACGAAGTTCTGGTTTCGTTTCACTTGCTTGTTTTTCTTGTTGTTCGATTTTTTGTATAGCCTGAGTTTGTTTAGCTGGTACAACAGGCACTAAAATCTTAGCTGGTTTAGCGTTCTGTGCTTGGGTAAGCATGGCGCAAAACATTAAGTAAAACGCGAAGATTGAATTTCGGATAAGTTGGGTCACTAAAAGATAATAACTCGAGTAAAAAAGAGCCGACTTATGCCGGCTATTTTTTAGTTTGTTTGAAATCCTTAACAAGGGTTAGGAGCCAGTTCCATCAGGACGCTTGCCAACACTTGCTCCGCGGGCGTCTTCTTTCTTTTGTCCTGTCTTTGGTTTGTTGCTCTTCTTTTGTCCTCGGCATTTCGAGCAAACGTTTTTGTTGCCTTGGCACTTTTTTGGAAGAGGCAGGGCTTGAAGCTCGGAGAGATCCATTCGAGCTAGGCGTACAACAGCCTCTAGATTTTTTTTGTTATCTTCAAAACTCTCAATATCATTCTTGGCTGATTGCTCAGCAAGAAGACGGAAATTTTGTCGGGCCTTTTCGATTGGTTCCATCCATTCCTCTTTTTCAGCTAACTCTAATCGCATTAACCATCCGGTATAGTATTGTGCGCTAGCAAGTGAAGCGCGGATCTTGTTTTCAAGTGGTTTATTATTACCGCCGGAAGCTTCGTCGAGTAAATGCTCCATTGCTAACATAGCTTCCGGGAGTTCTCCGATGTGAATTTGCGCGTTAGCTCGGGCAAGCTGTAATTTTAGTCGCGTGGACTTTTCATTATCTGGAAGAATAGATATGGCCCTGTTATAGGCTTCGATTACTTTTGGCCACTGAGATTTTTTTTCGAAATCTAGCGCTGATTGAATGAGCGCCTTGGAATCTTCTCGAGCCAGACTTTTTTGACCAGGGCCATAATGATATGCAATCAATGCAACCGGCGCTAGTGTCCAAAGAAATATAAGGATGTTCTTTTTCATGATTTTTTCTTAAGAACTGGACGAGAACTTCGCATATTCTGCCATGGGCTTCCGAAAAACGCAAGACCCACCGGAAGCAGTGCAAGCATTACCGCACCAATGCTAACACATGCTAAAGCAAGTTCACGGCGGCCTTTTTCTTCAGAATCTACCAGGTTTCGTATGCCAGCCATTTCTGCAATTTGAGAAGTCGGTATTTGCACTTGGTTGACGTCTACATATTCGCCACCCAAGCGCTTGGCTAATTGTCTAAGTATTCGAGAATTTTGTCGTGACATATGTCCATCAATGAACACTCCGCGTCGAGGATCACCTACTCCTGCGACAAGTACTTTGCTAATCGAAGGAGGAAGGTTTGGGAGGCCAGTGTCAGGTAGAGTGTCACCATCACTAACTATCAGTAGTGTAGTGCTCTTAGGTTTCCAATCTTTTGCTAATTTCACGGATTCTTCTATTCCAGAAATTACACTCGTTTTGCCGGGATCAAATGCACGATCAAGCGGAAGGTCATCCAGTATATTTTTCACTACATTTAAATCGTGTGTATCGACTACCACAGGTTTGGCGCTAGTGAAAAATGCGACAATACTTATGCGAATCTGATCAAGGGCAATGCGTTCGAAAAGCGATAGTAGTACTTTAGCGCCACGTTGTGAACGAGTGCGTTTTTTTTGTTTGCTTAAGTCTATTCCTCCATCGTCAAGCTGCATGCTTGGTGAGACATCCCAAGCGATAATCAGATGCCGGTAACCACCCTCTGGAACTTTGTCGTAATTTGCGGTTCTAGGTCGAATAAAGAAAAGAGTTACTAGGCCCCAAGCCAATGCTGTTAGGCCCAGTACGCGGATAATTGGAGCCAGACGAGTCCAGTTTCTTCCCAGTCCAATCGGTCCGAATGCTAAATGTCCAGCTTTCTTGATCCGTAGGTTATGTAACCACTCAGCTGATATAGAACAAATGGCTGTGCCTAGTGTGACCCAGAGGGCTAAGTTTGCCGTTTCAGACTCGATGTGAGGTAAGTTCATTCTACCAAGGAGTAAACCGGATGCCGAAAAGACAGAGTAGTTGCAATATCACCATTGAAATTCCAGCAAGCGCAAAAGGTTTAAAGTTATCCGCAGGAATGGGGGTTTCAGGTTTAAATTTAGCAGGTTGCATTGAGTCGATTTTCTCGAATACGGCCTGCAATGCACTGGGGTCTCCTGCAACGAATGCCTCTCCGCCGGTTCGACTGGCAATATCGTATACTTCTTGTTGTGGCTGACTGTTAGCCACGTGTATATAGTATAATACTATGTTTTGACTATTAAGGTCGCTTGAGATTTTGTCGCCTTGTCCTCTTAGATCACTGCTTGATCCATCAGAAAGTAAAATAATCATTTTATCACCCTGCGGCCTGTCAGCTAGGATTTTGTTAACTGAACGTAGCGCGAGACCGATTCGTGTTCCTCCCATGTATGGTGGCATGGCTTCAGGTTTCATAAATGGAGCGGAGTGTTTGAGGGCATCCAAATCTTGTGTTAATGGCACCCAGTGTAACACCTCAGTGCCGAACAGAGTTACGCCAAATGCATCACCTTTGCGGTGACTGACGAATTCTTGTAGAGCTTCGACTGCTTTATCCGCCCTTCGGCCATCACCAAATGTTGCTGTCATACTGCCGGAAACATCGAGAACAAGTTCGATATTAGTCATTACTCGTTGAGAGCCTTGGCTCAGAGGCCTTTGAGGTCCAGCTAGCAAAATAATAGCGATAGCTAAAAGCATAGGACTCAAAAAGTTCGCTGTCCTGACAGTGTTTTCGAGCCAACGACCACGCCGAGCGTTAGCATGATCAAATGGCAATGTTATGACAGTCCCACGTCGACGCCATTCCCATACAAAAAGTAATACGGGTAGGGCCAATAGGATTAATACAGCGGGGGTTGCAAATGTCATTCTGATTAGGTAGGGCGCCGGTAAGGTTCGAGCAGTTTGGTAATATCCACAGCAGTAGTTCCAGGTGGTCGATGAAGCCAGTCCTCAAGGCCACATAGTAATGGTCCTGCTTCTTCATGTTGTTTTAATTGCAGGTATAAATCAGCGGTGTTTCCTTCTTTGGTTAAATTAAGTCGTTCTCGCCAATGTGAAACAATCATACGTTCAAGCTGTGCCCGTCCTTGGATATCCAGCGTTCCGTTTGCAGCTTGTTCGACAAGCGGAATAAGTCGTTGCGCTAGATCTGGTTCATTGATTTCATTTG
>JAYZHR010000032.1:0-5269 GCA_036166355.1 Verrucomicrobiota bacterium | reverse complement strand
ATATGGATTCGGTTTATCGGAAGAAATGGTCGGCAAAGCAGTAAAGCAATGGGGAGGACCAGTTATTATAGCGACTAAATGCGGGGTATTACCTGACGAAAATAATTTCCCTCGTAGATATGCATCGCGCAAAACTATTATAGAAGAAGTAGAAGGATCACTTCGAAGATTGCAGGTTGATACAATTGACCTATATCAAATTCATTGGCCAGAACCTGATGAAAATGTTGAAGAAGCCTGGCAGACTCTTCTCGACCTCAAGACACAAGGCAAAATCCGATGGGCTGGAGTAAGCAACTATTCTGTTAATCAACTCGAGAGAGCTAATAAACTTGGACAAGTTTCATCATTACAACCACGCTTCAGTCTTTTGAATCAACAAATAGAAAATGAAGGTCAACTAGATTGGTGCCGCAATAATAATTGCGGAATTGTTTGTTACAGCCCTATGGAAAGCGGCCTATTAACAGGCAAGGTAAATCGTGAGTGGATAGACAGTCTTCCTGAAAATGACTGGCGAAGACATAAATCAGACCACCCAGTGGCCGCCCTACTTCACCCCCCAAAACTCGAACCATTTCTTAAACTAGTCGAAGAATTAAAAGACATAGCCAAATCGAGCGAACATACTATTTCGCAATTGGCTGTAGCATGGACATTATGCCGCCCAGAAATAACTTCAGCTATTGTTGGAGCTAGACGAAAGGGGCAAATAATTGAAACCGTGAGAGCAGCAGAATGGAATCTTAAAAAAGAAGAGCTAAATGCTATCTCATTAGCGATAAACGAATTCCAAGATAATATTAATGGAGACTGAAAAATATTTTATTAGAAAATAACTAATAAATAATCATTGCAAAAATCACTACACCTCCATTAAAATAAACATAGTGACTATCGCTGTTACACTGCTAGTGGTTGGACTTACTTTACTTTTTTTCGAAGTCCTACTGCCCGGCATGATACTGGGTGCTCTCGCCTTATTAACGCTAGGAGGGTCAGTGGCAGCAGCATATATTAATACTGATTATGGCCATATATTTCTTGCCATAAATCTAACTTGCATTTGTGCTTTCGCCATCTGGTTTGTCGTTTACTTCCCAAATAGTAAGTTCGGAAAAAAACTTTCAACTGATTCTACTGTTGGTGATTTAGGAATTGATCACTCATTGTTAATTAACAAGACAGGAACAACATTTACAGATCTTCGCCCTTCCGGAAAAGCAACAATCGACGATCAACGATTACATGTCGTAACAGAAGGAACATTCATAGAAAAAGATAATCCTATCAGGGTTATATCAACTGAAGGCAACAGAATTGTTGTAAGAAAAATTTAACCAAAAAAACATCATGTTTGAACTAATAATATTCGGAACTATCGGCTTAGTAGTACTAGTTGTAGGAATCATATTGCTTAATTTCGGAGCCACTTGGCTTAGAGCTTATGTATCTGGCGCTAGAGTAACCATTATGCAACTTATACAACTACAACTTCGGAAAATTCCAATCCGTAGAATTGTTGATCCCCGTATTACTGCCATCAAATCAGGCATACAGGTTTCAATTGATGACTTATCAACTCACTTTCTTGCCGGCGGACATGTTGAAATGGTTATTTCGGCATTAATCAATGCACAAAAAGCAAATATAGACCTTGTATACGATCAAGCTTGCGCCATAGACCTTGCAACAAAGGGAACGAGTAAAAATGTAGTTGAAGCTGTTCATACTTCTGTAAATCCACAAGTAATCGACTGTCCTCCATCTGAAGGCTCGAAACGGAGCATAGATGCTGTCGCTAAAGACGGTATCGTCATTAAGGCGCGTGCTCGTGTAACAGTAAGAACCAATCTTTCCAGTTTTGTTGGTGGTGCCACCGAAGATACGATCGTAGCTCGAGTTGGTGAAGGAATAGTATCTTCTATTGGCTCCGAACAAAGTTATAAAGATGTACTGGAAAATCCTGATCGCATTTCAAAAAATGTTCTAGCAAAAGGCTTAGACAGTAACACTGCATTTGAAATTTTATCTATCGATATTGCAGATGTTGATGTTGGGGAAAACGTGGGCGCAAAACTACAAGCTGAACAAGCCGAGTCAAATAAGCTCGTTGCCCAAGCACAAGCAGAAGTTCGCCGTGCTGCAGCTGTAGCTCAGGAACAGGAAATGGTTGCTCGTGTGGCAGAAATGCAGGCCAAAGTTGTTGAAGCAGAAGCACAAGTACCGCTAGCCATGGCTGAAGCCTTCCGAGATGGCAATCTAGGCATCATGGATTACTACCGCATGAAGAATCTCGCCGCAGATACTGATATGCGCTCTAAAATTGCAGGCAGCGATGATGATTCTACATCAAAAAATAAATAAATATTTTGGTTAAAAAGCTTTCAGTCTTAATTTCCTGCCAACAGGACTCATCCGTCCTGTTGGCGGAAGTAGAGAATTAGTTGTATGGACTCCATATTCGAACTTATCGTCCCTCTCGCCTTGGCATTGTTTTATGCTTTCACGACCTGGGTGAATAAGCAAAAAAAAGCAAACGCCAAATCTAATTTCAATACCAGTACTCGCACCAGTCTGCCTCCAAAGATCGAGGATACTCCGAGCACAAGCGGTGGATGGCTGGAAAGATTAGAGACAATGGTAGAAGAAGCTCAATTAAACCAAAACGACGATGCAGGCGAGCACCTTGACAATCTGCCGCCAATATTAGACGACCAAAACGAAATCGCTAACATTGAGGCGATTAGCAATGAGCAGGCACCAGTTTTTAGTGATGGGCCAATCGATAAAGAAATTAATAACGTTAGAGATCTGTCACCAGTATACAAATCTCCGATTTATAATTCCAATATTGCCAAGGAAATAGCAAACAACATTAATGTTGCAAGACAAGGCATTGTTTCTGCAATTATTTTAAACCCACCTAGAGCGCTTGAAGATCCAGATAAAATCACTCGATACTAAGATTTTCATGATTGGCATTTAGGACAGTAATATGTACTTCGATTAGACTGACTAGTTCTCTGAATTAGACTATTACAAATCGAACAAACAATTCCCTCTCTTCCATAAATTTTGAACTGTTCCTTTATTTGGCCCCTATGACCAGACTTACTGCCATAATAAAACAGCCCATCACTTTTAGATTCACCAGAAAAATCCAGATCTAGACCCAGCCCAAATCTAACCTGCTCATGCAGAATTGAATTAATATTTTCATACAAGGTTTTCACCTGTTGAATGGAAAGCGACGAGCCAGAAACAAACGGAGAAATCCTGGACATATAAAGCACTTCGCATGCATAAATATTTCCTAGTCCAGCAATAAACTTTTGATTCATCAATCGATCTTTTACAGATTGTTTCGTGTTTTGAAAAACTGACGCAAGTACATCTTCTGTAAAGTCACTTGAATACGCATCAACGCCAAGATTTTTAATTATACTATTATTAATCGATACTCTCCCAAAAGACCTAGGATCTTTAAAAACCAGATATTCCTCACCCAAAAGAAAAACCATAGCTACATGCTTGGGAAATAACTCGCTAGAGTTTTGAAGAAACAATCTACCAGTCATTCCAAGATGTATAATTAAGGAAAGCGTCAATAAAGATTCAGATCCTACCAGTTCAAGCTCCAAAAACTTCCCCTTCCTTCCGACATTCTTAATAGTGCAACCTACAATTGCATCTTGAATATAACTTGGCGATTCGGTGCGAATAGTTCTTAACTTTAAAACCTCAACACCAACTATTTTCTTATTGGTTAATATCGGGTTCAGATGACGTCGAAGTACTTCTACTTCAGGTAATTCAGGCATAAGATTATTTAATAATAAACTGCAACAAAATCAAATTTAACGCTAAACCAATATCAAAAAAGAAACTTATTAATTAAATAAATTCAGTTCATCTTGAGACTCTTTTCTGATCGGAGCAAAGCTTTGTCGATGTATAGGGCAAGGCCCTAAATCATAAAGTGCATCTAGATGTTCTTTAGTCCCGTAACCCTTATTTGAAGAAAATCCATAACCTGGAAAATCAGCATCAAATTTCTCCATCATTCGATCTCTTGTTACTTTAGCAATAATACTTGCAGCCCCTATCGAATAACTCAGCGAATCTCCCTTAACGATAGCGCTTTGCGCTTTCCCCAAAGAATCAACCGGGCGCCCATCAACCAATAAATGGTCCGGTTTTTCTCCAAGAGAAATCAAGGAATCACACATCGCTTTATGCGTAGCTTGCAGTATATTAATACGATCTATTTCTTCGGGCCCTACAATAGAGATCCCAAATCTAACCCCATCGAATTGATTCAATAAATCATACAGCTTCTCTCTTTTTTTTATACTTAGCTTTTTGGAATCATTTATCTCACACAAGGGCTCCGGCAAACCTGATTTAATGACTTCACCCGAAAACATAGCAGAAGCAGCAACAACGGGCCCAGCTAAAGGTCCACGCCCCACTTCATCTATACCAGCAATAAGAGAACAACCTTCACCCAACCATTTCCGCTCATGAGTAAAACGGTTAAATCCCATTATTTAATAAATTTACCCGGGTTAAGTATGCCTTTTGGATCAACTGCCTTTTTGAATGCGACATGCAAATCTCGAACCTCTTGAGAAGTAGCTTGATTCCACCAAGGAAGTCGCGCCAACCCAATTCCATGTTCTCCAGTAACCACCCCACCCCACACAAGAACCTGCTTAAATAAATCATTTAAGGCTGCATCACTTCTTTTCATTTGCTCAGAATCATTTTGATCCAGCATCAAATTAACATGAATATTACCATCCCCTGCATGACCAAAACAGGCCACTTGTATACCATGCTTTTTTTGAAGCTGGCCTGTAAATTTAAAAAGCGGTTCCAACATCCCTCTGGGAACAACAATATCATTATTGAGCTTAGTTAAACCAGTATCTCGTAATGAATAAGAAAACTCACGGCGCAATTCCCAAAATTTTTCGACCCCTGAATCCCCTAATCCTTTCCGAACAAATAAAGGTGAAAACTCCTCAATTATTTCCTTTAACTCGCGGAGTTCACTACGAACTGATTTCTCCCTCCCATCAATTTCTACAATAACATGAGCCTTACACCCATCTAACAGTCTACTCCCAGTTCGTTTTTGGGCAGCATTAAGTGTAAATGCATCTGCCACTTCTAACGCAGACGGAAGAAAACCGGATTTAAATATCCTTTTTATCACTTTGGCCGCAACCCGCATCGACGGGAAGCCCACACTCAAACAACC
>JAYZHR010000031.1:0-8357 GCA_036166355.1 Verrucomicrobiota bacterium | reverse complement strand
TTCTTGAACAATATGTTGGAAACATTCTTATTGATGTTGCCGAAGCGCTTGAGCATGTACATGACTGCGGTTATCTCCATTATGACTTCAAGCCGGAGAATATATTAGTTAGCCGAAATGGAAATGTCCGCTTGTGTGACTTCGATCTTTCCAGACCCGTGCCTAAAGTCCCAACTAAGATGCCAGATAATCCTGGGACACCAGTATACATGGCGCCTGAGCAGCTAAGAGGCAGGGAGATCGATCAGCGTGCAGACATTTTTGCTTTTGGAGTAACTATGTACGAAACTTTGACGGGTCAAAAACCATTTAATGGGAACACCAGTAAGGAGGTTCTCATGCAGCAGAAAGATCGTACTCAGTTTTTTGCCAATCCACGTGATTTAAATCCATCCATTCCCGAAGATTTAGAAAAGATCATACTGAAATGTATTGAATTTGAGGCTAGCGATCGATATCCGCATATCACTTATTTAGTCGCTGATTTACGTAAAACTCTCTACGTATAGAACTTTCAATGTCGTATAGAATTATAGGATCAGACTTACAGGAATACGGCCCAGTCGAACTAGAAGAGGTTCGTGAGTGGATTGAAGAGGGTCGAGCTAATGCAGGAACACTGGTTTGTCATGTGGATGAAAAACAATGGGTGAGACTGCGTGATTTATCTATTTTTTCCGAGGACTTGTCGAGGACGTCACCGAGCAATGAAGTGATACAGATCAACTATCTTGTTCCTGCTATTCTTTGTACAATTTTCTGCTGCCTGCCGTTTGGGATTGCTGGAATATTATATGCGGCGCAAGCAAACTCTAAAATTCAGCAGGGGGATCGCGATGCCGCCTCTGTTGCTGCTTCGCGGGCAAAACTGATGTGTATCCTGAGTTTCGTTTTTGGTATTCTTACTATAATATATTATTTCTCTAGTGGTGAGTTTCAGCGCTTGATGGATGCAATGCAAGAAGCGTCACCGCGTTAATTATCCTTAATTAATTGAGCAAGAGCATTAAATAGCATCTCAGAGTTATCCAAATGCTCGGTGTTTTTACTTCCCTTTTTTATTAATCCAAATCCATCACCGTAGCCACTACCATTTATGATGCAGGCGTTTGTTTTGTTCTCATCGATTTGTTTTTTTGCCTGATTAATCGAAGTCACCCGATCTCCTTTTACCTCATATTTCCATCCAAATATTTGAGCTTCTTTAAACCATTCCCGAAGTTGGGCAATAATTTTTTTTGTCGGATGAAGTTCAAGTAGTATTTTGCCATCTCGAGTACTTAGCTTATCTTGTTTTTGTGAAATTAACTCGCCATCACTATTTTTAAGAGATGCCGATTTAACGTAATAATCACTTACAGCAGCGGCATGAAAGATAGCTTCTGTTTTAGGATTTTCTTTAGCGATTTTTAGAATTTTTTTTGCCAAGTCATCAGTTGTGGTGAATGTCCTTATATCCAATTTCTGAATTGGGTCCGAGTGGGTAGCCATTATTCCGCGAAGTAAAATTACTTCATGACCATCTGCTACTAAGCGTTTTGCTAGATTACTTCCAAGTTTGCCAGTCGAGTGATTTGTAAGTCGACGAACTTGATCAATTGGCTCATAAGTTGGGCCTGCTGTGACAACGCACCGCACAGCTAAGGAAGTTTTTTTGCAGACAACATTTCTTTAAGTTTGTCAGCACTAATGGTCGGTTCTTGGCAAGCACTTCCAGTGCATAGATAAACTTCAGACTGTTTTCCAATTGGTAATTTCTTGGCAAAATCTTCGACGGGTCCGGTTATTCCAAGGATAACTTTATTCGGTTGATAGACTCCGTGGGCAGCAGAGATTAAATTTTGTCCTCCAATTGATTTAGGATCACCAGTAATTACTGCTCGACGAGGTTCATGGATGATATAGTCAAGGGCCTGTAATAGATAGGGAATGGTCCGCGGGTTATTAGCCAAATTTTCGCTGAATAGCGTTAGCGTTTTTTCTGCTATGCCAAGATATTCTTGATTATCTGTAATCTTGCCAAGGCGAAGTAACCCCAGTGTAGCCACGGAGTTGCCCGAAGGAACTGCTCCATCATAGTCCTCTTTCACTTGAAGAATAAGATGTGGAGTATTGGTGCTTTGCCAGAAGCCGCCATGAGTTTCATCGTAAAATCGTGTTTTCATACTATCTGCGAGATCAATAGCAAATTGAAGGTGCTTTGGGTCAAGTGTAGTTTCGTAAAGGTGCAAAACACCATCAATTAAAAAGGCGTATGCATCGAGTAACTGAACATTATCTCGTTCGCCATTTCTCCAGCGATGATAAAGAGTTTTTGATTTAGGATCCCAAAGCTCCTTTTGAAGAAAAGCAACATTTGCTTCAGCAGCTTCAAGATATTTGGGTTCATTAAGTACTACTGCTGCCCGGGCAATAGCTCCCAGCATTAGTCCGTTCCATGAGGAAAGAATCTTATCATCGAGGTGTGGTCGTACTCGCTTTGATCTCTCATTAAACATTTTTAGTTTAGCAGAATTAAGTATTTTTGAATCTTCCCCGGTCAATGTTGGATCGACAACGCTAAGTACATTTTGGTTTTTTAGAGGATTAGGATCACTGTGATCTTCGAAATTACCATGCTCAGTGATACCAAAATAACGTTTGGTTAATTCGAATTCAGCTTCTGTAAGAAGTTTTTTAAGTTCAGCTTCTGTCCAGCAGTAAAACTTGCCTTCCTTTCCCTCGCTGTCTGCATCTTCGGCAGAATAAAATCCGCCATCCTTGTGGCGCATATCCCGTAGGATGTATCGCAGGATGTCATGTGCAATGTTAGCGTGTTTTTTGTCATTACTTACAAGATAAGCATCTAGGTAGAGATGAAGTAGCTGCGCGTTATCGTAGAGCATCTTTTCAAAATGAGGGACAAGCCATTTTTCATCGACAGAGTAACGAGCAAAGCCGCCACCGAGTTGATAGTACATAGCTCCCGAAGCCATCTTTTCGCAGGTATTTAATACCATTCTAATGGCTTCCTGATCATCGATACGGTGAGCATGTCGGAGGAGCATTGCTGGCTGGCTTGGCCGTGGGAATTTAGGGGCGTTGCCAAAGCCCCCGTAGCGTGGATCGTATTCAGCCTTGAACTTCGTAATCGCTTGGTCGAGCCATATAGGATCTAGTTTGATATTTTCTTTGGCTTTTAGAGTTATACTTTCTCCGATTTTCTGACTTATATCATTGGCTGAGTCAACGATCTCCTTGCGTTGAGTTTTCCATGCGTCAGCGAGCTGGGTAAGCACATCGGGAAAACTGGCTTTTCCAAATTTGGCTACCGGTGGATAATATGTACCACCGTAAAACGGCTTTAGATCCGGTGTTAACCAAACATTTAATGGCCAGCCTCCTCCCCCAGTAGTAGCTTGTACGAAGGTCATGTAAATTTTGTCAACGTCAGGCCGTTCTTCGCGATCCAGTTTTATGCAAACAAAGTACTCGTTCATTATCTTTGCAGTTGCTTCGTTTTCGAAAGACTCCCTTTCCATTACGTGGCACCAGTGGCATGTCGAGTATCCTATGCTTAACAAGATAGGCTTCTCCTCGGCTTTTGCCTTTTTGAATGCCTCGTCACCCCAAGGATACCAATCCACTGGATTGTGTTTGTGTTGCTGTAAATACGGAGAAGGCTCTTTAGCTAGTCGATTTGTGTATTTATGTGTGTTTGTTTCTTTTGGTTTTTTTAGATCAAATTCATTCACAGCCTTGGTTTCTAGGGATATAGGCTTAGCTTCGATGGATTTATGGCGTAAATAACTAAATAGCGAGATGATAACAATTCCTACTACCAAAACCAAAAACGCTTTTTTAAGAAATGGTTTTATGTCGTTTTTCATTAAACACTTACCTGTGATCTCTGCATTGCAATGCTTACATCGTATTGTTGGGCCTGTTTCGCACATGCTGCATTCCACAAAAGTGGCGATCTGTTGGCCCAAAGCGGTAGAACCTCCACTTGCTGAAAATTTCCACTTTACATCATTGCAGGTTGGACACGGCCCAATGGACTTCAATGTTGCATAGGTACGACACTTCGGACACTGCATG
Organism: Verrucomicrobiota bacterium; assembly: GCA_036166355.1. Lineage (GTDB taxonomy): Bacteria > Verrucomicrobiota > Verrucomicrobiia > Limisphaerales > UBA1096 > UBA1096. The sequence goes on along the minus strand of JAYZHR010000031.1, from coordinate 4,277 downwards.
GACAAAATCTGAACCAGACGACTTTTTGAATCAATAAGGAAACTAACCGACCTAATCAAACACCAGCGTGTCTTTCTCTAAGGAACTGGATTTACTGCATCCATTGAGAATAGAGGTAGTAGTAAAGGCGATGCAGAATGCAGTAACTTGTGTCCAGGACCTTTTCACGAAGCCCGATTGTACCTTTGCTTTTATAAGTCGCAAAGCCGTAAACCGTTAGATTAGATTATTAAATTGATTTATGTAGGAACTTGCCATGTGACTAATATTGAAAGTATTGGCTACAGCATTGCGGCCAGCTTTGGCAAATTTTTCCATTTGATCAGGGTTTGATAGTAGTCGCTCAATGGTATCGGCTAAAGATTTTGCATCGCCTTTTTCGTAGGTCAATCCAACTCCTATATCTTCGACCATTTCAGGGAAGCTGGCATCATCAGGCGCAACAATTGGAACCCCGCTAGCCATTGCTTCAACTATATAAAGTCCAAAAGCTTCCCCGTACAAAGCTGGTACACTCAATAGTGTGAGACGGTTGTAAAAATTAAGTTTTGTTTTTCGGTCGATATTAACTTCAAAGGTAACTTCTTCTGTAAGGCCAGCCTTGCGGATTTTAAGTTTTTGTTCTTGGACAAATGGTTCATCAATTGGCTGGCAACCTCCACCAACCGCCAGTTTCAGATTAGGGATTCGTCCAGAATGGCGCAGATTTATAAAGGCATCAACCAAGGTATCGAGTCCCTTCTCTGGGCAAAGGCGAGTAAAATAACCTAAAACTGGAGGAGAATCAGGCATTGGACTCGGTCTAAAGCCTTCAAGATTAATGCCATTGTAGATTTGTACCAAGCGATCCGAGGGAATTGCGGCGCGGTCGGTCATGACATTTGCGTAGTAACGGCTTGGTGCGATAAATAGGGATACGTCTACGACTCGGCGCTGGATTTCTGCCCATGATTCCTCTCGTTCCGGGCTTGGAAGAGAGTCTAGAAATGTATCCTCCCCTTCTATTAGGCAGATAATTGGAACTTTAAGTGTTTCACGAAGTCGTTTAGCCATGCCTACTAGTAGCACATTGGAAAGGCAAATTATGTCAGGCTTGTGGTTTTCTTTAAGCCATGTAACTAGCTCGTTTAGTTGCTTTAATTGATTGCCTTCTTCTCCTCTAATCATTGAGAGCGTCAATTCACCAACATCCTCAGCACGAGTTTTGCCAGCAATTTTGCCTATACTGCGGATAATTATATTGGCATTAAGTATATTGCGTAGCCATTTAGGAGCTTTACGAAATAGTCTAAATTTTTGTGAAAGATAAACATTTAAACCACCAAAAAAGATTGGGGTTCCTTCTGATTGATCGGTTTCGTCAAGTGTTAAAGGAAGATAAAGGGGAATCATAAGCGCATCGTGCCCCATGCGCCTAAACTCAGTGACCAAAGCATTGTCTCGGATACAATTCCCGCAATACATCCCTCCGGCTCCAGGGGTTATTTGGATAATTTTCAAGTTAATGCTACTTCGACAGCGAGCGACAGTTTTTCCGAAGCTTAACTGATTGGCCAGCAGAATTACTTTGGACAAAGAATAAAGTGGTCTTGCGATAAGAAATTATTGGGCGCAGGCTTCTGGGTTAAATGAATTCACTGGTTTATAGATTTACTTATCAGCTGTTTATAGGTGTTTTTTGTCTGAATGCTGTTCCGGAAACGAAGGGAGACTTTACGATTTCTGTAGGAGCCTCCAAAATTGATGTGACTCCCCAAATGCCGGTTTTACTTGCGGGTTATGGAGGGCGAACGACAGAGCATGAAGGAGTTGACACTACAATTTGGGCTCGTGCATTAGTTATGGGTGACAAAAACCCGGTAGCCATTGTTGCTTTGGATAATTGTGGAGTAAGTCAGTTGGTCACAGACCATCTGGCCAAACGTCTGGCTAAGTATGGTTTAAATGCTGAACAATTGATCATTGCTGCGACTCACACTCATAATGCTCCAACGTTGGTTGGCTATGCACCCATTGTATGGAAAGGACGCACCACTAAGGAGCAGGATGAGCGAGTCGAGAGTTATACTCGATTTGTAGTAGAGAAAATGGAACAGGCCGTTGTTACTGCTTTGGGCAAACGCGAACCTATGTCACTTGAGTGGGCGTTAGGCCGAGCGACCTTTGGAGGGAATCGAAGGATTATTAGCAGTGGTAATTGGTCCGGATTCGGTTTCCAGAGAAATGCTCCTGTGGATCATAGTATGCCGGTACTGTTTGCAAAAGATTTGAAGGGAGATGTGCGGGTGGTTTGGGCTAATTATGCTTGTCATTGTACAACAGTTGGGGCGCGAAATCGTGTTGGAGGAGACTGGGCCGGTTTTGCTAATACTTCGATAGAGAATGAATTTAGAAATGCTGTCTCATTGATGACCATCGGGTGTGGTGCAGATATTGGCCATCAGCCAAGCGGCACTCTAGCTATTGCTGAGGATCATGGCAGGACTATAGCTGCTGAAGCAAAGCGATTGTTTGCTCAGAAAACTATTAAACTTAACCACTCCCCTAGTGTGAACTCACGTCGTATTTCTTTGCCACTCGCCAAGCCAAAGCCTAGGAAATATTGGGAAGCACAACTAAAATCTGGTGGCTTTAATCATCAACTAGCCAAAGCTATGTTGGCCAAGCTTGATGCTGCTGGTGAAATTTCTGATGAAGTTGATTATCCTTTGTCGGTCTGGAAATTTGGCAGTCAATTGGCGATTGTATTTTTGGCAGGAGAGGTAGTGGTAGATTATTCAGTGCGACTTAAGCGTGAGCTTGATTGGTCACGGCTTTGGATTAACGGTTGGGCTAACGACATGCCTGGTTACATTCCATCCCGACGGATTTTGTTGGAGGGCGGTTATGAGGCAGATTTCTCCCAAGTTTATTATGAGCAGCCAGGACGTTATGATCCTTCGGTTGAGGATAAGCTGGTTGATGCAGTTAAGGAACTGGTTGGAATAGATTTTCAATCTAAGCCTGATCAAGAGCCAGCCCCTTTTCACAAATCACCTAGTGGTGAGGCAGCTTCTTATAAAAGATTGGCTAATTGGGTCGCTGATGAGCATTCCGACGAAGAAAAATATATAATTAAAAGGCTACGACATCTGATAAAATCAGCCAAAGCTTCTGTTGCGCATGTAAAATCAAATAATCATGAAGAAACCGAATGGCATAATTTCTCTGGGGACTTTGTTCATCGTAAATTTATTCGCCAACAAACAGATGAAATGGAATTGAAGTGGGATGCTTCGATTAATTCAAATCAGGATGGGTTTTCTTATGTCTACGTATTTACCGGAGGGTTAGGTTGGGAGACTGAACCCAAAACCAGAGGCTTTTCACTTTCTATTCAAGATGAAGAAAAAATTCAATTTGATGTAACCAGAAAAATATCTCGTTGGGTTTCAAAGGATGAAACTGTTGAAATGCTTTATCTTCCTACATGGGTATCTGGTGTAGATTCAGGTGGATTCTTTTTCGTTTCGCTGGTGAGAATTCCAGATAATTCTGGCGGAGTTATAGAGTATACTGTTCGATCACTTGGGAGCGGATCGCTCCGTTGGTTTGCGCTTGATACAAAAGAACCGAGTTTGAATCAGATTGAAAAATTAGTTCAGGCTTTAGACTAAAGTTGTGAGTGAATATTGTATCTAGTAGATTAGCCCAAGTTTATTATGAGATATCTAGTTAGTTATATTTTATTATTATTCAGCTTATTTGATACGACAGCTTTGGCGTCGAATAAGCCAAATATCATTCTTATTATGGCTGATGACATGGGCTATGAAGCCTTGTCAGCGAATGACAGTGAATCTTGTAAATCACCGAATCTGGACAAGTTGGCCAATAAGGGTATTCGTTTTACCAATTGTTTCTCCAATCCGATTTGTACTCCATCACGGGTAAAGATCATGACAGGGCAATATAATGTTCGTAACTATGTTGAATTTGGTCGACTTGATCGTGGTCAAACTACTTTTGCGCATCAACTTAAGGCAGTTGGGTATAAAACATGTATAGCAGGCAAGTGGCAGTTAGGAACTCAGGCGGATTCACCGCAACATTTTGGTTTTGAACAATCATGTCTATGGCAACATACGCGTAGTGGAAGATCCAAGGAGAATGGTAAGAATATTGATCGACGTTTTGTTAATCCTTTACTGGAGATCAATGGTATGGAAAAGGAATACGTCAATGGAGAATATGGACCACAGCTATGTACTGAATTCATCTGCGACTTCATCGAAAAA
>JAYZHR010000030.1:0-7677 GCA_036166355.1 Verrucomicrobiota bacterium | reverse complement strand
GCATTGAGGAATAAATCTCCTCTACTTTCCCATATCTTATAGGAATAACTTTTAGCTTAAAATCTTCATCAGGCTTTATATCAATTCGTTCGAGTAATTCTAACATTCGCTTTATATTTGAAGAATTATCTCGGAGCACAAGGGTCTTACTAACATCCAACGCCACAATCCCAGCCGGATTTTTCGCCATTGGGGTCAGCATAGGAACTGCTTCACTCGGCAATATATGCTTGAGCTGAGAAATATGAGTAATGAACTGATTGGCTTCGGGTAATTCGGCAGCAGAAGTAACGGTTGAAAAAGCTGCACCCTCCTGCAATGCATTAGCACTTGGAACGAAAGTGATAAATTTCTCTCCTACAGGTATAGTGGTGTAGCCATTCAAGGATAAAACACTGTCCATCGCCTGAATAGCTTCCTCTACCGTCAATGGCGTCTGAGCCTCAAGAGTAACGTTAAGATTTGGGAGTGCCGCCTGCCGAAGTATAGTGCGATTAACATAGTCGGCATAAATTTTAAGGAACTGCTCAATTGGCATATTAACCAACTGGAGGTCAGCCATCGGGATGACATCGTCCATGGCCAATGGAGCATCCTCAGCTTGTTGTACTTCTTCTGCAGCAGCATCAGAAACCGCGGGAGCAGGCGGCACCGGCGGCGTAGGAGGATTCGGAGGTTGTTGCGCTAGTTGTTGCGCTGCCAAAGCAAAGGTCAAAAGACCGGTGGTCAGGAATTTCATGACGTTTGAATAGTTAAATTTTCGTTTCATTGTGTCTCGCGTACACGACGTGTCGGGATAACCCTTTTATTAGTACTAGGCTGAGCCGGTTTAGACTCAGGCTCTTTCTTAACAACTGGCTTCGTTTCATTCTTTGGCTTCTCAGCCTCAGTTAATTTGGAGTCGGACTTGGAGGATTCGACTGGCTTGGATTCATCTACCGAAGGCTGTTCTGTAGAAGCAACTTGAACCGAAGATGCAGTAACATTTTTCTGATAACTGGCAGTTAACTCCATCCACCCTTCCAGCTTATACCGGTTTTTATCAGGACGAACTCGCATTTCACTCACACGCACCAAAGAATCACTTTCTCCCAACTTCCAAAGGAAATCGACGATTTGGTTCTCCTTGCCGCTAAAATCAATTCTCATAGACTTTTCGATAAAGAAATCGTTGGTTTCCGTGTTGACCCTCCCTTGCCGGGAAACATTTATCCCACTGGCAGCTTCTAGTTTATTAATAGCCCGGCTCATATCGACTTCCTGCTCCTCCTGCACAACTGCAGAACTCATGCCTTCCAGCTCATTAATCTGTCTTTTATATGAATCCACATTGCCTCGCTCGGTTTGCCAGCTTTTCAAGTCACGGTTAATTTTATTAATTTTGACATTGGTTTGATCAGGTTTTGGTATCATATCAAACGCCATCCAAGCTAACACTCCTATTAGAACAACGAGAACAAACATCACCACTCGGCGCTCTCCAGCGCTCATATTATACTTATCAAATATGCTCTCTCTATTCGCCATCGAATTCACAAGTTAACGCCCAAGTAAGCTGCTTCTTCCGAGTATCTTCACGCGTACCATCTGAACTAACTTCTGAAAATAATGTATTTCCATTGTTAGACTCCATCCTGGTAAGCGCCTCCTGATAATTAAATATCAAATTCTTTGTGCCAGTATCCGCAGAACCTCTGATGCGTAATTGACGACTTGTTTTACCATTCAAGGTTTGATCCGAAGTAAAAGTTAACTCGGAAAATTTTAACTCTTGTGGAAGCTCAACCGACACCTTGTACCATGCCTCAAGTGCTGCAAATTTTAGTGCTTTTCTTTTTTCAAGTGTTTCCACACGAGCCTTAAGTGAGAGAGCATTGGTATACTGGCCGCCTTCTCGCTTTGCCTTTACCACTAAATCATCGAGCTCACTTTGAAGCCAGTTTCCGTATCCAAAATAAGCAACTAACCCCAGTAAAAGCATCGCCACCGCCCCTTTAATACCCTCCATCCATAAACCATCCTGAAATCGCTGCCTATAACGCTTAGCATAATCCTCAAGCATCAATCCTGGGGCAGCCGTCTTAGTGGCATACTCAGCAGTTGCAGTTGCCAAATCAACCTCACTTGTGGACTCCACCTCCCTTATACGAGTCCCAAAGCAATTAGCCAATGCTGCTTGCCAATCAGCAGACACTTCGCCTCGTTTAGACAAATAGCAAGTTACGTCTGGTGACATCCAGCCTGCCACCTCTCCAGCCCAAGTCACTCGATTTATCTTTTCAATCAGCGCCTTTCGGCTCTCCTCGTGATCAGGTAAATTAAAAGAGTTAATATCATGCAACCGACCATTAAACCACCAAGACACAAGAGATAAAACAGAGTCTTTGCCCTGAATTAGTTGAATATGAGCTCCATCCTCCTTTGCATCGTTAAAGAAAAACTCACGAAGAATTGGAGCCTCAACTCGATCTGCAAGGAAACCAGAAGCCTCCAAATCTATTAAACGGCTCTCAACAGAATCCCGAGCTGCAATCATCACAATGACTGTCTGATTACCTTCCTCATTTGTCTCGCCAGGCACTTTTTCAGCAGACCAAACCACTTGAGTCAAAGGAAGTGGTGAAAGCTCCTCAATCTGAAACTCTAACATTGGCAGTAACTCTTCAGGCTCACTTACCGGCAAATGAACAACACGTAAAAAAACTTCTCCAGTAGGAATTGTGGCAATATTCATTTTCCTACTGAATATGTCAGTCCATGCTTTGGACACTATCTTAGACGGCGGCTCTTCGTTATCTGGAACCCTCAAATCACCACTAAGGCGCACCTTCTTTGAGGAAACAGAAAACTGCCAAAGCCGACTACCTTCAGCGGTCGGCTCGATCAAATTACAACTACTCCAATTTGTTTTTTTTGTAGCCAAATTATTATTCCTTTAAATGCTCGTCAGACATAGTAACGCGCAAGATTTCCTCAATGGTAGTCTGCCCATCCATAACCTTTTGCCAACCATCATCTCGTAAAGTTCGCATACCTTCGTTCACTGCAACTTGGCCAATGACTGAAGAAGCTTCACGATTAAGGATTAATGGACGAATTCCCTCACTCATTACAAGCAATTCATAAATCGCTAAACGCCCTCTATAACCTTGGTGACGGCATTCTTCGCAACCAGCACCATGATAAAACTTGCCTGCTTCCAGAACATGTTCTGGACAATTAATCTGACGTAAATAATCACGATCAACTTTTTGCTCCTCTTTGCAGTTAGCACAAATGGTTCGAACTAAACGCTGTCCCATGACGGCCTCCACAGAGGATGCAACAAGAAACGGCTCAATCCCCATATCAATTAAACGAGTAAATGCTCCGGCAGCATCGTTAGTATGTAATGTACTGAATACCAAATGCCCAGTCAGTGCCGCACGAATAGCTATATCTGCCGTCTCGCCATCTCGAATCTCACCAACCATAACTACATTCGGATCCTGACGTAAAATATGTCTTAAACCAGTAGCAAATGTAAGGCCTATGTCTGAGCGAACTGCAATTTGATTGATACCTTTCAACTCATACTCAACTGGTTCCTCAATTGTAATAATCCTTTGATGAACCGAATTAATCGTACTGAGAAATGCGTAAAGAGAAGTAGATTTACCAGAACCGGTCGGACCAGTGACCAAAATGATGCCATGCGGCTTTACAATTAACTCCCGCAACACTTCCTCATCTCTAGAAGCAAAACCTAGTTTATCTAAGCTTAAGAATATGTTGCCGCGTGTTAGTAATCGGAGTGAAACACTTTCTCCATACACAGTCGGAACCGTAGAAACACGAATATCAAGTTCCTCGCCTTTGATACGGACATTGATTCTGCCATCCTGAGGCAATCGCTTTTCGGCAATATCCATTCCGGACATCACTTTGATTCTGGAAATTAAGGAAGCCTGATAACGCTTCAACTGCGGAGGCATCGGTGTCTGGTGTAGAATTCCGTCTACACGATATCGAATTCGAAACTCATCCTCTGCCGGCTCAAAATGAATGTCTGTCGCACGATCCTTGAACGCCTCCCAAATTACTTGGTTAACAAACTTGATAACACTTGCATCCTGATCCCCTTCGGTAATTTCCTTGTCTCCATCAAAAATAATATCAAGGGTTTCATCCTCCTCTTCCTCTAATTCCTCAAGAGTCTCCGCACCTACACCATAATATTTTTTAAGTGCCTTCTCGATCTCTGACCTTGTGGCGAGAGCAAATTTGACAGTTCCACCAGCAGTATACTGCACAGCATTAATCATGGCAGAGTCAAAAGGATCACAAACCGCTACCTCCAGTGTCCCATTCTCAGCATGTATCGGGAGGACAAAATGCTGAAACGCAACCTTAGTAGTTACCCTTTTACGAGCCTCATTTGAAGGACTTAACTCAGACGGATCTACAAAGCGAAGCTCCATAGCTTTAGCTAATCGCTCCAAAAAAACTTCTTCAGTCAGGCCCTTTTCACGTGCAAAAAAACCTAATAAAGGCTCTTCAGAACCATTTTCGGATGCAACACGCCAATCCTTAGTCCACTCCGAGAATTGCCCCGGAGAAGCCAAGTCAGCTTCAGCTAGAATCTGTTTAATCGATGTAAGTGCCATTCCGCGTGTTGCAGATGAGTATGAATAAACAGCCGTTTTCCGTAAAAGTTGCAAAAAAACAGTACTTATTCACATACAATTTACTTAGTCTCAAAAGGAATGGTTTGAGGTGGCTTGTTTTACTAAAAGTTCTATTTCTCTGCTAAAATCGATAAAAAATTGTTCAAGCCTGGTGAAAGAACCTTGGTTTTCTTGTAAACTGCAGCAACAGGGCGACTTAATTCAACATCACGAAATCGCACTTTAGCCAAACTTTTCAAGGAAACTTCTTGAAGCACAGTCACTTCCGGCACAATAGCGACACCAAAACCTATCTCTACCGCTCTCTTAACCGTCTCAATATTGTCAAACTCCATGACCGGATTAAGTTTGATCTTTTTTTCACGCAATATGCGATCAGTTCCACGGCGAGTAGGAATATCAATATGAAATCCAACCAAATTTTCACCAGCAATGGCAGCAAGATCTACCTCCTTCTGTTTTGACAGAGAATGATCGGGTGAACAGATCAAAACGAGTGGCTCCTCCATCAAAGGAATAATAGTCAACTTAGGATCCTTACCAGGATACGCCACTAACCCCATGTCTACTACATTACCAAGCACATCTTCACGAATCTTATCAGCATGACTATACTCTACATGGACATTTACAGTAGGAAATTTCTTTAAAAACAATTTTAAATATGGGGGTAACGTATGAAGACCAATAGAGTAAATGGTTGATACGCGAATATTCCCAGAAACCATTTTCTGTAAAGCCTGCATTTCACTATTCAACTTTTCATAAGTATTCATTATCTCCTTGCTATGGTCATATAGCAATTGTCCTTCCTTGGTTAGCCGGAACATTTTTTTGCTGCGCTCAATTAATAGTGTATTAAAATGTTTCTCAAGTCCCCCTATTTGCTGACTAACCGCAGACTGAGTAATTCCGCTTATCCTAGCTGCACTAGTGAAACTGCCACTCTCTGCCAAGTCACAAAATACTTTAAAGCTCTCAAGCTGCATAAGCTTGATTAAAACGAACCATAAGTAGTGTCAAATATCTTATATCCCATTAAATAACATTATAAGATCCTCAAAGTATTGACCAAAAACAGTCTACAACTCATTAATCGCCTAAACGATTAGTAATTAGAATACAGATGTACCACATCACACACCTCCCAAATGGCCTTCGCCTTGCCACAGTTGAAATGCCTCATATGGCCAGTATCAGCATCGGTATTTGGGTAGGAGTTGGCAGTCGATGTGAACTTAAATCTGAAAGTGGCATCAGTCATTTTATCGAACATATGCTCTTCAAAGGCACCAAGCGAAGAACAGCCTTGGAAATTTCTCAGGAAATTGAAGGAATAGGAGGGTACATCAATGCCTGCACCAGTGAAGAGAACACATGCTACCATGCACGCGCTCACGCTAAACATGCAGCTAAATTGATGGATGTATTAGCCGATATGTACTTAAACCCGGTATTTAACCGACAAGAAATCTCTCGAGAACGCAATGTAATTAAGGAAGAAATCGCTATGACATACGACCAGCCATCACAACACGTATTGGAGTTATCCGATAACACACTGTGGCCCGATCAACCACTAGGCCGATCAATCGCTGGTAATGAACAAACTCTAAACAGCACCCGCCAAAGGAATCTAACCAGTTTTCACTCAAATCATTATGTGAGTGGTTCAACAGTCGTGGTAGCTGCAGGTAATATTAAGCATAAAGAATTATCACATTTAACCAGAACCTTGGCAAAACGAATACCAAAAGGCGGCCTTTCTAAATGGTTTCCAGCAATACAAAAACAGACAACTCCAAAAGTTTGTCTCTTCACACGTGATATTGAACAAACTCAACTGGCACTCGGAATTCGTACCTGTTCAAGACATGATCCCCGTCGTTTCGCACTAAGATTATTAAACACATTACTCGGAGAGAATATGAGTTCACGTCTCTTTAGATCCATTCGAGAAGAGCATGGTCTCGCTTATAATATATATTCTACTCCAAATTTTTATCACGACACTGGAAGCCTAACAATCGCAGCTGGGCTTGACACCGCCAAAACAGAAAAAGCACTAAAACTAACGATAGAAGAATTGAAAAAATTACGAAATCGAGCTCCATCAGCCGGTGAATTACGTCGGTCCCGCGATTATCTGATTGGACAACTCGAGCTTTCCCTTGAGAGTACTGATAACCAAATAAATTGGGTAGCCGAACAATTATTAGCCTTCGAAAAAATAATCCCTCCTGATCAAATCAAGGACAAACTACATAAAGTTCGCCCAAGCGATATTCGCAAGGCCGCAATTGATTTTTTCCGATCTGAGAATATTTGTCTTTCAATGGTAGGACCCATTAAAAGCAAACGAAGTCTAAAGAAATATCTCGAGATTTAGTAATATGCTCGACTCACTGATTCAAGAAATCGAAACCTGTCAAACTCCGGAAACCCTAACGGAACAGTTGAACAAACTGCCCGGAACTATGCTACTTCGTTCAGGCACAATGGAACACTCAGATCGCTTTAGCCTAGTCGTTAGTCGACCTTTTTTGAGTTTCAAATCCTTTGGATCAAGATGTCTAATCCGATCAAGTAAAGGAAAGCACATTCTTTTCGGCAATCCATGGAAATTACTTGAGAACTTGGTTAATCGCTATGAGTTACTGGAAGAAATAGATCTTCCATTTCCACTAGGCGGCTGCTTTGGCTACTTCGGCTATGAATTGAAGCAATTTGTCGAACCCCAGTTGCCATTAACTACATGTAACGATCTTGAATTACCTGAATGCCACGTAGGGTTTTATGATAGTTTAGTAGTATTTGATCATCACCTTAACAAGGTTTGGCTAATCTCAACAGGAATGAATGAAGAAGGAAACCGATGCAAAAAGCGTACCCAAGAAGCTGTTGATTTTTGGCTAAAACATCTCACCTCGACCAACCAAGCTGAAACACCTCTAAAGACAATTGATCAATCGAAAAAACTTAATGTGTCATCAACCCTTAAATACGACGA
>JAYZHR010000029.1:0-4152 GCA_036166355.1 Verrucomicrobiota bacterium | reverse complement strand
AATTCCATAATTGCAGCCCTGAAAACATAGTTATTGGAAATGGCTCTGACGAACTTCTCGCCCTAGCCACTCGTTGTTTTGTAGAACCAAAAGAACCTAGTAGTAAAAGCGTAAAGCAAATCTCTCGCCAAACCATTCAGTTCTTCACACCAAGTTATTCGCTATATCCAATTCTAGCTAACATTCATGGCGCAAGAAAAAATGAATTTAAGCTATCTACTGATTTTAATCTTCCTAATAAAAACACATTAAAGAATGGCAATTGGAATTTTCAGGCAGCGCTTACCTATATTACAACACCAAATGCCCCAAGCGGAGCAGGTTATAAAAATGAAGAATTAGCCGAACTATGCAAAAACCAAAATGGAATCGTTATCCTTGATGAAGCATATGCAGATTTCGCTAAAGAAAGCGCAATAGCACTAGCAAAACGCTTCCCTAACGTAATTATCTCTAGAACCTTCAGTAAGGCATACTCACTCTGCTTTCAACGAATAGGATATTTCATAGGCCACCCAAAACTGATTGCAGCAATCGATCGTATTAGAGATAGTTATAACACCAATGGATTAGGGCAAATAGCAGCACTTGCCACATTGGACAATCACAATTACTACAAGAAACAATTCAATCGAATAATAAGATTACGCGACGAAGTATCGAAAAATATAACAGATATAGGTTTTAATATAATCCCATCTCAAACTAATTTTATTTTTGCCAAACCAAAAGGACTGAGCGCCAAAGACTGGTTTAAAGGGTTGCGAAAACAAAACATCGTTACGCGTTGGTTTGACACAAAAGATAGTCGAAACTACTTACGCATTACCATTGGGAATGAAAAAGAGATGAGAAGCTTCCTGTCTTCAACAAAATCTATCTTGAATAAAATTACACAGCGATGAAAGCGCTGCTCAATAAAATCCAAGAATCTCCTACGCTTACTCGAATTCTACCGTTTTTACTGTTTCTCATACTGACTTCAACGCAAGGAAGTTTTGGCCCAGAATCACAATTTTGGATCTATTTAATCAAAACTTTATTGGGCACTTGGATGATATGGTTAATATGGCCTCTAGTTGGAGAAATGCGATGGAAGTTTAGCATAGAAGCAGTCGGTGCTGGTATTTTGGTTTTTATCCTTTGGGTCAGCTTGGAGAACTTTTCATATTCAAAATTAACCGCTTCTAGCGATTCCTGGAACCTAAAGAAACATTTTGGAACTAATTCTAGTATGTTCCTATTATTCGCAGCTATTCGTATAACCGGCTCAACACTAGTCGTACCATTACTTGAGGAAGTTTTTTATCGTTCTTTTCTTTACCGATATATACTTACCAACAACTGGCTATTTACTCCGCATAACATTTTTGATATTCGGCCTTTCCTTGGCACATCACTAATCTTTGGATTAACCCACCAACATTGGCTTGCAGGAATTCTATGTGGAATGATTTACCAAGGTTTAGTCTTAAGAACTAATCGCTTAGGAGACGCTATAACGGCTCATGCGATAACTAATTTTTTACTTGGTTTCTGGGTCATAACTCAAAATAAATGGCACCTTTGGTGAATCCAAACTCATTGATGAAATCAAATAAAAACGAGCTCCAAAGGCTTCGATCGGGTCTTAACAATAATACTAATGCGTACAGATTGATTCACGGAGATGCAGATGGCTGGAAAAGACTATACGTAGACAGACTGGCAGATTATTTACTAATTCAATCCTCACAGTCTATCACACAAAAACAAAAAGAAGCTGTGCAATTATGGCAACGTAAACTTAATTCTAAAGCTATTTACTTTAAACGACTAAATCGACAAATTCAAAAATCCACCAAAAAATCTGCTACTGCCAAGCTACTATACGGAAACAAAGCACCTCAAACATTCGAAGCAACCGAACTCATGCTTCGCTACAAGTTAAGTCTAAACGAAGGATACTCAACCGGCCTTTTCTTGGACATGAGGGACAATCGACAAAGAATACTAAACAAACTCATTGAGCCTGATTTTCCACTTTTTGAGTGCTTTTCAGGAACACCAAAAGTACTCAATACATTCTCTTACACTTGCTCACTTTCCGTCTGCGCTGCAAAAACTGGAGCAATCACAACAAACATTGATCTATCAAAAAAATATCTAGATTGGGGACAAAAAAATTTCCAGCTTAATGATATTAATCCAAACGACCATAACTTCATATATGGCGACACTCTTGAGTGGATGAAAAGACTAACCAAGAAAAAGGAACTGTATGATCTAGTAATTTTAGATCCTCCCACTTTCTCACGATCAAAAATCTCTGGTATATTTCAAGCTAAACAGCACTATAGCCTTCTAGTAAAAACAGCAAGCAACTTAGTACGTAAAAATGGCATCATCCTAGCATGCACAAACGCATCCACACTAACATCCACTAATTTCAGCTTTGACCTACACAAAGGCATCCATCAAGGCGGAAGAAAAATTATTCAAATCTTTCATGCGGTTCAGCCAATCGACTTTCCATCAAACCAAAAGGAACCAGCTCATCTAAAAGCAAGCTGGCTTAAACTTAATTAAGTAAAATATTAACGAGCGGATTGGTGAGTACTTAGAAGATCTGCATGTGGAAGATTATCATTATTCCAACGCCTTAAAGATCGATATGTTCGCTCATGAAGTGACAACCGACCTACCGCCTCAACATGACCATCAGCAAATGTAATATTGTAATCACCATTGTGCCGAGCCTCTGTCGCTGTAATAATTTTCTCGCTTAAAGGATAAGACTTTCGTTGAACAAAGTTACGATAATTAATATCAAGATGCGCCATTCCACTGGCCCCCTCTTTCTCTTCTTCCCCATAAAGCAATTTAATCATCGGTTTTGTTAACCAAATTAAAGTAGCATCTCCAATTGCAATCATATTAGATGTTGAACGAACATCGCTTTCGCTAATTTTCGCTCCATCAAGTGGAGCCGAATCAGAATCCCCACTAATAATAGTATGGCTGTAAGTTCCACCTAACCCAAGGTTACTATACCCTAATTTTACTCCAAAAGCGTTATATCCGTAACTCCCCAAAGCAACAGCACTATCGTTCCCAGCTAATTTGGACCCTCTATAATCAGGGCAAGAAAAGGCACCAACCCAATCCGTCCTTATATACGGCATTAAACGTTCGTGCCAATACTGATGATTAACCCCATCATCATCATTAGGATCAAAATTATACACTGGATAATGCGCCCTATCACCAACATATGAGGATAATGCAATTCCATATTGCCTAAGTTGATTTTTACACACAACAGAACGAGCAGCTGTTTTAGCTTGAATCAACGAAGGCAGCATTAAGGCGGCAAGAATAGCTATAATAGCAATTACAACTAGCAATTCAATCAATGTGAACGCAGCAATACCCATCTCTCCCCCGTTGGAGCAATGCCTAGACCGATCGGCCAATGGCTGGGCTGCTATAACTTTCATAACCTCATTCTAGCGAAACAATCCTGTAAAACCTCTGTTTTCTGGAAGAAATTGAATCTAATGCAAAATTACCAGATGTTTCTTTCAAATCCTTCCATTCGCCCTTTGAGAAATTATCGGTATACTGAATTAAATAAGCAATAGCATTTTCAGCTTTTTCCCAGCTCAACAAAATACGATTCCCCTTCGAATCATAGCTAATTTCCAAACCTTCAACAGGTTCTGCCACAACGCTAGATTCGCCATGATTATTTTCAAACTGACGCCACATTGCAGTGGCTGCAGTAAAATCTTCAGGTATAGGCGCAGTATCCTGAGTTGAAGTAATTTGAGCCACAATCCCCATATCTTTAGCTAACCAGTAATAATTCCTAACATAAACACTGCCCGCATTCATCCAATCGTCCCCCAATCCAGGTATTTTCACAAACTGATCATACTTCACTAATTCGTTTATCCGCAGACAATCATGAAACCCAAAGTTAGGTAATATCACAATGCCGTGAGCATCTACCTTCATTTCAGACTCATAGACCAACTTAGTTGGAACTACTAATCCTAACGATTTTACTTTTATTTCATATGAAGTAGAAGAATTCCATTCATCTTCATATTTAATTACTGCTGGAAAGTCCAACAACCGACCACTGAATACAACAGAAGGAGTGTCTTC
>JAYZHR010000028.1:0-5179 GCA_036166355.1 Verrucomicrobiota bacterium | reverse complement strand
GAAAAAAATCTGTTGTGAATTCCTAGCCAATTTTTCGTATTAATCCCCAATGTAGGGCTTGATGTAAAGTAGGTGCGGGGTGTTCCTGGAATGCATCCCAGAGTTTTGTTGCTGAACCAAGCTTCGTCTATAACTTCCATGTCTTCGCCGTTATGATATTGAATCCCCCAGTTGGAATTATAGTCTGGATCGCTGAGTGGCATAGCAGTGCCCAAATTTAATGTTCTCTGTTTTAAAGTAATGTTCTTTTCTGTTGGGTTTTCTAATTTAATAGAAGTTTGCAGAAGGTAATTAGTGGAAAGTGTAAATTTTTTGGTAATTCTAATGCCAGCTTGATTCGTTGAGACCATTGATAACCAGTTGTCATCGTTAGACATTGTGAATTCATTGTCATCAATACCCGCAAGTGAGAATACTGGATGAACAGGCCCGTGATTTAGATATATGATATCACTTGTGTTAGTGGTGCTGCATGGCTTTACCTTGTATTTGAGGAGGCCTACTGATTTTAATCCCCCTAAAGATGTAAAGGTGAAAATTGAATTTTTAGTTTTTAGTGAGACTAATTTTTCAGATTCAAGTTTTACTGGAGGCGCAGAGGTTGATTGTTCAGGGAGAATTGATTTTTCCTCAACATTTTTTGGTGAGGATTCTGTTATTGTATTATTTGGTGAGTTAGTCGAATTAATCCTGTCAACTTGTTGGTTTTGAACTGGTGTGGAGGGCCAAGTCCAAAATAGCAGTATAACGCAAATTGTAACTACAATAACAGCTGTTCTATCCATTGAATTCTTTAGTTATTATTATTTGATCGCTCGAACTTTAGTTGTTTTTCAGGGACTGGATCGTGTCCATGCTTCCCCCAAGGATTACATCTAAGAATGCGACTTATTCCTAATGCAGTCCCCTTAATTGCTCCATATGTTTTAATTGCTTCTAACGCATATGAAGAGCAGGACGGAGTGAAACGGCATGATCCAGTGGGGCCGTATAAAGCATTTTTGATAGGGGACAAAAATAACCGATAAAGGCCAATAATTATTACTAGAAGATATTGGATTGGATTCATTGCTCTCTTTTCCATCATTTGTAATTATATGGCTTTGTGCTTTTGGGGAGTAGTTCGCATTTTTTTAGTAGTTCTAAAAAATCATTCTCTACAAAATTGAAGCCATGGTTTGCTATAGATTTTCGTGCAATAAGAATTAAGTCAACTGGGTGGCATAGATCTTTTTTGTGTATACGGAAACATTCCCTCATTAGTCTTCTAGCGCGATTTCGAGTAACTGCTTTGCCTATGTGCCGACTTGTAACTACTCCTAAACGAGACTCGCAATTAAGTGGTAATATTTGCCAGTTTGCTAATACGCATCCTTTGGCTAATCGGTGTCCGTTTTCTTTGTTATTCCGAAAATCAGAACTGGCTTGAATACGGACTGATCTAGGAAAACCAGCAATTTGACCGGAGGCCGTCATGGCTGCCGGATTATATTAGGCTGATGTTAACTTTGCACGGCCTCGTGCACGACGCCCTGCTAGAATCTTTCGGCCTGCTTTAGTGGCCATTCGTGCCCGAAAACCGTGTTTACGTTTGCGTTTAATGTTTGACGGCTGAAATGTTTGTTTCATCTGAATCTAGTAAATATTAAAGGTTGGGCAGGATGTCCTAAAAAGTTAAATTTATGCCTCTGTTTCTTCCTTTTCATTCCCCTTAGCCACAAAAAGGGGGTGAAAACTAACAATATAGACAAGACTGTCAAGCATCTGAATCTGTTACGGCTAAAATAACAATCTTCGATGTGAATTGCTAAAAGTCGAATTTTTGGCATGCTTTACATTCTTTTAATAAAATTAAAGTGTAACTATGTTAATGCTTAGGGCAAAACCTCCTGACTCTTGGCTTGTTAAAGTGATGGCCAATTTGGGAGATGTATTGGTTGATCATGCTCATTTGGAACGGAAAGCTGCTAAGTCGGCTTTAAATCTTCAGAGATACAGTGAACTTTCGGTCTTTATTCATGATTTAACAGATATTGCTATTGAGGAATTAGAGCATTTCAATCTTGTACTCAACTTATTAAGTGATAGGGATATGAGCTTTGGAAAAGCTGTTTCCAGTCCTTGGATATCTGGGATGATGAGTGCTGTTAGAAAAGGTCGAAATGAACAGGTAATTGACCACTTAATTTGTGCCGCAATGATTGAAGGTAGAAGCTGTGAAAAATTTCAAATTCTTTCTAATGCATTAAGGCCGGTAGATAATTGTTTAGCAGAATTTTATGCAAATCTGGTTGAGTCAGAAGGGAATCATTATGCTTCCTACTTATTAATGGCTAAAAGAATTAATGAGAGGGAAACCGAGAGTCGTCTGGATTTTTATTTGGATCTAGATGCTGAGCTTGTGATAGAGGACAATGATTTGCCTATTCTGCATTAAAAGAAGTTATTTAGTGTTTTTTTCGGCTTGCATCTGATCTGAATCGGAAGACAATTCCCAAAACCTATGTCAGTTGGATTTACGTCAATTTTTAGGAGGATTGTACGTTGGACGGGCGTAACTGCTGTTGTTTCATTCGGTTTTCTAAAGGTATCTGCCAAGATTCAAATTACAGCTCCAACATGGGATGGAGGTGTGTTGGATCGTATTGTGCTTGATGGTTCAGATTCGCGACAACAATTACTTGTCACTCGTTTCGGTAATGACAATCTGTTGTTAGATTTAACTAGGGAAGTTAGGCTCATTGCAAAGCCTGAAGGTTTAGTTCGAATAAACGGAGGTTTGGTTGAGCCTCTTTCGAATGGAAAAGGAAAGATTTACATTGATAATGAGGTTGAAAGTGACGTGTTCATTCCTTTTGAGGTTAGAAACATTGATCTGGAAAAGCAGGTTAATTTTGCAAATTCGATTGTGCCGTTATTTACCAAACACGGATGCAACGGCGGGGGATGCCACGGCAAATCAGGTGGGCAAAATGGATTTAAGCTTTCTTTGCTCGGGTTTGAGCCCCAGGAAGACTTTGAATATCTGCTTCGTGAGGCTCGTGGGCGAAGGCTTTTTCCCGCTGCGCCGGAACGAAGCTTACTTCTATTAAAGGCGAGTGGTCAGCTTCCTCATGGAGGAGGATCCAGAATTGATGCGGATTCATTTGATTATAAAATGATTGTTAAATGGATGCGGCAAGGTATGCCTTATGGTAAGCCGTCAGATCCAAAGCTTGATTCAATTCAAGTTCACCCAAGTGAGAGGGTGATGAGACGTGGTGCACGGCAGCAACTTGTTGTTTTAGCTCGAATGACTGATGGCTCTATCGAGGACATTACACATTCTGCGGTTTATGAGTCTAATGATCGTGAATATGCTGAAGCGGATAATACTGGTTTAGTAAGTGCGGGTGATCAGTCAGGTGAAATTGCGATCATGGTTCGATATCAAGACAAAGCTTCAGTTTTTCGTGGTGTTGTTCCGCTAGGGGCTCCTGTAAAGGAAACTCCCTCTGAAAAGAATTTTATAGATAAGTTCATATTTGCAAAATTAAAAGAAGTTGGAATGCCTCCTTCTAAGATTACAGATGATTCTACTTTTCTTCGTCGCGTAACTTTGGACATGGTCGGACGATTGCCAACGATACAAGAAGCGAAATCTTTTACAAATGATAAGTCTCCTAAAAAAAGAGATGCTTTGGTTGATCGTTTAATTATGACCGAGGAATACGCTGAGTTTTTTGCTAATAAATGGTCATCTCTGCTTCGTAATAAAAGATCTAATGGCGCACAATTGCAAACTACGATGGCCTTCTATAATTGGATAAAGGAGAGTTTTTATAACAATAAACCTTACGATAGATTTGTGCGGGAAATCATTGCTGCTTCTGGGGATATTAAGCAAAGCCCTCCGACAGTATGGTTTAAGCAGGTCAGTTCACAACAGGCTCAAATGGAGGATACCGCTCAGTTGTTCCTTGGGACTCGATTGCAATGCGCGCAATGTCATCATCATCCATATGAAAAATGGTCGCAAAATGACTATTACAGCTTTATGGCATTTTTTTCGCGTGTTGGTAAGGCTAATGCCGGTCGTCCTGGTGAGGATATGGTGTTCCACCGTGCTGGAGTTGCTCAGGTGACAAACAAAAAAACCAACAAACCAGTTAAGCCTTCTGGTTTAGGGTCTAGTGAGTTGGTTATTGATCCTGTAGATGACCCTCGTCATTTATTAGTAGATTGGATGAAGAAAGATGAGAATCGTTTGTTTGCAAAGACTTTAGTTAATAGATATTGGAAACATTTCTTTGGTCGCGGGTTGGTTGATCCTGAAGATGATTTCCGGTCTACAAATCCTGCTACGCATCCTAAGCTGTTGAATGCTCTTGCAGATTATTTTGAGCAATCTAATTATGACTTAAAAGAATTGGTAAGACTGATTTCTAACTCATCCACATATCAATTGAGTTCTGTTCCTAATGAGCATAATTCTAGAGATAAGCATTACTTCTCTCGTTTTCAGCCAAAGCGTTTAACTGCTGAGGTGCTTTACGATTCACTAAACGATTTGATTTTAGCAAAAAGTGATTTTAGTGGTTTGCCGGTTGGTACACGTGCTGTTTGTTTGCCTGATAATAGTTATAATAGTTCAAATTATTTTCTCAGTGTATTTGGGAGGCCGGATTCATCAAGCGCCTGCGAATGTGAACGCTCGCAAGAGGCTAGCCTTGCCCAGAGTCTTCATCTTTTTAACGCCAAGAATATTCATGATCAGCTTGCGCGTAAGGACGGGAGGGCTGCTGGTTTGTCGTTGGATAAAACGATTAGTCATAATGAGAAAATCAATAGATTGTATTATCGTGCTTTTGCTAGGCTTCCCCGGAAAGAGGAGGTTGATGTGGCTGTTGGATATTTAAATAGAGTCGCCTTGGATAAGGAGGGTAAGCCTGTTGATAAAACTAAGGAACGTTACGAGGATATTCTTTGGGCCTTAGTAAATACTAAAGAGTTCCTATTCAATCACTGACCCAGCAACTACCCACTTTTCACCTAAACACTTTAAAAACCACACTGTTTACTCAGTGTGGTTATTTTTTTCCCTAATCAAGTTGCTCGAATACTTCGACGTAATTTCCCGTGAGCGACCAATGTTTCAGCAAAAAAGTGGCACCCGGTGCCATGATTTGGAATCAATTTG
>JAYZHR010000027.1:0-8193 GCA_036166355.1 Verrucomicrobiota bacterium | reverse complement strand
TTAAAGGGGTTGGTATAGTAGGTATAATAATCACTATTTTAGCTATTGTTGGTAGTTCAAATGCAGTGAACTTGACCGATGGATTAGATGGTCTTGCTATTGGTTGCACTTTAATTGTTGCATTTGTATTCATAGTCCTAACATACATTGCCGGAAACGTAATCATTGCTGATTACTTGAAAGTGCCTTATGTGGAAGGTGCGGGTGAATTAACCGTATTTTGTGCTGCAATGATTGGTTCTGGGCTTGGTTTTCTCTGGTTTAACTGCCATCCGGCTCAAGTTTTTATGGGGGATACTGGATCCCTTGCTTTAGGGGGATCATTAGGGGTTATTGCAGTCCTAATTCATCAGCCTTTTGTTTTAGTTATAGCTGGAGGGGTATTCGTAATTGAGGCTGTTTCTGTAATAGTTCAAACTAGTTGGTTTAAGTATACACGTAGAAAATACGGAGAAGGAAAAAGGGTTTTTTTAATGGCCCCTCTACACCATCATTTTGAGAAGCAGGGATGGCATGAGTCACAGGTGGTAGCTAGGTTTTATATTTTAGGAATCTTATTTGCAGTTTTGGCTTTGAGTACTCTCAAATTGAGATGATTTAGCGAAATGTTTAAGTTGAAAGGTAAACGCGTTTTATTGGTTGGCCTTGGAGCAAGAGGAAGGGCAGCGGGTCGTTTACTTTGTGAAAGAGGTGCTAAGGTTGTGGCTGTTGATCGTAATGATTCAGAATTGCTTAAGCAAGAAACTGAACATTTGGTAAAAATTGGAGTGGAAGTTTATTTAGGCTTGGCTAGTTCGGATGCAAAGCTGCTAGTTGATCTAGATTTGGCAGTAATAAGTGTAGGAGGTATCCGAGAATCGAGCTGGGTAGTCGCGTTAAAGAAAATAGGAGTGCCAGTGATTGGGGAATTGGAATTAGGTTACCAGCAACTTAGATGTCTGAATATTGGGATAACAGGAACAAATGGTAAAACATCAACTGCGAAATTAATAGAGAAGCTGTTAATTGGAGCCCAGAGGGAAACACGCCTCGCAGGCAAGGTGGATTGTCCAGTATGTGATGTTGTTTCAAATTCTAAGGAATTAGACTATCTGATACTCGCAGTTAATTCTTTTCAGCTAGAGTTCACACAGTTTTTTCAGCCGACTGTAGGGGTTTTAATGAATATTGATCAAGATCATCAAGATCACTATGGAGGGATGGCAGAATACGTGAAAGCAAAAGCCAGAATTTTTTCTAATCAGCAATCATTTGATTGGGCAATTATTCAAAGTGAGGCGCTGGCTCAAATTCGTTCTCTGGGTATCGAGATTCCTTCTAAAATAATTACATTTAGTTCTAGTAATCGCCGAGCTGATATATCTCTTCATCGAGGGCTAATTGTTAGTAAAGTGCCAGGGTGGGAGGGGCCATTGCTTGACTTTAATGAATGCCTTTTGCAAGGGGCGCATAATGCAGAAATTATTATGGCTGCATTAGCAGTTGGTCGTGTTCTTAAAATTCCCTTAGAGCAATCAGTTAGCGTGCTAAAAAGTCAACCTTCACTTCAGCACCGTCATGAAACAGTAGGAGAAGTAAATGGGGTTCAATTCATTAATGACTCTAGATCAACCAATATTGCGGCAATGGAAAAAACACTTTCTTCAATTTCAAATAGTAGTGAACCAAATATTTGGCTTTTAGCTGGAGGAAGGGACAAAAAAGGTGAATTTCATGATGTCGGGCCATTATTATCTAGGCGCGTTAAAGCTGCTTATTTAATGGGAGAAACAAGGGAAAAATTAAGAGCAGCATGGGGTTTGTTTACGCCGTGCCGCCTAGTCGAAACACTGGAAGATGGGGTTAAACAGGCATGGGATATGGCTGAGGAGGGAGATATAATTTTACTCTCGCCAGCGAGTGAGGATTCCTGTAGTTTTAATGGCTATCAACATCGCGGTGAGATGTTTCGACAATTTGTCGAACGTTTGGCTGGTTGCGCTAAGAAAGGTAAGGATGCAACCGGTGAAGGATTGTCAGCCTCAAAAATATCAAACTTCGTGTCGCGGTGATGATTTCTTCAACCACAACATATTGTGTTTTTATTTTGCACGCTTTCGAGTGCAGTTTTTTTCAAATATATCAAGGAGTATTAACTAATCATGTCTAGACAAAACCCACTTCAACCTAAGAGTTCATTACTCGAAAAAAAATCCAAGGATCGTTCTGGCCTGCAAATGGTCATGATCATAATGGCGGTACACGTTGTTTTTCTTGGAGGATTGTTATTTTCTGGTTGTCAGCAGGAAGGTTCTTTAACGCCTCTGGCTTCGAATACTAACTCTGTTCTGGAACTGCCTCCAATAGGTGACGTTACTACGCCAGAAAATCCGACCAATAATGTGCAGTTATTGGGACCTCCATTATCATCTGATTTGACAAATAATGTTGGTTCCGCACCACCTTTGCCTATTCCATCAGATAATGCAAAGCCGAGTACGAATGTTGTTGAATTGGTTTCTGATGTTGTTCCATTGGTGCCAATCCCTAAAAAAGATAGTACTGAAGTGCCTGTTACTTCTGGCCAGTCAGAATACGTTGTAGTGAAAGGTGATAACTACACAGCCATTGCACGCAAACATGGTGTTACAATCTCAGCATTAAAGGAGGCCAACCCTGCAGTTGATCCTAACAGAATAGGCATTGGTCAAGTATTAGTAATCCCTTCGCCTATACCTGAGAAGGATGAACCTGAGTTGATAGAAGGAGTTGTTCAATATGAAGTTAAAGCTGGGGATAACCTCTACACTATAGCGAAGAACCACAAAACGACTGTTAAAGCGATTCGTGATAGAAATGATCTTAAAACTTCAAATATCCGGCCTGGGCAAAATTTGATAATTCCAAAAAAGGCAGTAGAAGAATAACCGAAGCGCTCAAATGAAGTATGCTTCGACTACTTTAGTTTTTATTGTTTCAGCGCTTTTAGCTCTGGGCTTAGTAATGCTTTACAGTACTACGATGTTTCATCGTGGTACTTCTTTTTGGGGAGCACAGCTTCTCTGGTGTTTAATTGGCATAGTGGTCTGCGGGATTACTGCTAAATTGGATTATCAGTTATTAAAAAAAATGTCGCTGCCTATGTTAATTGTAGCCTTTATTCTTTTGGTAGCAGTTTTGATCCCAGGGATTGGCATGAAAATAAATGGAGCTCGGCGATGGCTTCAATTGCCTGGAACTACTTTTCAACCGTCAGAATTCGCGAAAATTGCTTTAATTATTGCTCTGGCTCATTACTGCGAAAGGAAAGGTCGTAAGATGGATTCTTTCAAGTACGGAATGCTCTTTCCTAGTTTGACTATAGGTTTGTTTTTGTTACTAGTTTTTTTAGAACCGGACTGGGGAAGTACAGTGTTAATAGCGGCAGTATGTGGTTTGATGTTATTTTTGGCTGGCACAAAACTTCGATATATCGCTATTCCGGTGATTACGCTTGTTCCTGCGGCAGTGTATTTGCTCTCGCAAAATACTGTGCGCCTCAATCGTATAATGAGTTGGTTAGATCCTGAAGGAACCAAACAAGGTGTGGGCTATCAGGCTTGGCAATCAATGATTGCTTTGGGATCAGGAGGGAGCACTGGATTGGGTTTGGGCAATGGAAGACAAAAACTCGGTTTTGTGCCCGAGCATCAAACCGATTTTATTTTTTCAGTAATAGGTGAAGAATTGGGTTTGATAGCTACAATGGCGGTTGTAGTGGCTTTTGTACTATTTGTATTTTGTGGAGCTTATATATCACTTAAGTCGAGTGATATTTTTGGTTTTCTTCTAGGCTCCGGTCTGACATTGCTGGTCGGATTTCAGGCATTTATTAATATTGGTGTAGTTACGAGTACTCTACCTAATAAAGGATTGCCATTGCCCTTCATAAGTCGTGGTGGAACAAATCTTGTAGTGATGTTGTTTTGTGTTGGTGTTCTTTTAAGTATTGCTAGGTTTTCTAATAGTATATCAACAAAATCATCCAAGATTGGTGCTCCAGGTGGATTGTCTCCTTTTAGGCCTGTTTAAAATTATGAGTCACTTGCCTAGATGCGTTGCTATTGCTTGCGGGGGAACTGGAGGGCATTTGTTTCCTGGGATTGCTGTGGGTGATGCACTTGTTGCCCGGGGGTTTGAAGTGCTTTTGTTAGTTAGTCCTAAAGAAGTTGATCAAACTGCGGTTAAGTCTGCTTACGGTATGGAGATAGAGGCATTGCCTATGGTTGGCCTGACTCGTAATCCTTTGAATTTCAGTTATAAATTTTTGCAATCGGTAAATTGTTGTAGGAAATTGTTTTTAAGAAAGCGCCCAGGGGCAGTATTAGCGATGGGAGGTTTTACTAGTGTTTCTCCAGTTATTGTTGGAAAGATAATGGGTGCGAAAATATTTTTACATGAAGCTAATGCAGTGTCAGGTAGAGCTAATAGGATACTATCGCCCCTTGCAGATGAGGTCTATGTTCAGTTTCCCGATTCTTTGCCGCAAGTTATGGGGTCCGGTGTTAGAGCAACCGGATTGCCCGTGCGTGCAACAATGGAGTTAGTGTCTAAGGCTGACGCTCGAACTGTTCTTGGTCTGGCGGATGATTTACCAGTTCTTTTAGTTATGGGAGGGAGTCAAGGGGCGAATGCTATCAATCAGATTATCATTGATGCTCTGCCCTATTTGAAAAAGGTGCTTCCGGAACTACAATTCATTCACCTTACTGGAACACAAAATTTAGAGCAAATTAGATTAGCTTATGATGCTCTTGGAATACGGGCAGTGGTTCGGCCTTTTTTGACAGAAATGGAATATGCACTTGGGGCAGCAGACTTGGTAGTTAGCAGATCCGGGGGCTCTTCACTTGCTGAATTTTCCTCTATGGAATTACCAGCAATTTTAATTCCTTATCCTTCTGCAGTAGATGATCACCAGAGATCTAATGCTCAAACTTTTGTTGAGATGGGTGCGGCCCGGTGTTTTCATCAGAAACAACTAACACCACGTTTATTTACTCGTCAGATAAAAGAACTATTTAATCGACCAGCAAAGTTGAAGAAAATGGCAGAGTCGATGAAGAGGTGGAAGTCAAAGTGTGCTACTGAGGAAGTAGTGAAACGAATGTATGAGGTGTGTGATTGGGAGGATTTGCAAGAGGCTGATTTTATTGCCTCTGAGCCTAGGTTGGCAGAGGTCGTGTCATGAGATTTAATTCAACAGCTTCAATTGAAGTAGGGCGGGATGATTTTAAGTCGATTCTGGAAAGTGTAGTACATGATGGCACTGTAGTATCAAAAGATATAGCGATAGGTGAATTTACCACCCTTAGAACCGGGGGGAGGGCAGATTGGTTTACGGAGCCTAAATCTCAGCGAGATCTTGCTGTCTTAATGGAGACATGCCTCGAATTTGATCTGCCAGTCACAGTCTTGGGATTGGGCTCTAATTTTTTGGTATTGGACAGTGGTGTACGTGGCCTGACAGTTCGCCTTAATGATAAACAGTTTTCTGGAGTGGAAGTGGATGGGGATCGTATTCGATGTGGCGCAGGCGCTCGGATGAAGAAAATCGCTACTGAAGCTCGACGTAATTGCCTGTCAGGAATGGAATTTTTAGAAGGTATTCCGGGTACTATTGGAGGTGGTTTACGTATGAATGCTGGTGCTTGGGGTGGTGAGATGAGTCAGATTGTTGAAAGTATAAATTATATGGATATGGCTGGTAAAGTTTTTGAAATTGGAGTCAAGGAACTTCATTTTTCCTACCGAAGCTGCCCGCTTATGCAAAATCATATTGCACTTGAGGCAATACTTTTAGGAAAACCTGATGATATGGAGGCTATTTCTAATCGAATGGCTGTTTTTAGTTCCAAACGATGGGATGCTCAGCCGAAGGCTAGAAGTGCTGGTTGTATATTTAAAAATCCTGATTCGATTCCTGCCGGGAAATTGGTGGATGAACTCGGTTTGAAAGGGGCAAGTGAAGGCGGTGCGATGGTATCCATAGAGCATGGTAATTTCATTGTTAACAAAGGCGGTGCTACAGCAGGGGATTTTTTGAAATTGATCGAACATATCAGGCAGCGAGCTTACGACGAGCGTGGTATTGATCTTAAAACAGAAGTTCAAATTATTGGAAGTGTTTAAATTCATGATTCAATTTCTCAACATTTGTGTAATGTTAGGCGGTCCATCTTTTGAACGTGATGTATCTTTGCGATCTGGTGCAGCTGTAGCGGATGCACTTCGACAGTTGGGGCATCAAGTATTTGAGTTAGATCCGATTGATGAAAAATTTCAATTACCACCTGATATAGATGTCGTGTTTCTTGCTTTGCATGGCAACTTTGGCGAGGACGGAACAGTGCAGGCAAGATTGGATGAGTTGAATATGCCATACACGGGCTGTAGTGCTGAAGTTAGTCGATTAGCATTTAACAAGATTGATACTAAACGATTATGTAAGAAGTATGGTTTGTCAGTAGCTAAAGATCATGTAGTTAAGGGTATGGTTAATGAAATTCCTATTGGATTGAAGTTGCCTTTAGTACTAAAGCCAACGATGCAGGGTTCTAGTATAGGTCTTGAATTTATTGAAAAGGCATCCGAATGGTCAAGTGGATTGAGTAATGCGATGAAATTTGGCGTACCTGTATTAGTTGAAGAAAAAATAGTTGGACGTGAGGTTACTGTAGGAGTTCTGGAAGGAAAGCCTTTGCCTATAGTTGAGATTATCCCAAAGAATGGCGGCTACAATTACAAAAATAAATATACTGTAGGTGCTACTGATTATATATGCCCTGCTGAATTTAATGAATTAACCACACAAAGAGTGAAGTTAGCAGCTCAAGAGGCATTGTCAGCATTGGGAGGCGGGAATTGTGCAAGAGTGGATTTTATAGTGCGTGAAGATGGTGATCCTGTATTATTGGAAATCAATACTTTACCTGGTATGACCGCTACTAGCTTATTACCCATAGCTGCCCAAGAGGCGGGGTTAAATTTTATTCAGCTTTGTGAGAGACTTGTGAATTTAGCACTGGAGCCAGTAACGCATTTTCATTAAACAGAACTGATTTGATATGGCGTTGAAATCAAGACAGAAAAACAAGAAGACTTTACATAGAAATGTACTTTCAGTTAAAGCGAAAGCGCAGCAACTTCGCAGTGATAGGTTTCGTTGGTTACGTTCTTTAATGACGTTATTTGTTACTCTTTCCTTACTTATTTCAGTTAGCTTGCTAGGAGGGAAGTATGCTTTAAATAGGCTTGTTTATGAAAATGAATCTTTTGCTGTTTCAGATATAGACTACAGAACGGACGGAATCATTAGTGAGACTCAACTTAAAGATTTAGGAGGTGTTAAGGTAGGTGATAATTTACTCTCTCTTGATTTGTTGAGGATAAAGCGAAATATCGAACTTACTCCTCGTGTAAAAATGGCTTCAGTTGAGAGATTTCTGCCAGATACACTTCAAGTGAGGGTAACAGAACGAGTGCCAACAGCTCAAATTTGGGTTTGGCAGCGAGCCTTAGATAATGAGAGTCAATACGATTGTGTAAGATTACAGATAGACGAATCTGGTCACGTGATGTCGCCTGTAGTTGGCCAGTCTGTTGTTCTCCCGCAACATCAGTCTGAATGGTCTTTGCCGGTGCTCGCTGGGATTGATCTTAGGGCTTTACGTTCCCTTGTTCCAGGTCGTTCAGCAAACTTACCGAAATTGCAGTCTGCTCTTAGTGTTATTAGAGAGTATAGGAAATCGTCCATGGCTGGGGAGGTTGATTTGCGGGTAGTTGACTTATCGCAACCACAAATCTTACGAGTGACTACTGGTGATGGAGCTCAGATTGATATGTCTCACAATCGTTTACAGCAGCAATTCAATCGATGGTATAAAATTCGCGCACACGGGAAAAAATATGGACTTGCTATTGAGACCATGGACCTTTCTGTGACCAATAATATCCCAGTTCGTTGGATGCTTTCACCTAACATAGCAAAGGAGATTCGTCGTAATCAAAAAATGGCCGGCAAGTAAACTGTTAATATGAGCGATTCTCAGATAATTGTTGGTCTTGAAATAGGGACATCCAAGGTTTGTGTAGCTGTAGGAGAGGTTAGTGATAATCAAGTCGTAAATGTTATTGGTCTTGGGCAGTCTAAGTCTCGTGGAGTGCGTAAAGGTG
>JAYZHR010000026.1:0-5964 GCA_036166355.1 Verrucomicrobiota bacterium | reverse complement strand
GGCCGGGAGTAGTTGTAATTAATGAGTTCATGGCTTCCAACCAATCCAATATAAGAGATGAGAATGATCAGCCAGTTTATTGGATTGAACTAGAGAATAGGGGGCGTAATACTGTTAATTTGGGGGGGTGGTCTTTGACAGATGACAGGGATCGTCCTGGTAAATGGATTTTTCCTGATATTGATCTTGCGCCAAAGGAGTTTCTGTTAGTTTTTGCATCTGGTAAGAATCGGCGGGTTATAGGCAGGGAGCTACACACTAATTTTAAACTTGGATTAAGAGGTGGTTATATAGGTCTATTTAGTCCTGAGTTGCCCCGGAAGTTGATAGACAAAGTTACTCCCAAGTATCCTGAACAGCGCAGTAATATTTCATACGGTCTTTCTGGAACTGATCGATGGGTATATTTCATCAAACCCACACCTGGTGCTAGTAATGGAATTGGTAGTTTTGAGAATATTCTAGCTAAGCCCAAGTTTAGCCGGAAAAGAGGTTTCTTTATGGAACCATTCGATCTTGTCCTAAGCACAAAAGAAGATCAGGCTTCAATTCGCTATACTACAGATTATTCATTGCCAACAACAACTAATGGGCAAATGTATACCGGTCCAATACCGATTACCGACACTACTGTGATTCGGGCTGCAACTTTTAGACGTGGGGCATGGGCATCTGATGAGTCTACTCACACCTTTGTACTTGGTAATTCTAAAGCCATTACTTCACTTCCTGTTATTTCACTTGTTACGGAGAAAAAAAATCTTTGGGGTGAAACTGGAATTTTGGAAATCGATCCACGTAACACTAACAAGCGGGGCATGGCATGGGAACGTCCAGCTTCCGCTGAGATGTTTTTTCTAGATGATTCAGATGGTTTTCAGATTGCAAGTGGGATGCGACTACAAGGTGGAGATTTCATTAGAGCTCGTCATACTCCCTATAGGCCAGTGCCATGGAGTAAGTACTCATTTCGTCTTTATTATAGAGGCAAGTATGGAGAAAGCCGTTTAAACTATCCTTTGTTTCCTGATCTCCCGATTGATGAATTTGAACATGTTGTTCTTAGGGCTGGTATGAATGATTCGATCAATCCCTTCATTTGTGACGAGCTTTGCCGCAGATTGTACCGTGACCTTGGTCATGCTTCTAGTCGGGGAATACTTGTGAATCTATTACTGAATGGGAAGAGTCAGGCTTACTATAATCCCACTGAAAGGGTAGATATTAATTTTTTACGTTCAAGGCATGGTGGTAGTTCCGAATGGGATCTAATCGCGCAATTTGGTGAGGTTCGAGAGGGTGATGATATTGAGTGGAACCGTTTTAAAAAGCTTACTATCAATCGTGATCTTACTAATCCAGCTAATTACAAGAAAGCGGTTGACCTAATCGATCTCGATAACTTTATCGACTACATAATGCTTTGCATTTACGTCGATATGGACGATTGGCCTTATAATAACTGGCGAGCCGGTCGCGAACGGCGCACTGGTGCAAAGTGGCGTTTCTATCTTTGGGATGCAGAGAGATCTTTTGGGACAGATGGCAAGCAGATGCTTGGGAGGCAAAGACGTGTTGTGACGTCGAACAATCTTACACAAGGTGCGCTTGCGAGTCGGGCTGATATTGCGCGCATCTTTCAATCATTTTCTGCGAATCCGGAATTCCGCCTTCGTTTTGCTGATCGAGTTCAAAAACATTATTTTAATGAAGGGGCGTTGACAGATAAGCACATTTCACTTCTACACCGAGAATTAACAGAAGAAATGAAACATGTTCTTCCTGACATGAGTCCCTATATTGGAAAGGTTTGGATTCCTCAGCGCAGAAGGATTGTGATGGAGCAAATGGCCAGCATTGACTTACAGCGTTCTTTAAATGCTCCTCGTTTCAGTCAGCACGGGGGCACGATTAAATCTGAATTCACACTGGATATGACTGCTCCAAAGGGTAAGATTTATTACACCTTAGATGGCACTGATCCACGAGGTTCTACCAGTAGAATATTTACTGAGCAGATTGCTTTTAGTCGGCATACTACTGTCAGGGCGCGTACACGTATTGATGATAAGTGGAGTGCGTTAACTGAGGCTTTTTTCACACCTGATACACTTGGATTCCCGGTGAAATTTAATGAGGTAATGTACAATCCTATTGGAGGAAGTGATTATGAATTTATTGAGCTGAAAAATATTAGTCAGTCTGAGGCCGATTTAAGTTGGTACAAAATTAAAGGCATAGATTTCCTTTTCAGGCTTCAGGCAAAAATTGCTTCAGGGGAAACATTTATTTTAGCAAACAATGGTAATCCTGAGTCCTTTTACAAACGTTATCCTCGGCTGGATGTATACGGATGGTATAATGGAACATTATCTAATGGCGGGGAAAAGTTGATTCTAGAAAGCCCTGAAGGTGTAGAAGTAGAGGTGTTGAAATATGACAATAAAGCACCATGGCCAGCAGATGATGATACTGTAGGGCACTCCATTCAGCTCATTGATCCTTCCGCTGATGCCAATCACCCTGCCAACTGGAAGTCTAGTCCGCAAAAAGGGGGTACTCCTGGAGAATAACTTTAATATTTGATAGCAGATTGTTTTGCCTTCAATATTCACCAACTGAAATTTTTGAATACTCATATTAGCTAGTATAATGATGTCTATGTCGAAACCATTTTTGATCGATCATGAATATTAAATTCTTTTTCCCTTTTTTGTTTTTTATCTCGATATCTGAAAGCGGGTTTACTGCTGGCAATTTGCCTTCTGATTACACACCGGAATCGCAACGACTGATTCAAGTTGCGACCAATAGTGTTTTTGGATTTTCTCGTCTAGCCACCTTATGTGACAAGTTTGGACCTAGATTTACAGGCACTAAAAATCTTGAGGATGCCATCGACTGGTGTCTGTCTGAAATGGAAAAGGATGGTTTTAAAAATGTAAGAGGTGAAGAGGTTATTGTTCCGCGCTGGGTTAGAGGTAACGAGTCGGTAGAGTTAATTCAACCGCGCAGTCGTAAGTTGCCCATGTTGGGTTTAGGCGGAAGTGTTGGGACGCCTCCAGAAGGAATCACAGCAGATGTGCTTGTTGTGAGTGGCTTTGACGATCTCAAGAAACGATCTGAGGAAGCTAAAGGGAAAATTGTTTTATTTAATGTGCCGTTCACCGAGTATCGTGAGACGGTTATTGTTAGAACTCAGGGAGCAAATCACGCTGCTCGGGCCGGAGCAGTTGCTAGTTTAATTCGTTCAGTTGGTCCATTCTCAATGCAGACTCCACATACTGGTAACATGTCTTATGTCAGTGGAGTAAAAAAAATCCCGCATGCTGCCATTTCGCTAGAGGATGCAAATATGCTTACTCGCATGGCATCTCGCGGAGAGTCAATTCGAGTGAGATTAAAAATGGATGCAAAGATGCTGACCGATGGAATTTCTCGAAATGTAATTGCTGAAATTCCAGGTCGAGAAAAACCAGAGGAGATAGTTATTGTAAGTGGTCATATTGATTCTTGGGATGTTGGGCAAGGGGCGATGGACGATGGCGGGGGATGTTTGGCTGCATGGGAGGCGGCTCGGCTTATGTTGCAGCTTGGTTTAAAGCCAAGGCGTACTGTACGCATTGTGCTGTGGACCAATGAGGAGAACGGTATACGCGGTGCATTGCAGTATGCCAAGAAGCACGAGGCTTCCTTAGCTAATCATACATTAGCTATTGAGTCTGATGCTGGAGTATTTCAACCGACTGGATTTGGGTTTCTTGGCAGTGGTAGGGGAATGGAGATTATTCGAGGAGTTGCCAAGCTACTTGATCCAATTGGTGCTGGAGATGTAGAGAAAGGATGTAGGGGGGCAGATGTACTCAAGCTCGTTCGCGGTGGCGTGCCAGTTATGCATCTTGAAGTGGATCGTGAAAAATATTTTTGGTATCACCACACTGATGCTGACACAATCGACAAACTTAATCCGGTTGAATTCAACCGTTGTGTTGCAGCAATGGCTGTGATGGCATTTGTTATTGCTGATTTACCAGAAACGCTTCCTCGTTGACCACTATTTTGGATAAAGAAAGTCTCATATTTATGATTGGGAAAGTATTGACTAATTTTTTCAGTGTCAGATTCTTTGGTCGTGATCACATTAAAATGTAATTCTTGCGGTGGAGAATCGCAATTTGAGGAATCTGACATTGATAAGAAGAGACCTTGTTCCTTGTGTCACGAATTATTGTTAGTTCTTCCTGCTAAATCTACGACTGAGTTATCCAAGGAGGAGCAAATGGCTCAGTACGAGGAAGCTCTTAAAGAATCAGACTGGGGGCATCAGCCTTGTTAGAATTTTTCTCTAATATGAATAAAAAAAAAAGACCGGCAATTTTATGCCGGTCTTTTTGTGAATTGTTTAAAGCTCTGTTTTAAAGAGCTTTTTTTGTGGTTTTGATGATCACTGCTGCAATTTGGTAGGGATCACCATTGGAAGCTGGGCGACGATCTTCCAAGCGGCCCTTCCAGCCATCCTCAATAGTTCCAACAGGTATGCGGATGGATGCCCCACGGTCAGAAACTCCATATGAGAACTTGTCAATTGACTGGGTTTCGTGAAGACCTGTAAGACGCTGATTATTTTCAGCTCCATAAACATCAATATGCTCGCCAATATTTTTTCCAAACTCTTCACATATCGCATTCATAAGTGCTTCCCCGCCTTCGTCGCGCATCTTGCCGCATGAGAAGTTTGCGTGCATGCCAGATCCGTTCCAATCACCTGATATTGGTTTAGGATGCCAGTTTACAGAAATGCCATAGCGTTCTCCGACACGTTCTAAGAGGTAGCGAGCCAGCCAGATTTGGTCGCCGGCGCTGCCTGCACCTTTTGCGAAGATCTGGAATTCCCATTGTCCCATCATAACCTCAGCGTTGATTCCCTCGACATTAAGACCAGCATCGAGACAGATTTGTAGATGTTCGTCTACAATGTCGCGGCCAATGGCATTGGCAGCCCCAACAGAGGTGTAGTATGGGCCTTGAGGGCCAGGAAATCCACCTTTCGGGAAGCCGATAGGCAGGTTAGTTTCGTTGTCCCACAAAACATACTCCTGCTCAAAACCAAACCAAAAGTCGTCGTCATCATCATCGATGGTGGCGCGTCCGTTGGATTCATGAGGGGTACCGTCAGCATTCAGAACCTCACACATCACCAACCAGTTGTCGGTGCCAATCTTGTCAGGGTCTGGATACAGGGCCACTGGTTTTAGTAGACAGTCGGAGTCATTACCCGCGGCTTGCTCGGTTGAGGAGCCGTCGAACGACCATGTTTTGCAGTCTTCCAATGTTCCACCAAAGTCAGAAACGACCATGGTCTTGCTTCGTAGGCTTTGAGTCGGCTTATAGCCGTCCAGCCAGATGTATTCGAGTTTAGCTTTGCTCATAATATCTCGTTGATCTATTAGTTTAAAAAAAGTATTTCACCGCAGAAAAACTTCTCTACGGCTTAGCTCAGGCTTTTGGCCCGGGGCATTTGGGTTTGATTGCACTCGGTAATCAAGATTTTTTTACTAGTTGTTAGTAACTCGATTCGGAATACAACCACTCCCCAACTTCCCAAAAGCATGTTTTTGGGATCAACCCGCCTAGTGAAGACGCAATTTTGATGCCAACTAATTGAGTTCGTTGAACAAATATTTCATCTTTGATCAAGAATGATCCATTCCCTTTAATTTAAGCCCTTTTTACGATTGAAGTTATATGGTTGGCTTTAAATTAAGTCTGCATTTTATTGATTGTTTTGACTGTAAAACAACATGGTGCACAAAAACACACAGTATTTTCATTTTGCGTCAGTTACATATCACTAACAATATATTGTGTCTAAACTGTTGCTATACTGTGTATTAAGTTAATTAATAAAATTATCCAAAAATAATAATGGCATTGATTTTGCTTATAAATATCTGCCTTTGAATT
>JAYZHR010000025.1:0-73919 GCA_036166355.1 Verrucomicrobiota bacterium | reverse complement strand
CTTCGTGTTGCAGAATTAAAAGTAATGGCCGCTCCAAAAAATGTAACTTCTATAGAGACTCGGGAAGAAAAGATTATGTTCACGCGCAACGGAAAACCCATAACCCTTGGCGGCAAATATCCTCGATTCGAAAAACGGACACCAGACAGCCGCTTAAGCGAGTTGAAGTCACTTCTAAAGGAATTATAGATTAGCTGACCTGCAACTAACTAATATCGATCGAGCGTTTTTTGGCTACGGAAAAAAAAGTAAACCCCTCCTCCGACCAGACTCCAAAGTAAACTACCTGCAAAAGCCAAGATTGAAAGAGACAACGCAGACTTTTCGGCAATGCCAATTGCTGTCGATGAAAGTAACGAGACGTAAAGGTTCTCACGAACCCCAATCCCACTTGGCGTGATAGGAAGGGCACTGATACATATAATTGCCGGAACTATCATCATCATCACAAGTAGATGACGTGTCATATCCAAGCCAAGTCCCCACCCAAGGGATACAATCTGCATCACACAAGCAATATTCATCAGCATCGACCAACCTAGCACCCGAGGGAGAAAATTTACTTTTTCCCCATAAGATCTGCATGCCTCCATACACCGCACCAATCCCTCTCCCTTTGGCAACTTCTTTAAAATAAGCTCAAATTTCAGACGCAACTTGTTTGGCCCCCCCAAAAAAGAAAGTACCACAACCATTCCACTAAGGAATAACATGCCTAAAACCAATAGCATCACAGCCATAAATCGTTTCTGGCTTATAACAATATCCCAATTCATCAAAGCGAGGATGGAACAAAATAAAAGCATCGAAAAAAGCCCTAAAAGTCTATCGACTAGAACTGTCGTTACCGCCTCAGCTTTGTTATTACTCGTCTCTGCTGATACAAAGTAAGCCTTCAGTAAATCTCCTCCAGTTGAGCCTAATAAAAAGGAGTTGAAGAAATGAGATACTAGAGAAATCTTCATCGCCCTTCCAAACGAAAGCTTTAAGCCCTGAACAGCTAACATTATGCGCCAACGAAAAACCCCAATGAGTATTGTAAGCCCCATGAATATAAGTGAAACCATTAGCCACCCGATCTCTACACCAGAAATCGTTTTCCATAGCCTCGAAGGACCAATAGCCCAGCTTTCTTGAAACTGTTCCCCCATCGATAATTCTGCCCATTTTCTTCCTTCCAATTTAAGGGCATTTTCTGCTTCCCCAGCAAAGACCGCGTGTAAAATCCAAGCGACCAAAAGCAAACATATCGCCAATTTGAAAACGAATTTGAGTAAATTAGACTTTGACCTCACTCCTGCCCCCAAACAGATTTTAGGTGCGCTACCCCCTCGATAGCAGCCTCAGGCTTCAAGCTTGGACTTAGTTCAAACACTTTAATATGATCAGGCTTAACAAGGTGCTTAAGCCCCTCATAATCAATCATACCCATACCTGGAGGTCGATGGTCACGTGCAGGAAACTCTACGTCATGTAAATGAAAGCCTCCTAAATGAGGAGCCATTGACTCTAAGTGCAAACGGTGATGAATGAAGCCCAAATTCTCTTTAATTTGTGCATGACCAATATCATGCCAATAACAAACAGTTGGATCCTCAAATCTTTGAAAGAAAAAATCCCAGTCACTATCAAGTGGAATCTCTTCAAGATCCTCCCGAATTTCTACCCCAAGCTTGATTCCTCGCATAGCTGCTTGCTCAACAATTCGCTCTAACATTTCATAAGAGTTTTCACAGTATTTTGCTTTAGCTTTTTCTCGCTTGATCTCTGCTTTTTGACAGAGTTTTTGATATTTTGGAGTATCCTGTTTGCCCGCTTCAAGGAGTGAAATCAGTTTATCCGTATAATTGCGCATATCGATCTCACCCATGTGTAGTACGATCAACTTCGCGCCCAGGCGATCGGCCATTTCAATTGTTTTAAGAGTGTGCTTATAGGCATTTTCGCGTTCTCGGACATTTGTCGAGGAAAACTTGAAAACATTCGGATTAGCATGTTTGCATCCAATAGGAAGTGGGCAAAAATTGTGGAGGGTTGAAATCTTTATAACTCCTGCCTCAAAAGCCTCAATGATACCAGGAACTAAGCTCAATCGTATACCGTGACTCAGTTCGGCATACTCGAAGCCTAAGTCGCGAATCTCTTCAAGCATTGCACGACCATCAGTGTGGCGGTGGGAATTCCAACATGTGGAAAACGAATACATTTCAAAAAAATAGCCGGAAGCCACCAAGTAAGGCAACTTCCGGCCAAAAAAAATTACTTTGAATTAATTATCAGCGTAGCGAGTTCTTAGCATTTGCGAGAACTTTGCAACCTTCATCTTACGACGGCGACGAACACTGGGCTTTTCATAATAACGATTATTTCGTGCGTCTTTGATCACGTTCTCGCGATCGAGTCGTTTCTTCAACCGGCGCAATGCCTTGTCCAATGTCTCCCCTTTTCTAATTCTTATTTCCGTCAAAAGATACTCACATCCTTTCTTATTTACACCAACGACGGGACCAAAATGGGCCTCCCAAGCCGTTAGCAGGCGGGCAAACTAAATGTGAGATACCCCTTTGTCAACATACAATATAGGGACAATATGGCGCACTTTTTAATTATGTGAATAACTAGTGAGAAACTTTCCAACACCCTTCCAAAAAACTGTTTTTAAATGGGGAAAACAGCATTTTTAGCAATTGTAGTGGAAGTGGATAAAAATGGCATTTTCCGGCTGTAAAGACTTAATGCCAATTGAGTTACGCTTAAATAGCTAATTTTATAGATCTAAAAAAGCATCTCGGCCTGCAACCAAAGTCGCCATTTTTCTGTCAGCTACACTACGGGGTAGCATCCAAAACCCACAATCAGGATGAATCCATTTTATTCGTTCTATTCCTAAAACACCGACTGCATTTTCTATACGCCTAGCAACAACATCTTTCGATTCTACTTCATTGTCTTTTATATCCACTACACCAACACCAAGTTTAACCTCCGGTTTGAGCTCTTTAAATTCTTCTAGTTCATCATAGCCTCGTCGCGCGAATTCTAAAACTAGGTGATCGACATCAAGATTGTTAAGAAAAGGCATTAAATCTTTCCAATATCCTTTCTGGATAGATTGTCCTCCATAATTTCCAAAACAAAGATGTAGCGCTTTCTCTCCTCGCACCCCACTTAGAGCATGATTAAAGGGTTCATGCGCCCATTCAGCATCATTTGCATGACCAGTAAGGTGAGCCTCATCCATTTGAATTACTGGAGCATCAATTGCCTGCATCTGTTTACGCAAAACCTCAGCTATATCCATCGTTAATTGCCTAATATCTCCGTAATGCCTATCTATTAAAGTCCGCGATAGCATATAAGGTGCCGTAAAAGTGAACATAGTCTCCGACTTGCTAAGCCCACTGAAAAATTGCCAATCGCGGGGAAGATTCATGGTCCCCTCCGTAACTTGTCCCTGAACAACCCCTGCAGGCTGAAGGCGAAATCCCATTCTTTGTTCGGAGGCGAATTGCTCTAAATCACTCCGCGTGATTACAGATGAAACCCCTCCCATGGGTTGTATGAAATAATCAATCATTCCATTAGTCTCTGGATGACTAATATCATAGCGTGAAAGTTCACCGTCAGAAATTAAATCTATACCTGCTAATTCCTGCGTCTTTAACACGACCATAATTGCATCCCGTAAAGCGGGAGTGGATGGGTTATTACTCAACCAAAGTGGAATCGGATAACTACCAACAACTTTGGTTTTTATTTCCGGTTGTGCCATAGCGGCGAGGCATAATGAGTAGGAGTCGGATGGCTGTCGAGTGTTCGCTTGAGCTGATAACTAGCTTTATATGAATTTCCGATTACTCAAACATATTTAAATTAAGCTCATTTCCTCGCAGGAAAGTAAAAGAGCCGCTACGATTGGGCTGTGGCATCGAGCATCAAAGTCGCAGTACTAGGAGTAGGTTCACTAGGGCAAAACCATGCACGAATCTACAAAGATCTTCACCAAAAGGGACAAATTGAACTAATCGGTGTTTTCGATACCAACCATGAACAGGCCAAATCTATTGCAGCCAAATATGGGACTATTGCACTTAACTCATTGGAAGAAGCAGCCTCAGCGAACGCATTGAGCATTGTAACACCAACTATAACTCACCATCAGTTGGCCAAATCTCTACTAGAAAAAGGGAAGCATCTGCTCATAGAAAAGCCCATGACCGATAACGTCAATGAAGCAGCTGAACTAGTAAATTTAGCCAAACTTCAGGACTGCGTGTTACAAGTTGGGCATATTGAAAGATTTAATCCTGTGTTTAACTTTCTGCAAAAAGCTGTTCAAGAACCCCGGTTTATCGAGTCGCATCGACTTTCACCATATCCAGCCCGCAGCATGGACATCGGAGTGGTTCTTGATCTCATGATTCATGACTTGGATATTGTCCTTACTTTTGTGTCTTCAAAGGTTGAACACGTAGATGCAACTGGAGTTCGAGTGCTAAGTCCTTCCGAGGATATCGCGAATGCTCGTTTACGTTTTTCAAATGGATGCGTAGCCAATTTAACCGCAAGTCGCGTTAGCCCTGAACGTATGCGAAAAATTCGGGTCTTTAGTGGTGGAGACCAACCAAGCTATATCTCGCTTGATTACCGTGAACAGAAAGGCTTTCACTATCGACTAGCAAAAAAAGGAGAGAAGGAATCCTCCCTCCTCAAAAAGCTTCTTGTTGCTAATGATAGCAGCATTGTTAGTCAATTAGGGGGAAAGAAAGTGGTAAGAGAACCAGTTCCTATTGAACATAAAGAAGCACTAAAGGTGGAACTCGAAAGTTTTGTGAAATGCGTCAAAGAAAAACAGGCTCCTATTGTTACCGGAGAATCCGCCAAGCAGGCAATCGAGTTAGCACTGGAAATCACTCGGCAAATTGAGCAGCAATCCACCAACGTTAGTTAATTATCACAAAATTTTACCTAGAATTTTATTCACCTCGACTACCCCTCCACTGCTAATAGGCCGATTATCTCCCAAGACGAAATATTCATTATCTCGAAGCTTTACCGGCACTAAACGAGCCCTGATTCGTCCTTCCCCAAATTGATCATACACCTCCCCGTTTATGGTCATTTCCCCGCGCCGAATTCCTATTCTCTCTCCCGGCAACCCTATTATTCGCTTCAGATAAAAAGGTTTGCTCTGCCAGTCTTTACCCAACACTACTACATCCCCACGGCTAGGAGGTTTATCAGTATATTCTAGAGTATGCATCCAGAGTGTCTGTCCATTAACATACGTTGGCCTCATGCTCTTGCCATCTACTAAAATTCGACGATACCTAGCCTCACCACTAGGGAAAAAGTAGAAAAATAAAACACCCGTAACAATCAACACAATCAACAGACGAAATATCGTCCACCGAATATTACTGCCAATTAGAATACGCTGCCAAAGCCGAACTCGTCTCGAAGACTCTACTTTTTCAAAGCCCACAAGGGGAGTGTCCACTCGTAATCAATAGTTGGCAAGTCGCTTAACCAAGTGTAATTTTTACTTTCCGACCGCAGCTCTAGATTCCAAAATCCTCAGGTGAAAAAATGGCATATAATAAAGACCGGCGTTTGTTCTCTGCTCTTTATCTGTTTGCTACTCTCATTGATTAAGCGAGACCGGGGGCCACTAGTCGAAGGCAAGCCGCTTGAAGAATGGGCCCAACATCTACTGATCACATCCGAGCCGATTAAACATAACACTGCCAAAAATGCAGTTGCCCAACTAGGGACTAATGCTATCCCTTGGCTACGCAAAGCACTGAATTACAACGATCCAATTTGGAAAAGACCTTTAATCAGTTTAGTACAATCAGTCCCATTGATTGAAGTAAAAACCATTCATCAGTGGGCGAACACCTATGAGCTTGCATCAATCAGGGCTGGAGGAGTAGCAGGCTTGGCAGAGCTTGGTGATTTGGCCGCTCCAGCAATCCCAGATTTGGTTGAAGCCCTCGGTGATTCAGAACATTTAGTTTACAACCATTCTCTGACAGCCCTGAATGGCATGGGCAAACTCCCTTTTCATGAGATCACCAATCGGCTTAATAAAGTTGAAGGCCAACATCTTGCAAGATTATTACATGTGCTTAGAAATATGAAGCAGGATGCTGCCACTGCCGCCCCAATACTCGCAAAGATCATAAAAAACCGATCAGGAAGCAAGGAAGCCAACGCTGCGGAATCGGCTCTATCTACCATGGGGGCAAACGCCGCTCCCGCTGCCGTTCAACTCGCTGTAAGTGATCGGTACGAACTTCGCTTGGTCGGCTTCAATTTATTGTCTCGATTAATCCCAACAGAACATGAACTTTGGGCAGAACTAAAGCTTGGCATGCAACTAGGAAACAAAAGAGAAAAAGAAATTCTACTAGCATTACAAAACGTTTGGGGAAATCCGAATGAGGTATACAACTCGTTATCAGAAGCCATTTTTCGTGGGACGCCTCTCTCTTGTGAGGCTGCCATATTTCTAATGAGCGAAGCTGCCAAGCCAGATAACACGTACGAACGAAAGCTAAAAAAACTTCAAGACAAAACCCTGAAGTCAAATCCGGATGTGCTTGAGGCAGCCCTAAAAAAAATCAGCGCTTTTTCGAAGAAGGAACCGGAGAAAAATACTTTAAAGTAATACCATGCGGTTCTCTTACTACCCCATAAACAGAGAAATCAAAAAACTTGCCGATTCTCTCGACCGAAGGGATTAGTGAAAAATCAAGCCAGTCATCAGAGCTAATATCACCCTCATCACCCATCCCTATAGCACCATAAACCATCTCTAGTACTCCGGCTTCTTTTATCCAACTCGCTGCGTGCTGCATTGAGTAATGCCCATCCAAATATCCGAAAAATCCAGATTTTATGCCACCAACTCGTTCTGCAGACTCAATCAATCCATTATGGTTTCTAAGAAGCTCAGTCGTATTACCGTCGAGATGTAACCGGAGCAAATCGGAACTTGTTGACCAGACTAGATAACCATCCTTCGCACCAAAAAAGATTCCAGTTGTTAATTCACCTCCTGTCCCAGTATCTGAAATCAGATCAAAACTGTATGCCGAGTGATCGCCTAAACGGCGAGGCAACAATGTCGCCTCATTTAAGGGAGGCGGAAGGATTCCTGGAATAGCTCCAATAGCCTTTATTAACTCATCCGGATTCGGTGAACTGACCAGCCCTAAAAGAGAACTATTTCCGTTAGCCTCTTTGTTTTCAATTTTAGACTCTAGTTGATATAAAATTAAGTCATCGCCAATATTGTTAAAAAAACTTTTTTTGAAATCGAAATTTTGATCCTTATCTTTACCCAATAAATTAACCGTAAACTCAACCATATTACCAATATCAGGGGCAGTATCATTTAATAACTTCTCAAGATTATTCCAAGTCGTTGCCATGTTAATTCGCGATCGCTGAAATAACCGGACGTTGGCTGGCACAAAAGAAGGAGGATCGCTATTCATACTTTCCATTTCGAATAATCCAAGAAATCCCGTTCTTTTTTCTTCTGGAAGCCCAACAAAAAAATCAAAACGCGTTCCTTCTTCCTTCTCTTGAAAAACAGCAGCCATAGACTTGAACCCGTCTAGGCCTAAGGAGTTTAGAATATCCTGAATATTTAGCCCTATATCAACCCCATCGGGAGCACTATTAATTAACTGAGGGAGTAATTGACTAAAGTCAGCCCAAACATACGCATCTGCATTCGCCAACACCTTGACTCTGTCGGATGCGAATATTGGATTAGAAGCAAGGGACTTCGTCCCAAGGCCTTCAACCTTCCCTCTATACCTTTGCAAAACATCTTTAAGGAGAGCCTTATCTGTCCCGGCAAGAAACAATCCCTTTTCTCTCCCTAAATGCATCACCTCATTACCACTAGTTCCAATCAGTGAAGAAAATTTATCTTGTCCCAATGTAGCTCGAACCACGCCACGACCTTTCCTTTTCCAATCTCTTTCCAATCGCGAAATTGTCCGCCCCAAAGTAAAAGTTTTTTTACCAGCATCTATTAAGCAAAGAAGCCCAGACTGTTCCTCAGAATTCTTACCCCGAATTACTGCAATAGCTACAGGCCCACTAGCTATCTCTTCAAACTCCTCAATATCGATTCCATACTTTTCCTTAATGCTGCCTGTCACATTATCTTGAAAGCCTTTCTCCGCTTTTTCCCGGAATGATTTCATCTCGAAACTATTCCAAAGCCTCCCCATTACTCCTGAATCAAAATTTCGCTCTGCTGCTGCATAATCAGGAAAAGCCGCCAAAAGGACTGTCTCGGCGGGAAACAGGCTTTCTAACGCTGGGGCTGCAATAATTGATGGCAGTAATGAAAAAGCGATCAGGTTGCTCAAAAGTATTTTTTTCATTTCTGTAATAACGGGGGCTACAAATCTGCAGCCTACAATACTACCCCGGAAATCTGCAGTAAGTTACAGCCCCTGTCATGAAAAAAGTCTATTCCTGATTCTCGCTTGGCCAAGCGCTTGACTCGCCCTAGATTGAAGCCCGGCGACATACTTTGGAGCAAAAGAAATACCCATTTAATGAAACAAATCACGGACTACCTCAAAAACAATAAGCAAAGATTCATCAAGGAACTAATTGAGTATCTCCAATACCCAAGTGTCTCCGCGCAAAGCAAGCACAAGAAAGACATGCAGAACTGTGCCCGTTGGCTAGCCAACCACGGTAAATCAATCGGGCTAAAAACCAAGGTTCACCGGACCAAGGGCCACCCCATCGTTGAACTAAGCACAAAACGCCTACCTAAAACAAGCAAACCCCACTTCCTCGTCTACGGCCACTACGATGTGCAGCCTCCCGAACCACTTGAGCTATGGAAAACTCCTCCCTTTAAACCTGTAGTTCGTGGTCGCAATCTTTATGCCCGCGGGGCTAGTGATAATAAGGGACAACACTTCGCACACCTCAAGGCAGTTGAGGCTTACCTGAAAACCAATACAGAATTGCCATGCGATTTAACATTTTTGATCGAAGGAGAGGAAGAAGTTGGCGGCGAAGCTCTAGTAAATTTTTTGAAGCAAAATAGAAGCAATTTAAAATGCGAAGGGGTAGTCGTCTCAGACACAGGCATGCCAGATCTTAAACATCCAGCACTGACATATGCACTACGGGGAGT
Source organism: Verrucomicrobiota bacterium (assembly GCA_036166355.1). Taxonomy (GTDB): domain Bacteria; phylum Verrucomicrobiota; class Verrucomicrobiia; order Limisphaerales; family UBA1096; genus UBA1096. The sequence goes on along the minus strand of JAYZHR010000025.1, from coordinate 64,735 downwards.
CGCTGCTCTCGAGGTTCGGCTTGTCGGCCCTGATCGTGATTTGCATTCTGGTATCTATGGAGGATCAATCGAGAATCCAGCGCTTGCATTGAGCAAGCTGCTAGCACAAATGATAGACAAAAACGGTAGAATTGCCATTCCTGGCTTTTATGATGATGTTATCAAATTAAGCGCATACGAACGTAAACAAATGGCTCGTGTCCCCTTTAGTGAAACCAAGTATAAAAAGCTTTTAGGCGTAAAAACTCTTTTCGGAGAGAAAGGGTTCACTCCAAACGAACATCGAGCTGCACGACCAACATTTGAAGTTAATGGGCTAACTAGTGGCTACCAAGGAGAAGGAAGCAAAACGATTGTGCCAAGCTATGCCAGCGCAAAGATCACAATGCGCTTGGTACCAAATCAAAACGCCTCCCAAATACTTCGACTTGTAGCGCGATACTTTAAGAAACTGTGTCCTAAAACAATGAGTATTAAAGTAGAACTTGGCCATGTTGCCGACCCCTACATCGTGTCACCAAAAGGACCACTGGCAAAAGCCGCACTTAAGTCTCTCAAGACTGCATTCGGTCATGAACCTGTATTGCTGCGTGAAGGAGGATCAATACCGATCGTCGAAAATTTTGCCAGAATTCTGAAGGTTGATACATACCTGCTTGGACTGGCACTACCAGATGACAATCTCCATTCTCCAAACGAAAAAATAGATCTAGAGGTCTTCACTCGCGGCATACATATGAGCGCCCATCTCTGGAAAGATTTTGCCGAGGCTTGAATATGACCGAAACACTGTTAGTCCACGAAATCTATCTTAGCATCCAAGGTGAAAGCACCTTCGCTGGATTACCATGTGCCTTTGTACGTTTAACGGGGTGCGATCTTCGCTGTTCATACTGTGACACAGTTTATGCGTTCAAGGGAGGCAAGAGAATGGCTATCAAGGAAATAATCGACGAGCTCAGCAGCACATGCGACTTCAAAGGAATAAAGGGAAGCAAACTGCCATTGGTCGAAATCACAGGCGGAGAACCACTACTGCAAAAAAATGTACACGCCTTAATGACCCAGTTGTGTGATATAGGGTTAACGGTACTGATCGAGACCAGTGGAGCTCATAGCATAAAAACCTGTGATCCGCGTGTTCATAACATCATGGATTGGAAATGCCCAAGTAGCGGAGAATCTGATCAAATGAAGCGCGAAAACATAGCTAATCTTAAACCCACTGATGAAGTTAAATTTGTAATTGGTACATGGGAAGACTACGAGTGGGCCAAGGAACAAATAGAAGAATTTCAATTAACAGGAATCTGCCCAGTGCTTTTTTCATGGGTTGCTCCAATCGCAGAACACCAACGAGACACATCTCTCAAATCTATACCCAAAGACCACACACCAATAACCTTAAACAAGCTAGCTGAGCAAATTACAAACGATCGACTGCCAATTAGATTTCAAATTCAGATGCACAAATTCATTTGGCCCCCAGATAAAAAGGGAGTTTAACCGTGAAAAGATCCATCAACAAAACGATAGAGGCTCTTCGCAATTATAAATCGCGTAACGTAACATATATTGAGGAATATGGTTCCCCAGCCGAATCAATCACATTAAGTATTGCCAAAAACTTGCTATCAAAGGGTTTTATAATTCAGCCTATTACCCCGCTACTTACAATAGGTAAATCACATATTAGTCGTTTTATTCAATCGCTCGATAAAGCAGTTAAGGATACTTACGTATGAAGTTATCCGAAATCAGAAACATTCTTCGTGAGGAAGATATACAGCTGACTAAATCGCTAGGGCAAAATTTTTTACATGATCACCATCAATTACGAAAGATAGTGGCACTTGCTCAAGTGGAAGCTGGTGACAAGATTCTTGAAATTGGACCTGGCCTCGGGCCGCTGACCGATCCCTTGCTGCAAGCGGCTGCACAGGTGACAGCCATCGAAAAAGACCATCGCCTCATTGATTTACTAAAACAGCGTTTTGGAAATCGTGACAATTTTTCCCTCAAGCACGGGGATGCATTAAGGCTAATTCGCAAATCAGAACAAGACTGGACACAGTACAAACTTGTCGCAAATTTACCTTACTCCATAGCTTCTCCACTAATGGTTGATTTGGCTTGGGCAAAAAATCGCCCACGAGCAATGATTGTTACACTTCAACTTGAAGTTGCGCGTAGACTTATGGCCAAATCTGGGACTAAACAGTACGGGGTACTCACTCTACTAATTGGTCTTCACTATTCGACTGGAGAGTCATTTGAAATCCCACGCGGCTCATTTTTTCCGGAGCCAAATGTAGATTCATGCTGCATACAATTACTGCGGCGTGAAAGCCCAATGCTTACATCCACAGAAGCCGACATCTTCAAGCGCATTATTAAACGCGGATTCTCTGAACGACGAAAAAAACTTATGAAACTACTCAAGCACGACTGGCCCGCTGAAGCTGTTATTACCGCTTTTGAATCACTAGGCCTAGACGAAAAAGTTCGCGGGGAAAAAGTATCTCTCGAACAATTTGTTGAAATGACTAAACTTCTTAATCAAACACTGTAAAATGAGTGAAGAAATTTTTGATATAGTAGATGAAAATGATGAAATAATCGGACAACGTCCCCGCAGTGAAGTTCATCAGCTTGGTTTGCGGCATCGTGCAATTCATTTGTTAGTCTACAATTCAAAAGGTGAACTTTTCCTTCAAAAACGTTCCAAGCAAAAAGACTGCTTTCCCAATACTTGGGACTCTTCTGCCTCTGGCCATCTTGATTCCGGAGAAAACTATGATGATTGTATAATTCGTGAACCCAAGGAGGAATTAGGCCTAGAACTCAGTCAACCTCCTGAGCGTCTATTTAAGATTAGCGCTTGTGAAGAAACTGGTCAGGAATTCGTGTGGATTTACCGCTTGCAACATGAAGGCCCATTTCAGCTGGACCCCGAGGAAATATCAGATGGAGGATGGTTCACTTTGGATAAAATTGACGAGTGGATCTCCAAATCTCCTGAGGATTTTGCTCCGGCATTCATTCTAATCTGGCAACGCCTTAAATCCAATTAGTACCATTTTTACTTGCGAGACCCGATATAGCATGCGTGACTTCCTACGGTTTTTGCAGCGGAAATTCAAAATGCATAAGGACAATTACATGCTTATCCCAAATATAGCTTTATGGAGCATGTACGCGGTTAGAAGACTTGCGTGCATTGGATTAGTTTTTGCCATATCAATTGCAGCTCAAGCTGATTGGCCACAATTTCGTGGACCTCTTGGTACCGGTTTTATTCCTGACGGCACCAAGCTTCCAACCGAGTGGAGCGAATCAAAAAATATCGAATGGAAAATTAGTTTGCCCGGCCGCGCTTGGTCTTCTCCTGTAGTTTCCGGAAATTCCATTTGGCTAACCACAGCCGATGAGAAGGGGCAAGAACTTACGGCCATTTGCGTTGATGGAAAAAATGGCAAGATCATCTTTTCAAAACGTTTATTTTTTATTGAAAAACCACAATACGCTCACAAGTTCAATACTTACGCATCGCCAACGCCAATTATTGAAGATAATCATGTGTACCTCACTTGGGGATCACCTGGCACAGCTTGCCTTAATACCAAAACAAAAAAAGTGATATGGACACGAGATGACTTTGTTTGTGACCATTTCCGAGGCTCAGGCTCATCACCAATTTTATACAAAAACCTATTAGTCTTAACTTTTGACGGAGCCGATTTTCAATATATTGCAGCACTGGACAAATCCACTGGTAAAACTGTATGGCAAACAAATAGAAGTGTTGATTTCAAGGATCTTGGATCAGACGGCAAACCTTTCCGCGATGGAGATATGCGCAAGGGATATTCGACGCCACATATCATCCAACACAATGGGATAACACAACTAATCAGTGTTGGAGCAATGGCTTGCTATGCGTACAACCCAATGACCGGAACTGAGCTTTGGCGCATTACTGAAAGGGCACAACACTCCGCTAGCACAAGGCCCGTTTACGGACATGGACTAGTATACTACCCAACCGGCTTTGCCAAAGGCCAACTACTCGCGGTTGACCCAGCAGCAAAAGGGGAAGCCGCTGACACAAATATAAAATGGAGACTAAAAAGAAGCGTATCCAACAAACCATCTATTCTGTTGATCAAAGATCACATCTACATGATTGCTGATGGGGGTGTAGCTTCATGCGTTGATGCGAAATCTGGCGAGGTAGTATGGAGTGAACGCGTAGGGGGTAACTACTCAGCTTCACCTGTCACGGATGGTAAACGTATTTTCTTCCCAAGTGAAGAAGGCAAAACTACAGTTATTGAAGCAAACCCGGAATATAAAGTACTTGCGGTTAACCAGCTAGACGATGGATTAATGGCCTCTCCCGCTATACACAAAGATGCCTTCATACTTCGGACCAAAACCCACCTTTACCGCATCTCCAAATAGAAAAGCTTACCGATCAAACAAAAAAGGGACTCGTATAGAGTCCCTTCAAAATTCTGCATTAAAATTTAAGCTTCCGGTTTCTTCCAGTTACGCTTGGGCGGCTTAGTCACTAGACCTTTCTTAATAGCCTTGGCAGTAACACGGATGTATTTGACTTCACCATCTACAACCGCCTTGACTCGCTGCAAGTTCGGCAGGAAACGACGCTTCACAACCTTAGTAACATGCATCCCGATACCGCCTTTTTTCTTGGCTTTACCGCTTCGGCGGATACGGCTCCCTGTAACGGGGCCAGTTCCTGTTAATTCACAAACTCTGGACATTTTACCTCCCCTCCTCAGCAGGGGGTGGAGCAAAGTACTGGAAAACCTATCCCTTACAAGCCCTTTTTTCACTTTTTTAAGGAGGACACTAATTGACAATAATATATATAAACGATAATTATGCCTCTATATACTATTACCATAGTACATGAAAATACCTTGTCCAAGTTGTAGTCAAAATCTGGAAATACCAGAGGAAATGGCCGGCCAAACAATCGATTGCCCAGTCTGCAATGGAAGTTTTACCGTGCCTCCCAGCGAGCCTGCATCCACACAACCAAAATTAAAATTAACCAAAGCGCCTAAGCCCCCCGGCCTCTCAAAGAAGCAAATCTCACAGCAACAATCCACACAAGGGACCAACACAGATGATGTACTTCGTAATTTGAGTAACGATATTACTGCGGGATCCGCAACTGCAACGAATGTTGCAAGAAGCTTGACTGGGTCCAACACTGCACTAAGGGAAACAAGAGCTTCCAAAACCTCCGGATCCTTGACTGCCATGATTGTGGGAGTATTTGCTGTAGGCGCTTTTTTGTTAAATTTCGGATTCGGGGATGGCCTTTTCAAAGGCGGAGTCGTTAAAACTCATGAACGAGTAGTTTCCATCGAGTCCAAAATGATCAATACGATGAATTCATCCCAAACTCCTCAAGACCAATCCAAAGCCGTGTCTGAAGCTGTTGCAAAATTAAAAAAAATAAAAGTCGACCATTTGGACGAAGGATACAAAGGAGCTTTTCAAGACTATATTCAGGCTCTGCAAAAATGGAGTCTGGCATTAAAGAAAGGAGATCTAGAAAAAGCGGATGAATTTGACGACTTGCGAATCGATGAAACTCGACGGTTAAACGAGATATATAATAAACAGCCTGAGGTGGTGACGCCACTTCGTTTTTAAGTAATAATTCCCAGCACATGATCCTAAGGTTACAAGCATGTCTCATTGTGCTTTCGTTTAGTATTGGCCATGCCAATGGACGAGGCGAACAAACCTCAGATTTTCAAGTATTGAAAGGCGATCAAAACCAAGTACTTTGGAATACTCTAATTGCTAAAAGCCGTCACCTTGACCAAATACGGGCAAAACAATTGTCTAAAGCCCTTCAATCCACCAAAACCATTAGGCAACATTTAGTTAGCCTAAACGATAGATACCGCAGAATAATCGGAACATTTCCAGATAAAACAGCATTAAATGCCCAAGTCACTGGACGACTAGATGGGATGACCTACAGAGTGGAAAAGGTGCTATTCGAAAGCCTTCCCAATCATCATGTCACCGCTCTTCTATATCTCCCCCCAAAAGGAAATGGCCCATGGCCTGGCGTGCTATTTGCATGCGGGCACTCGGCTAACGGAAAGGCATACCCGGCTTATCAAACTGCCTGTGCTTTGCTTGCTCAAAACGGATTTGTGGTTCTAAGTTATGATCCAGTCTCCCAAGGCGAAAGAACACAGCAACCTAATGCTAAAAGGTATGGTACGACTACACATACCTTACTAAATCATGGGTCAAGGCTAGTTGGCCGCAGTGTCGTCTGGTACTCGGCATGGGACGGAATCCGAGCTATCGACTATCTGCTATCTCGCCCTGAAGTTGACAGCTCCAAACCAATAGGCATGACAGGCACAAGTGGAGGAGGAACTCAGACCACATTCCTAATGGCACTGGATGACCGTATTGGGCCTGCTGCACCATCGTGTTATACAATGCAACGAACCGATAAATTCTTAGGCCATAGCGGCCCCGCTGATGGCTGCCAACATCTAGCAAATGAAGGATTAAACGGAATCGATCATATCGACTATAGCCTAATGCGGGCGCCTCGGCCAACCACCATCCTTGCAGCAACTCAAGATTTTTTTGAAATCGACTCTACACGAGAAACAATACGCGATGCACAATCAGTCTTCTCCCTACTGAGAGCTCCCAGACGATTCTCCTACTATGAATGCAAGGCGGAACATGGGATGCATGTCGAACATCGCCAAGAGGCAACCCGCTGGATGCTTCAGTGGCTTTATAATGATCCATTTACCGTAATCGAACCGAATTACATTCAGCTCTTCAACGACACTGAATTACAAGTTACAAAAAGCGGCCAAGTCTATAAGGACTTTGAAACTGAAATGGATATCGCTGCTATTAACTTGCAGCTAGCCCAAAAACTGAAAGATCAACGTGATAAATTTTGGGAAACCAATGAACAAAAGGCTTTGGCTAAGGTGCGTAAGTTAATAGGGCTTTCAAAAACACCCATCAGGGCGAAGATCCACAAGGTTGAGAGTATAGAAACCAAATGGGCAGAAGTAGATAAATTCATACTCAAACAACCTGATGGAATGCCGGTGCCCGCGGTACTTTTCCGGCCTCTCAATCATGCAAACAAGGCACTGGATTTCGTTATAATTACCGATAGTCTAGGAATAAATAACTGCATGAAATCCGGAATTATCCGGAAATTGCTCAATAAGCAGACAGCCCTTTTAACTGTAGACCTTCGGGGGTTTGGTGAAACAAAAGATCAGGGGAGCAATCAAAAGTACCAAAGCCATTCTCATCGGACCGCCAATGTTTCAACTCACATAGGCCGACCACTGCTTGGACAACGTGTCGCCGACCTTCTCACAGTGATTGATTTTATTGATAGCTTAGACGCAAAAAGAAATATTAGTTTGATTGGCTTAAACGCAGCCGCCCCGGTCGCCTTACATGCAGCTGCCTTAGATAAGCGCATATCAAAATTATCACTAAAAGAATCTCCAATAAATAGTTGGGAAAAAGACTTAGTCGCCAAACCACTTCGAAGTGACATGGCTGATCACGTCGTCCCAAATGCACTTCTTTGGTACGATCTACCACATCTTAAACGCTATTTCGATAGTCGTATTGATCGATAATCATTTTTTTGAGTTGCGCAGAAGCTACTTGAAGGTAGCTTCAGTCGAGCCCCCAAGGGATGATACGAGCAGCTATAATATTACTTTTTCTTTACTTTACGTTGATCACTTCAACCAAAAGCGAGGAAAACTCAACACCCAAAACTCATTGGTCATTCGTTAAACCAACTGAACCAGCTATCCCAACTGTAAACAACCACAATTGGCCTAAGACAGACATTGACCGTTTCCTTTTGGCAAAAATGGAGGCAGCTGGATTCTCTCCAAATGAAATGGCTAATAAACGAACGCTGATTCGACGGGCTACCTATGATCTCACAGGATTACCCCCCACTCCCACCGAAATCATATCCTTTATAAACGACCCTTCACCAAACGCTTTCACCAAAGTTATCGAAAGACTTCTAGCTTCACCAAGGTATGGCGAACGATGGGGTCGACATTGGTTAGATGTCGTCCGGTATGCAGATACAGCCGGAGAGAATTCTGATATGCCTGTGGATGATGCCTGGCGTTACCGCAATTATGTCATCAAGGCATTCAACAATGATACTCCTTTTAATCAATTTATTCGTGAACAATTAGCTGGGGACATAATAGCAAAGAAAGATAGTGATTGTTCACCAGATCGCTATGCAGATCTGATTGTAGCAACCGGCTATCTAGCTATATCGCGCCGGCACGGTCATGATGCAAAAAAGGATCACTACCTTACCATTGAGGATACCATCGATACACTAGGCAAATCTTTTTTGGGACTAACAATCGCCTGTGCTCGCTGCCATGATCACAAGTATGATCCCATATCCGCACGTGACTACTATGGATTATACGGCATTTTCGCAAGCTCTCTTTATTCTTTCCCTGGGTCGGAGGGAAACCGGCCCATCACCGACTTGGTTCCATTGAATAATTCGAAAGAAATCAAAGAGCGGAAGAAAGCTTGGGAAGAACATAAATTAAAACTCGAACAAGAGTTAAAATCAGCAAAGCACCTGTTAAGCACTGCTTCCGACGAATTCGCGAAGATGGCAAGTCAACCAGCCACATTAATCAAAGATGGAGAGATTAATGTTGGTGCTCAGGAGGCATATCTTATTGAGAATCTTAATGTCCATAAAGGAGATATGATTCAACTCATTGTTGATGCCAAAGATGGCGACTACGGGGCGGACACAACCATCATTGAAATGGAAATGACTGAGCTTCGAAGTAAAGGCCTAAGCTGGAATATTACAGATGAGGTCGTGGATGATTTTCTCTCTGGCAACCCACATCCAGACAAGATGGGCAACCCATATACATGGTTATTTCTGGATGCACGTCTGCCAGGCAAACTACTAGAAATACCTGTTAAGGACAATGAAGGTCACATCGGGAATAATGTCTGGCGCACTAACCCTCTACCGTCCGCATTTGTTAACGCAAATAATACCCCAATTAAAGCTTGGACAACTCTCCCTCCGAAAACATTTTTCGTCCACCCGGCTGCTGATGGCCCTGTCGGCGTAGGATGGACTAGCCCAATTAATGGTTCCATAAATATTCAGGGGCTTGTGAAAGATGGCCATAAATATGGTAACGGCGTCTCATGGAAACTGATTCATTTGAAGGGCAATTTTTTGCCATTATTGGCTAAACCAAAAAAAGCATTGGCTGCCGTACAAGTAGCAGAAAAACGAATAATCGAATGGACAAAAAAGGAAATTAAAATTGCTCATGCATACGGCGTAACTGAAGGAAAATTAATTAATGAAAAAATGCACCTCCGAGGCAATCCAAAAGATTTAGGGGAGCCCATCCCTAGGAAAAACCTTGATCTTCTTGGCGGACAAAGCGTGACAGAGGGTAGTGGGCGCCTACAGCTGGCAGAATGGATTAGCAGTGCTAAGAATCCACTGACTGCCCGAGTAATTGTTAATCGAGTTTGGCTAAATCATTTTGGGCGAGGACTTGTTACTACCCCAAATGACTTTGGCACTCAGGGACAAAAGCCAACCCACACAGCATTACTCGATTGGCTATCATTGCAGTTTATCAAGAATAACTGGTCAATTAAGGAATTGCACCGGATGATCATGAACTCCAAAGCATACCAAATTGCTTGCAAGGAAGGGCCCGAACAAAAGCTTTACGGGGCATTTAAGTCTCGCCGATTAAGTGCTGAAGAGCTTCGGGATACACTACTCTCCCTTGGACAAAAGATTGATTATTCAACACCAAGTGGACACCCCTTTCCAGCTGCCAAAAATTATACTCAACACACTCCATTTCGCGCCAATTACAACCATTATTATCGCAGTGTATTTCTAATGGCGCAGCGCATCCAGCGCAGACCCTTGATGGCATTATTTGACGGGGCTGACACCAATGCAAGTACGGGGCAACGGCGCTTGAGCAATGTCCCCACACAAGCGCTTTACTTTTTAAACAATGAATTTTTGCATGCCCAAGCCGCGGCCTTTGCCAAACGTTTAACTCAACACTCGATTGATATAAATAACCGTATCCATTTGGCTCATGAATTAGCACTAGGAAGAGCGGCCTCTGAAAAAGAGATCGAACAAGCAGGCAAATTTATTCAAACTTACACATTAGCAGCCGATGAACCCCAAGCTTGGAATGCCTGGTGCCGCGTACTTCTAAGCAGCAACGAATTTTTGTTTTTGAATTAAATTGAATTTTTTCCGTTACAACCCGAGTCGACGACATTTTTTACAATCAATGGTTACTGGTTCAGTGATCATGCCTGCGCTAGTGGATAATCTATTGGGTTCAGATAAGGAAAATCTACTTTCTACTAGAAAAACTCATTTTACCCCAAAAGCTAAAAGAGTTATTTTCATGAATATGAGTGGAGGGGTTTCACACCTCGACACTTTTGATCACAAGCCAAAACTCTATAAGGATCACGGTAAAGAAATCGACAAGGGAGACCACCCGGAAATCCAAAATCGCCCTGGATACGAACGCATTTATCTTAAAACACCTCAATGGAAATTTAAACAATACGGTCAGTGCGGCAAAGAGGTTAGTTCTCTATTCCCAGAAGTGGCACGATGTGTTGATGATATTGCATTCATAAACAGTATGCATACAGGCCACTCAAACCACTACAACGCTACACTCGGCATGCACACCGGATCTTTTACAGTAACGCGTCCAAGCATTGGCGCATGGGTGAGTTACGGACTTGGCACCGAGAATCAAAATCTACCATCATTTATCGTTATTGCTCCACAATCACCTTATGCCGGTGGACAGGTATGGGGCTCAGATTTCTTGCCAGGAGCCCATCAGGGCACACGTGTAATTCCTAGTAAAAATCCAGTCCCAAATATCTCGCCGCTTGTTCCAAAAAATCTACAGAAACTTGAATTAGAAGCACTTCGCAAGCGTAACCAGCGGCACTTGGACAAAAACTTAGGAAATCAAGAATGGACAACTCGTATGCGCGCTTTTGAAACTGCTTTTGGCATGCAGATGGCTGTCCCTGAAGCTTTTGATTTCTCACGCGAATCCGATTCTACACACCATCTCTACGGGCTTGAGCGAAATCAAACTGATGGCTTCGGTTGGCAATGCCTTGCCGCGCGGCGTTTGGTTGAACGCGGAGTACGCTTTATCGAATTAATCCACACGGGCTCCTCTGGAAACTGGGATTCTCACGGAAACATGATGGACCATGAACGCCTAGCCAAACAGGTAGACCGTCCGATTTACGGCCTAATCACAGACCTGAAACTTCGAGGACTTTTGGATGACACTTTGGTTGTTTGGACAACAGAGTTCGGAAGAACCCCATTCAATAGCTCTGCCGACCATAAAGGGAGAGAACATCATAACTGGGCTTTCACAACTTTCTTAGCTGGAGCTGGAGTAAAGAAAGGGCACACTCACGGAGCCACGGACGAACATGGCCTCCGATCGGTGGTCGACCCAGTTCACACTCATGACTTTCACGCCACAATTCTACACCTACTAGGGCTGAATCACGAACACCTTACCTATTTTCACGATGGCCGGGATTTTCGTCTGACGGATGTCGCTGGAAATGTAATACATGGGGTTCTGGCGTAAGTTGAATAAAAGGCTAAAGTAACAATGCAAAAAGTCGTCATCACCGATTATACCTTCCCGAATCTTAGTATTGAACAAAATATTCTCAACCCAACCGGTTGTGAGCTTTCTGGACACCAGTGTAAAACTCCCGAGTCTTTAATTAAAATCGTACGGGATGCAGATTATGTGATTACACAATTTGCCCCAATCAATGCTCAGGTCGTGAACTCAATGGAACAAGCCAAAATTATTGTTCGTTATGGCATTGGCTACGATAATGTTGATCTTAATGCAGCCGCTTTAAAGGGAATTCCCGTCTGCAATGTCCCGGAATTCTGCACAAACGAAGTTGCTGACCACACAATTGGCCTAATATTAGCGACCACTCGCCGACTTATTCAAAACCATCTTGCTACCTGCAATAACAATTGGGGGCTGGCCGTCCCGCTTAACCAAATGCAGTCATTATCTAAAATGACAGTTGGACTTGTAGGCTTTGGACGCATTGGTCGAGCTGTAGCCAAGCGGCTAATTGGTTTTGGTAGTAAAATAATGGTCGCTGATCCCGTCATTAGTGAAAAAGTAATTCATCAGGCTGGGTGTGAACCGGTACCCATCGATAACTTGTTATCAAAGAGTGACGTTATCTCACTTCACTGTCCTTCCACCGAAGAAACTCGCTGGATGATTAATGAATCTTCGATTTCAAAAATGAAAATGGGCGCGATACTGATCAATGTCGGGCGAGGAGATCTCGTTGATCCAGATGCTCTGTCGAGCGCGCTTAATAAGGGCCAAATTAGCGCTACCGGGCTAGATGTGTTTTCACCAGAACCCATTCCAGTAGATCATCCTATTCTGAAGATGGAAAATGTCATTTTAGGATCTCATATTGCTTCAGCCAGTGAACATGCATCAATTACACTGCGCGAAACAGCCGCACGGACGATACTCAAATCTATAAATAAGGAGTCGCTACCCAATATCGTAAATGGTGTTTTTAAATAAACGGACCAAATGAATGACTCTAACGAAAACGATCCAAAAAAAATGGGAATTCCTGAATGGGGAAAAGCTGATCTACCAGAAGCTAAGCCACTGGGTTGGCGAAATCTAAGAGGATTTATAGGGCCGGGAATCGTTATGTGTGGCATTCAGCTGGCAGGAGGGGAATGGCTTCTTGGCTCGGAGATTACAGCACGTTTTGGAGGAGGTCTAATGTGGATTGCAGGCATAGCAATTGTCCTTCAGGTTTTTTATAATATGGAGTGTGGCCGCTACGCGCTCTACTGCGGAGAACCTGTGTTTACTGGCTTCATGAGAGCCAAACCTGGACCAAAATTTTGGATTTGTATTATTTTATTGCTCAATTTTGGAGCGTTCATTCCTGGTTTATCGACGCACGGCGCTGCCGTGCTAGCCTCAATATATTTAGGTCATCCCGCCGGCGAAACAGACCGAACACTGGTCATTATCCTAAGCTACTTATTATTGGCTATTGTCAGCCTGCCTATTCTTGTTGGTGGTAAAATTTATAATACTATAGAGAAGATCATGACCTTAAAGGTCATTGTTGTCCTTGGGTTCAGCCTCTTTGTCGGCATTTTTTTTGTTAGCGCAACAAACTGGGGAAACGTATTCGGAGGTTTCCTTAAATTCGGGACTATCCCGGTTGTAATGGCTGAGGATAAAAACGGTAACGGCCGACTTGACCCTGGGGAGGACTTTGACCGAGACGGCCGACTTGATAATGTTGAAAAAATTATAGAAAAGGATGCTTATGGAAATATTACAAAGTTTGAAGATATTGACGGGGATGGAAGATGGGATGGAGAAAATGTTACCAATGTATTCTCATACCGCAGTCAAAATGGGACCTGGCCTGTTATTTTACTTACGCAAATTGCATTAATAGGTGCATTTGCTGGCTTTGCCGGTGGAGGCGGCTTAGGGAATTCTACCTATAGTAATTATGTGCGCGACAAAGGCTGGGGAATGGGGAGTCAAGTCGGAGCTATCCCAAGCGCAATAGGCGGCAGAAAAATTTCCCTGAGCCACGTGGGCAAAACTTTCCCTCTGAGCGATGAAAACCTCCAACGCTGGAAAGGCTGGTGGCGTTATATCCTGTCTGACCAGCTACTAATATGGATGCCTGGATGTATCATGGGAATGGCTTTACCTGCACTCATCTCAATTCAGTTTTCACCGCACTCAGAAATGTTCCATCAGACCGAACGACTTGATTGGGCTCAAGCAATCATCAGCGCAGACGGACTTCGAAATGCCCCCAGCTTTTCCCCCGCGCTCGCTCAAATAATGTGGATTAGCACACTTCTAGTGGGATTGATGGTTTTACTCCCCAGTCAAATGTCAATAGTAGAGGATGTATGCCGACGTTGGACCGATATAATTTGGTCGGGGAGCCAACGTGTACGAGAAAGGATGAAAACACATGATGTTAAAAAAATTTACTACACTATACTGGCCCTCTACATGATATGGACATTTGTTTGCGCAACTATATTCCTGTTTTATAGCAAACCTAAGATCATGATTCTTGTTATTGCTAATCTAAATAATCTAGCACTAGGCACTGTAGCGCTGCTTCTCTTACGAACAAATGTTCGCCTACTTCCTAAGCCATTACGCCCCGGATGGATAAGTCGCCTTGGATTAATATCCTGCTCAGGTTTTTATCTTGGCTTAGCTGCACTGGTTTTTTACCAAAAACAAATTCCTCTCATTTACGAGATTTTAAACATCGAGTAAGCTGACTTGCCAGTGACAAATTCACTTTTCAACTTGAGCAGCAAAGTAGCCGTAGTTTCCGGTGCCGCAAGCGGCATGGGACGGGCAATGTCATTAGCACTTGCGGAAGCAGGTGCAGACTTGGTGCTGGTCGATATTAACGAGGAGGGAACCAAGCTCGTTGCTGATGAAGTCGAAGCATTTGGGCAACGTGCTCTTGTATCTAAATGTGATATCTCTAATCCAAAATCCATAATAGAAATGTTTAAGGATATTGACACTTCATTTGGGCGTATTGATTTCCTTGGGAATGTTGCGGGTGAAGCCATTCGGGAAAAACCTGAAAAAATTCGACTTGAGGATATAGAATACTCTTGGAGAAATATTGTTCTTGGTCGGTTTTGCTGCTGCCAAGAGGCCGGGCGCCGAATGCTCAAACAAGGTGGTGGCAGTATTGTTAATATAGGATCTCTTGCAAGTGTTACGGCACTAGGCCGAGGCCATATTGGTTATAGCATGGCCATGGGGGCAGTAGCTCAAATGACTCGCGAATTGAGCACGGAGTGGGCTCATCGTGGTGTTCGAGTTAATGCTATTCTTCCAGCACAAATAATGAACAATGGACTTCAAGAACGTATTCATGCCGACCCCAAAATCCGAGATCGTTTTCTTTCTGGCATTCCTTCAGGTCGATTTGGAAGCCCAGAAGACATTAGAGGACTCGCTGTTTTTTTAGCATCAGACGCGTCATCATGGATCACCGGAACCCTTATTCCCATGGATGGAGGCAACTTGGCACAAAATGCAGGGGGATCACATGGCAGCGAGATTTTTAACGAATAGCAATCGAATGGAGCCTACAAAGGAAAGATTGTTAGAAATCTATCGACGGATGCAGTCAATCCGACAGACAGAACTGGTGCTTGCCAAAGCACATCAGCAAGGACTAGTTCACGGCGCATGCCATACCTACATTGGGCAGGAAGCTATTGCCGCGGGTGTCTGCGTTCATTTGCAAGATAAGGATGTCGTTTTCAGTACTCACCGTGGACATGGACATGCCATAGCCAAAGGGATGAAGCCTGAACAACTAATTGCAGAACTATTTGGCCGTAAAACAGGATGCTCAAAAGGGCGTGGCGGCAGTATGCACCTATTCCAGCCTGAGATCGGAATGATGGGCACCAGTGGAATCGTGGGGCCCAGTATACTTCAAGCCTGTGGAGGTGGATACAGCTTCAAGCTATTGCAAAAGGAAAACATAGCAGTTGCGTTTTTCGGCGACGGCGCGGTTAACAACGGCGCTTTTCATGAGGGCCTGAACATGGCCAGCATCTGGAAATTGCCGGTTATTTTTGTTTGCGAAAATAACCAGTTCGCAACCGAGGTGGCATTTGAATATTCCAGTAGCAATCCTCATGTCGGGCGGCGCGCAGAGCTTTACGGGATTGCTGGATTTGAGGTAGATGGCAATAACGCTAAAGATGTTCATAGCGTTGCTGGAGAAGCAATTCATAGGGCTCGTAAAGGTGATGGAGCAACTCTAATTGAGTGTAAAACCTACAGAACCCGAGCTCACGCGGAAGGGATGGATGACTTTACCTATCGCACCCAGGAAGAGGTTGAAAGATGGAAAGAACTTTGCCCGATAAAGCAGCTTGGACAAGCGATGATAGATGATGGCCTAACGACTGAAAAGGAACTCAAATTTATTGAGAATGAAATAGTTCAAAACGTATCTCTTGCACAGACGAATGCTTGTAAAAGCGATTATCCATCCCCCGAAACTGCCACTAATTACCTTTTCTCAAATCAAACTTCAGAAGCTCCAAATACTCCAAAGCCAGGCGCCCGAGAATCAACCTTTGTTGGCGGAACCCGCGAAGCTTTGGCATTTGAAATGAAACGTAATCCCAACATTTTTGTGATGGGTGAAGGGATAGGCCAACGAGGCGGCAATTTCACCACCACTCTTGGATTATTTGAGGAACACGGAGCAACTCGTCTGTGTGATACACCAATATGCGAACGCGGGTTTGTGGGACTAGGATGTGTAGCAGCCATGACAGGGACCCGGCCTGTGATTGATTTCATGTTCATTGACTTCATAAACGACTCATTTGGAGAAATCATCAACCAGATAGCCAAAATGCAATACATGAGTAGTGGGCGGCTAAAGATGCCCATTCTTCTCCGCGGCTGCATAGGAATCGGGCACAGCGCAGCAACTCATCATTCCGGAAATTATTATTCTATATACTCTCATATCCCCGGCATCCACGTAGTAGTGCCATCAAATCCATATGATGCCAAAGGACTCTTTCATTATGCTTTGCGCTGCAATGATCCCGTACTATTTCTGGAACACCGGGAATTAATGGCAACAAAAGGCATGGTTCCTGAGGAAGATTACGAAATTCCTTTTGGCTTAGCACGAGTAACACGCGAAGGATCGGATATAACGATTGTAGCTCTGTCTCTTATGGTGCAACACGCCTTATCAGTTGCAGAAAAACTTGAAGAAGAGAACATTTCGATTGAGATAATTGACCCCCGGACAGTAACTCCGCTGGATATGAAAACTATACTTCGGTCGGTCACCAAAACTGGAAGATTACTGGTTGTGGATGAAGCTTTCGCTCCTTGTAGCTTAGCCAGTGAAATCGCCGCCCGAGTAGCCGATGAAGGCTTCGACCAACTCGATGCTCCAATCAAAAGACTTAACAGTTTACACACTCCAATCCCATATAGTCCAACACTAGAGCAATCAATCGTACCTAATACAAATACCATCGAATCGGCTATTCGGGAACTATTGGACGAATAATCATGTCAACAGAAGTAACAGTTCCCCGCCTAGGCTGGTCAATGGAAGAAGGCACCTTCTGTGAGTGGCTAAAGGAAGACGGTGAAAAAGTTGAAGTCGGAGATATGTTATTTGTTCTAGAAGGAGAAAAAGCATCACAGGAAATTGAGTCATTCGATGCGGGATATCTGCGACTTCCCCCAGACGCGCCAAATCCTGGAGATACTGTTGAAGTCGGCCAACGACTAGCCTTTCTTGCCGACAAGGAGGATATAGAGCCATGGAAAAACGCATTTCAGAGAACCCAAAAAACAGAGCCCAAGCAAGCAAACCAGGCGCAACTCAAGCCCACTAAGACTGAAACCAAAACAAGATCTATTAGTAAAACAATCTCGCCCCGGGCCATGAATATGGCTTCTAGACTAGGTATCGACTGGACCCAAATCGAAGGGACAGGCCGTTCAGGGAGGATTCGCGAGAAGGACATACAAGAGGCCGCACGGACTCAACCAACGACTTTCTCCGTTTCATTAAGTGGAAAAACAGAACCTCTGTCCCCCATTAGAAAAGTCATTGCCAGACAGATGTCAGAAGGGGCCAATCTAACCGCTCCAGTAACATTGCACCGTGAAATAGATGCGTCCAGGCTCATTAATATTCGAAAAAATTTAAAGCAATCAATTGGGATTGAAGACCCTGTTCCTACTTATAATGATATCCTAATTCGGCTAGTAGCAGAATCACTCAAGCATCATCCGAGAATAAATAGCCAATGGAGAGGAGAAGGTATTTTTCTAATAAACCAAATTCATATCGCTTTCGCAGTAGACACGCCTTCTGGGCTACTAACTCCAGTTATTAAAAATGCCGACAAATTACCCTTAATTGAACTGGCTAAATATTCAGATAATTTGATTAAGCAATCACTAGAGGGAAAATTGGAAGCGCACCAGATGCAGAACGCCACGTTCACCGTAACCAACCTCGGGGGACTGGGGATAGACATGTTCACTCCAATTATCAATCCTCCTCAATGCGCTATTCTTGGAATAGGACGTATCAAACGAAAAATGGTTTGGCTCGACAACAAAGCTGATTGGCAAGATCTTCTACCAATCAGTCTTACGTTCGATCACCGGATAGTTGATGGAGCCCCTGCTGCCAGGTTCCTTGAAACCTTATGTAAATACATACAAGAGCCACCGAAACATATTAGTGAAGATTCCATATAAAATATCTATGAATAAATCAAACATACTACTTCTCCTGTTTGTATTAGTCGCATCTATTTTATCGAGACAAACGGTCATTGCTAACGATCAAAAGAATCGCTTTGTCGACCTCTCATTGATCGTTGCCGAAAATTATCCATGCACTTGGGCAACTGGCTTCCCTCGTTTTTACATTAACCACTACATTAAAATCGGCCCGTCAAGTCCCTACAATAGTGACCTATTGCAAATCGATGGCAACACCGGAACCCAAATTGATGTACCCCCTCACTCTATACCTCGTCCAAATAGCGGATTACGAAATGCTGGGCCTCTAGGACTAGAGTTCACCGATAAGACACCGGCCTGGAAACTTGTCGGGGAAGCTTGTGTCATTGATGTCACTAGATTGCTAGACCAAGCCCCAAACGGAGTAAGCCCACTGGTAAAAAAAGAACATATTATTGCATGGGAAAAATTACATCGACCACTTGGCAAAGGAGACGTTGTTTTGTTACGTAGTGGATATAGCGACAAATATTATAAACAACTACCAGAAGGGCGCAGATTTCTTGCTTTACCACTGGAAAAAAAATCCCCTGCGTGGCCAGACCCAGACCCGGATTGCATGGCATATATGGCTGAAAAAGGGATCACTGCCGTTGGATGCGACAGCCCAACAATGGGCCCAATGCCAGATCTTGCAGCAGCCGTTCACGACGAAGGTCTATTACGAGGCTTGGTTTTCACCGAAGGGGCTACAAACCTAAAAAGCCTTCCTGCTACTGGAGCATTTTACTGTATGATGGGCCCCCGCCATTTTGAAGGACCGTATGGAGAAGGTCGGGCATTTGCGATCATCGGAGAATACGCAAAACCTCTAATTGAGGCTGCCAAGCAAAAGAAGGTGGTCGATCTGTCCGTAGTCATGGCAGCTAATACTCCTCTCACTTGGCCAGGCAAAGGTGTCTCTAGACATCGACATCCTTATACCAAAGCTGACTTCTTTTATGAACCAGCTTTAGATATTTTTCATCATACCCACCTAATGGACAGCCATGCCGGCACAAGCTTAGTCCCTCCCGCCTATGCACTCCCAAAACCAGGCTTTAAAAATTCGAGCTACTCTCCCGAGGTAAGGGGTTGGCTAAAAGAGTATGAAACCAACTTTGGAAAAAGAGGAACAAGTCTAGTAACAGCCGAAAAGGTTCCTCTCTCACAGACATCCGGCAACGCACGCGTGATTGACGTGCGAAAACTTGTCGGGCAAACCAATCCAAAACAATGGCCTGCTTCTCCTGTGATCACTGCCTCTCTTATCAAAGACTACGAGGCAAAATTTGGATCTCTTAAGCCTAAAGAGATTGTCATTTTTCATACCGGCCATGTGGATGCTCATTTCAAAGCTCTTCCTGAAGGTAAAGCTTGCATGGAAAATCCGATCAATGGCCTCAGCGAAGGTTGGCCAGCGCCAGATTCTTCAGCAATTTTTTACTTGGCCGAACGTGGAATTCGTTGTGTTGGCACAGATGCCCCAACACTCGGCGGGGTAAATCAAAAAGATGCATTGTTTACCTACTGGGCATTAGCAACACGAGGCATGGTTGGCATTGAGTTTCTAACAAAACTTGACCAGCTGCCGCCAAAAGCGTTCTTTATTTTCGCTCCTGTAAAAATTAAAGGATCCCATGGTGGCATAGGTCGAGCTATCGCTTTATATTGATTTAAGGCATAGTTATTTCTGACATTCTCTTGAAAAAGAGATATTATTCCCCAATTTCTGGTCAAAAAAAATTTGCCAACGCCAAAATTTAGCTAATCATCGCCCGAGTTTTTACTTTTATGAAATTTTCAGATCATGAACTTGCTGTTCGCCGTATGATGCGTGCTCCAAAGACTCGCCGCGAGATGCTTAAACAGCTAGGGGCCGGGTTTGGTACTATCGGCTTAGCCGGATTGATCGCAGACAAAAGTCAATTAGCTTCTTCCTTACATGGAGCTCCTTCCCCTCTAGCACCTAAAGCTCCTCACTTTGCACCCAAAGCTAAACATATCATTCAGTTATTCATGCCTGGCGGCCCATCTCAGGTGGATACCTTCGACCATAAGCCCGCACTAAAGGAACACGCTGGGAAACGACCAAGTCTAGTTGATCGAAAGACACTTAGAAACACCAAGAATGGACTGATGCCTTCGCCGTTCGGATTCAAGCAATACGGTCAAACCGGAAAATGGGTTAGTGATATTTTTCCGGAAGTAGGAAAAATGGTGGATGACATATGTTTTATCCACTCCATGCATACTGACATCCCGGAACACGCCGGAGCCATTATGATGATGAATGTTGGACATATACAACCGAACCGTCCAAGCCTTGGATCTTGGCTGGCCTACGGGCTCGGCAGTGACAGCGACAATCTCCCAGGATTTGTCGCCATGTCTCCACGCGCACAGCCACGCGGAAAACTTGCCAACTGGGGGAACTCCTTCTTGCCTGGAGCATATGCCGGATCCTATGTAAATATTAATAGCATGAAGCCGGACGCCGCAATCGCTGACCTTAAGAATTCAAACCTAAATCGTGCTGAACAACGTAAACAGGCAGATCTACTATCTAAACTGAACCGAGAGTTTCTAGCGCGTCGTGAAAAAGATGCACAAATTGAAGCTGGCATAGAAGCGATGGAGATGGCCTTCCGTATGCAGTTCAGCGTACCGGAAGTTTTTGATATATCGAAAGAAAGCAAGGCAACCCAAACCCTATACGGTGATAGCGAATATGCTAAGGGCTGCCTTATAGCTCGACGCCTAGTAGAGCGAGGCGTTCGAACAGTTCAACTTTCCCACTCAATCGATGGATACGATATTGCTTGGGATACTGGACACGGAGACATCAAAGGCGGACACGCTCGTTTAGCAAAAGCCTGTGATCAAGGTATATCAGCACTTCTCAAGGATCTAAAAACTCGAGGCTTGCTCGACGAAACACTCGTTGTGTGGGGTGGTGAATTTGGACGCGCCCCAACATCTGAAGGGAAAAATGGACGTGACCATGACCACTATGGATTTACAGTTTGGATGGCTGGGGGTGGAGTAAAACCAGGCTACAGCTACGGGGCAACGGATGTGTTCGGTTGCTCAGCTATAGAAAATCGAGTCCATGTTCATGATTTGCATGCGACCATCCTTAATCAGATGGGTCTCGATCACGAAAAACTTACCTATCGCTACAGTGGACGCGATTATCGTCTTACCGATGTCCATGGGAAGGTTGTAAAGGACATAATCGCATAAAAAAATATAATGGCTCCCGGTCGTCTAATAATGAAACGCCCGTGGGTTCTCGCAATTCTTGCAATTAATTTTACGGCCCTTGCCGAACCAGACTTTCAACGTGAAATACGACCAATACTGGCTGGGCATTGCTTTAAATGCCACGGACCAGACGAAAAAAAAAGGCAGGGGGATTTACGACTAGATATCCGGCCGGAAGAAAATGTATTGGCCCATTTGGTTAAACGCATTAATACTACAGAATCCGAAGATATAATGCCTCCTCCTTCGGCGAAGAAACCTTTGTCCGAAACCCAAAGAAAAATTCTAAAAGAGTGGATTCAAAATGGCGCTAAATACTCTGAACATTGGGCCTTCATCCCTCCAAAGGCTTCGCCTCTCCCTGAGGTAAGTCAACGAGATTGGCCTAGAAATGATATCGATTATTTTATCCTCTCAAACCTTGAAGCAAACAAACAATCACCTGCTTCAGAAGCAAATCGTTACCGATTAATACGCCGGCTTTCACTAGATCTAATTGGCCTCCCTCCCACAACATCGGAAATACGAAAATTTCTGGAAGACTCACAGCCTAATGCCTATGAACGACTAGTGGACAGGCTGCTGGACCGGCCCGAATATGGTGAACATTGGGCTTTATCCTGGTTAGATTTAGCACGATATGCAGATACTAACGGTTATGAAAAAGATAGACCGCGTTCAATCTGGCCATGGCGTAATTGGGTAATCAACGCTATTAACAATGATCTGCCATTTAACCAATTCACCATAGAGCAGATCGCTGGAGATATGTTGCCTAAAGCTACACAAAGCCAACGGGTTGCCACTGGATTTCACAGGAACACCATGGTTAACGAAGAAGGAGGCATTGACCCTTTAGAATTCCGCTTTTATGCAATGGTAGATCGCATAAACACCACTGCCACAACTTGGCTTGGCCTTACACTTGGATGCGCACAATGCCATTCGCACAAGTTTGATCCAGTGCCTCATCGCTCATACTACGAAATGATGGCATTCATGAATAATACTACTGAACCTGAATTATTGCTATTTTCTCCTGAACAAAAAAATCAGAAACAAGCAATCGAAGAACAAATCAAAGATAAATTTTCAAGATTGAAAATCGATGAATCACAGTACGCTAACTGGCTCAAGGCTCAAAAAGCTTCCGCCGTCTCATGGCATACAATAATCCCCACAAAAATGAAGGCAACCATCGGCTGGTTAGAACTACTCAAAGATCAATCTATTTTTGTTAATGGCGACACCAGAAAACACGATACTTATGACCTTGAATTTACCAATCTTCCAAAAAATATCACTTCATTACGACTTGAAGCCTTGCCTGATAAAAGACTGCCGAAGGGAGGGCCGGGCCGCGCTTATTATGAAGGGCCAAAAGGTGATTTCTTTTTGAGTGAAATTACCCTTAGCGCAGATGGTAAACCGTTGAAGTTTATTTCTGGTTCAGAAAATTATGCCAAACAATGGATCGGAAGCAACAAGCCTAGTGCGATGGCAGCAACAGACGGAGACTTACAGACTGGCTGGTCAGCCAGCGGGCGTGAAGGAAAGCACAGTCAGGCTATATGGCAATTATCCAAACCAATCTCTGCTAAATCGATTAAGCTTCAACTTGATTTTAGCCGTCATTACTCCGCAAGTCTCGGTCGATTTCGATTATCCGTTACAAATCAAAAGGCCCCAATTAAGGCAAAAGAATTGCCAAGCGAAATTGAAGATCTTCTAACCAAAAAATACAAGGAACTTAGTTCAATAGACCGTAGAACACTGCGTTTATATTACATTAATACTTCCAAGGATACTGCCAAAGCTCGCGAGGCTATTGAGAAATTACAAAAAAAATTACCCAAGCCTCCAACAACACTTGTTATGAAAGAAAGACCGGCAGCTCATTCACGAGTAACAAATCGATACCACCGCGGTGAATTCCTTTCTCCTCGCGAAATAGTACAACCGAATATATTACCATTCCTTCCTCCGCTAGATGAAGGAATGCCTCGTAATAGGCTCGGCTTAGCCTCTTGGCTAGTAGATCCAAAGAATCCACTTACCTCTCGTGTAATTGTAAATAGATTTTGGGCGTCATTATTTGGCAAAGGCATTGTCGGGACAACAGATGACTTTGGCTACACAGGGGATAGCCCAACACATCCAAAGTTACTGGACTGGCTTGCAATGGAATTTATCCGCCAAGATTGGTCACAGAAAAAAATTCTTAGACTTATCGTTACGAGTGCCACCTATAGACAAAATACGGGATCAAGTTATCGATTGAGCGCTGAACAAATTCGCGATTCAGCCCTGAAAGTAAGCAATCTGCTACACCAAAAAATTGGAGGCGAAAGTGTTTTCCCTCCACAAAACAAAAGCATCGGGGAAGGCATTTACGGTGGCGGAAGCTGGAAAACCAGCTCAGGCGCTGACCAGTATCGACGAAGCCTATACACATACCGGAAACGTTCCATGCCTTACGCTATGCACGATACTTTCGATGCTCCAAGCCATGAGACCTGCGTAGCAAAAAGAGAGATTTCCAATACCCCGATTCAAGCGCTTACACTATTAAACGACAGCTTATTTATGGAAGCTAGCCGCTCACTGGGAAATTGGGCTGTCAATCAATCTGGCGAAAAGTCAACTGTCCTAACCCATCTCTTCCAGCGATGCCTTACTCGCCCCCCAAATGCTCTTGAACAAAAAGTCATGTTGGATTTTTATGAAAAAACATATGCTCGCTTTAGGACTGGTGAACTTGATGCATCAAAATTTACCGGCTCTACCAAAGGAGAAATAGAAAAACAGGCAACTTGGTCGGCACTGGCTAGAGTATTGCTAAATACCCATGAATTCATTACGCGAAACTGATACCAAATCGATAACTCGCCGTCATTTTTTCGAAGATTGTGGATATGGTCTTGGAAAAATTGCTTTGGCCGGATTATTAACTAATACTCTACAAAAAGCTCAGGCCGGAACCCATTTCGCTCCAAAAGCAAAAAGAGTGATTCATCTTTTTCAAGCGGGAGCACCAAGCCAATTAGAATTATTTGATAACAAACCAAATCTCAAAAACCTTGAAGGAAAACCTTTGCCACCTTCAGTTATTGGGGATCAGCGCTACGCTTTTATCCAGCGAAATGCAGCTGTTTTAGGGCCTCAATTTCCTTTTGCTCGCCACGGGCAATGTGGAGCAGAACTGTCCGATAAATTACCGCATTTAGCAAAAGTAGTGGACGATATTGCAATTATCCGATCCATGTATACGGATCAATTCAACCACGCTCCTGGACAGATTTTTTTTAACACTGGTTTCGCACAGCCAGGTCGCCCATGTCTTGGCTCTTGGCTAAGCTATGGGCTCGGCGCTGAAACAAATAATCTGCCAGCCTTTGTGGTTCTTTCCACTGGAGGAGGCATTAGTGGAGGTTCCGCGCTATGGTCTGCGGGATTCATGCCTGGCAAACATACCGGAGTACGCTTTAGAAACTCGGGTAATCCTATTTTAAACGTTAGTTCACCAAGTGGAGTAGATAAAATTCTGCAAAAGGACACCCTAGACTTAATTCGCAAGCTCAATAAGCAACAACTTAAAATAGAGAATAATCCTGAAATAACCACACGCATAGAAAGCTATGAAATGGCTTTCCGGCTGCAAGCAAGTGCTCCTGAATTAATGGATCTAAAGAGTGAAAAAAAAGAAACACTTAAACTTTATGGCGCCGACCCCGATAAACCTTCCTACGCGAGAGCCTGCCTGCTTGCCCGTCGCATGATCGAACGAGGAGTACGCTGTGTTAACATTTATCACTCTGGCTGGGACGCTCACTCTAATGTTGCCGGAAATATAACCAGCAACGCAAACACCACTGATCAAGCAAGTGCCGCTCTTATTCTAGATCTCAAACAACGTGGCCTACTTGATGATACCCTTTTAATTTGGGGAGGCGAATTTGGCCGAACCCCTATGGTAGAAAGTAATCCCACTCTCAATCGGTCGAAAGGCAGGGATCATCATCCACAAGCTTTTAGTCTTTGGCTTGCAGGCGGGGGCATAAAAGGAGGCATTACTTTAGGTTCTACCGATGAACTGGGTTTCCACATAGCAGAACGCCCAGTCCATATACATGATCTACAGGCGACAATCCTCCATTTACTTGGTCTGGATCATGAGCGCCTAATTTTTAATCATGGTGGACGAGATTATCGTTTAACCGATGTCCACGGAAAATTGGTGAAAGAAATTATCGCCTAATTTTTAGGAGACTCCTCTAACGATTATAATAGAAATATTATATATTTTCCTTCGGCGCTTCAGGGTCCTCCTCTGGAGTTGATCCCTGTGAGCCAGCTCCAGAAGGGGGATCAACAACAACAACCGGAATTGGATAACGCAATTTCATTACATCATCTACAACGACTTCAACCGTGTAAGTGCCAGGAACTTCAAACTTGGTTCCTGCAAAAACGGCAACATTAGTAGCGCAATGTGACGGGTCTCGAAGAACAAACTTAGTCTCGCATTTGCGAAGTACGGATTCCTGATCAGGGCCAATAAGCTGAATATTTTCGTGAAACTCGCCAAACCCTGCAACCCATCGAGTAAACACGCACAATTTTCCAGCCACAATAGGCACCTTCGGGACACGAATTGCACCAATTATACCAAGTGCAATAAAATTACCCGTAACCTCTTGCCGCACGTCTTCGCACAGAACAGAACATTGTAGATCGGGAAGAATTCTAGATGCTTGCATTTTAAATTGATATTTTACCTTCGCCATTTTGCTGTTCCGCAGCAAGGACAGTGTTGCGCATTAACATAGCAATCGTCATTGGGCCTACCCCTCCTGGATTAGGTGTGATTTTCCCGGCAACATTCTTTACTGCTTCAAAATCAACATCACCAATAAGGCGGTAACCTTTTTCCTCAGAAGAATCTTCTATACGATTTACTCCAACATCAATAACAGTCGCTCCTGGCTTAACCATGTCTGCCTTGACGAACTGCGGGACCCCCATAGCGGCAACAATAATGTCCGCACTTCTACAGTGACGCTTCACATCAAGAGTCCGTGAGTGGCAGATTGTCGCTGTAGCATTCGCATTGGGTTCCTTTTGACAAAGGATTGCAGCCATCGGCTTTCCCACGATATTGCCTCTCCCAAGTATAGCTACTTCTGCTCCTTCAACAATAACGCCTGAACGAATCAGCAATTCATGAACCCCTCCTGGCGTGCATGGCACAAATCCTCCTTTTTCGCCTAACATTAACTTCCCAACATTTATTGGGTTAAAACCATCAACATCCTTCTCAGGAGAAACAGTGGAGAATACTTTTGTTTCATCTATATGTGAAGGTAATGGGGCCTGTACAAGAATACCATGAACAGTATCGTCACCATTAAATTGCTTAACTAAATCAAGCAATTCAGATTCAGGAGTCTCATTTGGCAAAACTACAGTCTGCGAACGAATTCCAAGTTTCATCGCAGTACGCTCTTTCATTCCCACGTAAACTTGAGATGCCGGATCTTCACCCACACGAATAAAAATTAGCCCAGGTTCAATGCCAACCGCTTTTAAGCCCGAAACCCGCAATTCAGTCTCCGTGTGGACCTCCTTAGCAATTGCCCTCCCATCAATAAGATTATCCAAAGACATCAGGGAACGGTCTTGAGGGTGCGCACATCGAGCAACGGCAGAGAGGGCCAACGTGGATCGACCGCTTCTACACCGGTCAGGATGACCTTGCGATTGCGCAGCATGTTCATTAGCCGTTCAAACGTGATCGGCTCCTCGTCATCCGCCACCTGTAATGGACTTTCGTCTGAAGAGAACAGATAATTAAGTGTGCGCCCTTTTTCGTCCAACAACTCATAACGGCTCGGAGCGCGAGGGCTTCGGAAAAAACGACGCTTAATTTTGCCCTCGCGGGTAACAATGCGTGGCGGGGGCACAGGTAGTTCCTTCTTGGTAATCGCCGGAGCGGGCTTCGGTTTGATTTCCTCTGCATCCTCCGGGTTACCAGCCGGTTGCTTATTCGTGTCCGCCCCTTCCTCGACCACAACTATCTCCGGCTCCGGCATATCCGGCATATCTTCAGTCGTAGGCTCCTCTTTCGTTTCGATAGTTTCGGTGGACTTAGTTGATTCGGTCGGTTCCGTTGCAGTTTCTGTGGCGGCAACCTCCTCCTCTTTAGTCTCTGTATTGGGCAGTTTTTCCAAAGTTGTCTCGGTCGGCTCGCTGGGTTCCGTTTTCTCTTGAACCGTTTCAGCCTTCTCTCCGATCTCAATAAAGCTGGCTGCGACAAATGCATGGGCTCCTTCCGGATGTTCGATCTCAATCCAATCCCCGGAGGTGCGTTTTTCCTTCACTTCATCGTTCTTGGCCAGATGAGCGACGACACTGAATCTTTCGCTGCCACCAGCTCGGACATTGAGCTTGGTGGCTGTCACCTTGCCTTCCTTTACGAAGGCCATGTGAACCCAAGTTTGCCCGCCTGAAGGCATGGAAATCTTTAACCACTCCGAAGGCTCGCCTTCCTTGGCGGGATCTATCTTCACCTTAGCTAAAACCCTTACCACATCCCCTTTTCTAAGCTGAGTAACCCTTTCTCCAACCAAGCTAGCTCGAGCTCGAACATTCACACGATCCGCCGATACTGCCCCGGATTTGGGGGGGCTAATTTCACTAATTATATTTTTGGCTGATGTCCCCGAGATTGCTATCAGCAAATATAATGAGGGCAAAAGTAGACGACCATACGACTTCATTAGGGACAGAGTGTGAAACCTCCCTCAACTCGTGTCAATTCCGGTGAATTATCAACTGCTATTTATCCGTCTCCCGGAGACATGAAGCAATTTCTGCCTTAGTCAAAACTCTCCATTTTCCTAAAGGAAGTTCTCCTAGTTTAATTGGGCCAACAGCTATACGCCGAAGACTCAAAACTCTGTACCCTAAAACTTTGAACATTCTCCGAATCTCTCGGTTCTTTCCCTCCTCCAATACTAGCTCTACTTGGCTGCGGGTGTTATTGGCATAAAGCAGTTTAGCATGCTTAGCCTTGAGTAAATCCCCATCATCGCGCAATCCCGCCGTCAATCGTTCAAGTGATCCAGAAACAACCCGTTTAGCTAAGGTAACATGATAAGTTTTAGTTATGCCATGGCGTGGATGAGCCATTGTCTGACAAAATTCGCCATCGTTAGTTAATAAAATTAGCCCTTCGCTGTCAGAGTCGAGACGGCCTATAGTGAATAAATGCCCATAATTATCCGGCAGCAGATCAAATACCGTTGGTCGTTTATGGTTATCCCGGCGGGTACAAAGAATTCTAGGAGGTTTATTTAAAGCTAACACCCTTTTAACCTTGGCTTGAATTACTTTACCATTAAGCGCTACCTCGCTCTTTGTTGGGTCAACTTTTGTGCCTAACAAGCGAACTACTTTACCATCAACGGTAACTTGTCCTGAAAGAATAAGCTTTTCGCCGTGTCGGCGCGATGCGACCCCAGCTTCTGATAGGAACTTTTGTAGACGAAGCGTCACCGCTAGAAAAGGAGGGCGGTGCCGTAGAACTAGAAGAAAAACCGGCGGATTATTCCTCCGGTTTCGTTTTTTTCAGGCCTGTAATACGGCCGCCTTCTTTAAATTCCCCGCGCTTGCGAAGCAATTCTACCCGCTCGAATCGCTTCAGAACCGTGCGCTTAGCCGTGGTACCTCCTCCGGTTTTGAGACTGGGATGCTGTGACATATTATCTTTAAATTAAGTGGTTATCGGGCCCCTCGCCTTGAAGCGGGCGCGGGAACCTATCACAACCAAATATGATTGCAACCGGTATTTTAGGGCAAAAAATCAACTTTTATCATGATTAATGCAAGGGCATCCTAAGGCGCTCGTGAAAAAGGCATTCAGAAAAAATATACTAATAATCTATATTTTTTTCATTTCCTTTCCTTTGGTAAGACCAGAAACACCAGATATTCGTGATATCAAAGCAGACCTGATAGTTCCAAAACTGGACCCGAGCCCTTTAAAAGCCGGCAAACGGATTAAACAAGTGCTTCCAGGCTATGAGCAAACCGGAGTATATCACGTTACATATTTACCTAATGACTGGCAAAAGGACAAAAAGTATCCGTTATTAGTAGAATATGGAGGGAACAAATAT
Source organism: Verrucomicrobiota bacterium (assembly GCA_036166355.1). Classification (GTDB taxonomy): domain Bacteria; phylum Verrucomicrobiota; class Verrucomicrobiia; order Limisphaerales; family UBA1096; genus UBA1096. The sequence continues at coordinate 34,719 of JAYZHR010000025.1, read as the reverse complement.
AATGGTTCCTACGGTGATATTAATACCGGCCGTCCCGAAGGAAGTAGTATGGGATATGGCATTTCAGCTGGCCAAGGTTTTATTTGGGTTTGTCTTCCATATCTAAATGCCAGCGGAGACCAGATATCGTTAACTTGGTGGGGAGACAGAAAAAACCGAACCTCCAAACCTACTATTGATTACTGCCTTAAGGCGATACCTTGGCTTTGCAAAAAATACGGAGGGGATCCTAATCAAGTCATTCTATGCGGCTTTTCCCGCGGCGCTATCGCTTGCAATTACATAGGATTACAAAATGATCAGATTGCCAAGCTGTGGCGGGCTTTTATAATTTACAGCCACTACGACGGCATCGCACCTTGGCCTTACCCAAACTCAGAACGAACAGCAGCACTTAGTAGACTAAAGCGATTAGGCCTCCGTCGTCAGTTTATTTGCCACGAAATTACTGACTCCAACCTCAATCTGGCAGCAACAAAAAATTGGCTCAAATCAACCCTCAAGGCAAAACAGCTTACCTTTGCCGAAACAGGCTTTCGCAATCACAATGATCAATGGCTTCTTCGGCCGAGTGTAACCCGCACAAAAATGCGCAAATGGCTCAAAAAAGAGATCCAGCAATGATCTATTTTTAGTGAAGTTAAATAAGCGCGACTTGCCTACATCTGAACGGGGACTACACTTCCGTGCAGCTCAAGGGGCATAAGTCAGCTTGGAATGAAGCCAAAAGAAAAAATATCGCAGGAAGATTTCCCGAAAGATTTGCAGCAGCAATTCGATTTGGTGGAACGTCGGCTTTGGCTTGTAGAGACAATAATGGCAGTATGCCTATCCACTGCCGGGCTTTTCGGATCATATTTGATATTATTCTTTTCTGATCGGCTTTGGGATAGTCCGAATTGGCTTCGATTAGGGCTTTTGGCCAGTGGTATTGTTATTACTCTCAGCGCAATAATTTGGTGGTCATATCGCTGGATTTTCAAAAAGCGAGATACTCGAGCAATAGCCTGTTTGGTTCAACGCCGTTACCGCCGGCTAGGTGACCGACTATTGGGAATTGTCGAATTGGCAAATGAACAAAAGCGGCCTGCCATTTTTTCTCCCGCTCTTTATCGTGCAGCCATTGAGCAGGTTGCTGATGAAGCTCTTAAACTCGACTTTAAGCAAACAGTCAGCCCTCGACCTGCCCGTCGCCGTGCAACTATCGCCACCTCTCTTATTCTTCTTGCTATTGCGGGGTGGATAATTATCCCGGAGGCTGGACTCAACACGCTTCGCCGATGGAGTCAACCCGGCGCAAATATATCACGCCACACACTAGTTCAATTAGATGGATTTCCAAATCAACAAATCGTGGCAAAAGGCGAGCCATTCGACATAAGCGGAACGATAGAATATCGATCTTTTTGGAAACCAAAAATTGCCTCAGCACAATTCCAAAATAATCAGCCTAAAGCTGCAATGATCAACGATGGGAAGGTACAATTTACAGTTCCAGGCCAAATTGAAGATGGCAATCTTACGGTTAAGGCCGGTGATTCAAAACAAACTATAAAAATCCGCCCACTTCAACGCCCAGCAATACGAGAGCTAGTTGCAGAAGTGAAACTTCCAAATTACCTAAATTATCCGACCCAGAATGAAACTGTTCAGGCAGGTTTTTTGCCTGTACTTCGTGGCAGTAAAATAACATTTCGCGGACGAGTATCTCGCAAACTTAAACACGCCCAAATTGCCATTGATGATGTAGATTCTCAAATGAGCGTTCACAGTGATTCCTTCTCTAGTCCTTTACATAAAGTAACGGACCCCTCTCATTTTTCATTTACTTGGTGTGACGAACATAATCTCACAGAAGCGGCTGCATGGCAGCTTAACGTAGAGCCCACCGAAGATAATCCTCCTCGCCCTGACCTTGGATCTCAATCGCGTAGCATGGCTATACTAGAAACTGAAGTGCTAGAACTTAATGCAACTGTTAATGATGATTATGGGATTAAAGAGGCTGGGATTGAGTGGCGAGTGCTTGGTCAAACAGAAGAGGCTGCCCCAAAAATAATTTCCTCCCTTACAGTTGAAACCGAAGGTCCACAAGAAAAGGATATGGAAACCCGTTTCCATTTCAGTCCAGCAGTGCTGGGTATTGGCCGAGATACAACTATAGAATTAAAGGTTTGGGCTACAGATCATTTGCCTGGACGCACTCCCATTCGCACCTCTCCGATTCAGCTGCACATCCTCGGCATAGAAGACCATGCTGAAATGGTCCGGCAGAAGCTTGAAGAAGTTCTGGAAAATCTCGAGGAGGTTTCAAGGACCGAGGAAAATATTGCTGAGGATACCCGTGAACTGGCGAAATCGGATAATGAGACTTTAGATAAAAGCAAAACGAATGAAAAAATCGAAAATACGGCAGATGAACAACGCGATAATGCAGAGGACTTAAAGAATCTCGTTAAGGAAGGAGCAAATGCCTTGATGGAAGCTATGCAGAACCCTGCGTTCGATGAACAAACCTTACAAGACTGGGCTGAAAATCTTAAATCGATGAACGATCTTGCAGATCAACAAATGAAAGCAGCCGAGTCTAAGCTCAGTCAAGCCGCGCAAGAAGGGCAGGTAGAGGAAAAAAAAGAAAGCCTCAAAGAAGCACTTGAAGAAGAGGAGGAGGCTCTAGATGAACTGGCAGACTTACAGGACAAGGTCAACAAGGACCTCGACAACCTTCAAGCCCTCACTCTTGCCCAGCGACTACGTAAACTCAGCAAAGAGGAACTAGCCCTCCGCAAAAAAATCAAAGATATAATTCAGGAAACGATCGGGCTTACTCCTAAAGACCTGCCCCCTCGTTATTCACGCGCTAACAAACGATTCACGAAGTCACAAAACAGAACTCAAGAAAAAGCCGTGGAGCTACAGGGAGAAATCAGTCGGTTTTATGAACGGACGGCCAAAGGCCAATACGGAGAGGTCAGCCGTGAAATGGAAACGGAGAAAACGGGCGAATCACTCAGTGAAATTGAAAGTCAAATTGACTCTAATATCTCAATGCTCGCTATTCGTAATCTAGGAGATTGGGCCGACAAATTTGAAGGTTGGGCCAAAAAACTTGAACCTCCCAAACAGGAATCTGATGGGGACAGTCAAGGAGCCGGACAAGGAGGAGGAGAAAAAAAAGAGGATAATCTCATGAAGTTACTGTTCTCCATGCTTAGATTACGTGAAAGCGAACTTAAACATCGACAACAAACAACGCTAATCGAACAGCAAAAAAATGATATCGATATATATAATAAGGGCGTCAAACGCCTTTCAGAAATGCATGCCGACTCGATGTTAGAGCTCAACCGTCTACAGTTTGAGAACTCTGAACCTGCAATGCTGACTCCGCTACAGGATGCATTTGACTCGATGGAAGTCACTGATAACCTACTCGACAAACCGCAAACTGATACAATCACAACAGCTTCACAGAGTGAAACTATTCGTAATATTTCTGATGTCATAAACCTTATAAACGAAGAAATTAAGCGCGATCAAAACCAAGAAGGGCAATCTAAAACGCAGCAGCAAATGGACTTCATGATGGCAATGATGGCAATGAAACAACAAATGGGGCAAGGCATGCAGCAAGGACAAACTGCTGGAGGAAGTCAAGCTGGAGGCACCACTAACCAAGCAGCTAACGGATTGAATGGCAACTCAGTCGGCCGCGATGATCTCGACCGCACTATAAGCAAAGGCAGCGGAGGAGCTGGTAAATTGCCGGAGGAATTTCGCGAAGCATTGGAAGGCTACTTCAAGGCGGTAGAGGCTATCGAGGAAGGAAAACAGCCATGAAGGGAAATGGTTTTTGGCTATCATTTTTAGGATGCATTTTCTTGGCTTACACAAGTCAGGCTCAAAAATTATTTGAAGAAAACAGTGATGCTCTCCCAAAGGAAATTGAAAGAATGTATGTTAAAGGACTACAATTTCTTTCAAAGTCACAATTATCTAGCGGAGGATTTAAGGACAACCCCTACGGCACTTCTCCAGGAGTAGTTGGTCTAGCAGTAGCGTCAATGCTGGCTCACGGGGATGATCCAAATCAGGGTCCATATAGTGGCAATATAAAACGCGGACTTAACTTTATTATTAGCAAACAAAACAAAACCACCGGCTACATTGGAACTACCATGTACAACCATGGATTTGCCACACTTGCCTTAGCTGAAGCTTACGGGGCAGTGGAAGATGATCGACTAGGACCCGCTCTAGAAAAAGCCATTAGTCTTATCGTTACTTCTCAGAAGAAAAACCCTAGGGGAGGATGGCGCTATTCACCTGACAGTACGGATGCTGATACTACTGTTAGTGGGGCTCAAATGGTGGCATTGTTTGCTGCGCGCAATGCTGGGCTAGCGGTCCCCGAAACAGCCATCCAAACTGGCTTGCGATACTTCAAATCCTGCCAAACCCCTGAAGGAGGATTTGGCTACACTTCTAATCGAGGGCCTAACGCAGCCCGAACTGCGATTGCCACATTGGTCTTTGCACTGGCTAAAGAAAAGGAAAGTGCCACATTTAAGAAAGCATTTAATTACCTGCGAAAAGCTCCTGAAAGTTCCAGCTATCGACAATACTACCTTTACTATGGAGCACAGGCTTTTTTCCATGCGTCTACTCAGGAGTGGAATAAATGGAATCGAAAAAATATAACAAAGCTAAAACAAAGCCAAAGCGAAGACGGGAGTTGGGGGGGGCAATTTGGACCTACTTTCAGTACTTCAGCATCATTGCTTTCCATTGCTCTAAATTACCGGTTCCTTCCCATCTATGAGAGATAAACTCAGCCAGGCGAAAAGCCCATTCAGAACTCTTATAATAATGGCGCTATTTTTTTGCTATGGCCAAAAGATCTGCCATTCAGCCAATTGGGATAGCCTCATTAGATTCATGGACGGATCTATGTTGCATGGCGAGCTACAGCAGGTAAACCTGCAAGAAGGAATAAGATGGTCGCACCCGGACTTGATGCGCCCAGTAGATTTTCGCCCAGACAACCTTGCTTGGATTCGCTTTGAAGGAGCACTTCCCGTTCAGCGCAGCAATGAACCATCTGTAAATATCCGGTTTCAGAATGGGGATGAGGTTCTTGGCAATCTGATTGGTCTCGACGAAAAGAACGTCAAATTCTCCACGTGGTTTAATGAACAATTATCTGCACCAAGAGATGTTCTTCAATCGCTCTCTTTTTTATCTCCTGGCTTTCGTATTTTATATGAAGGGCCTACTAGTATGAATGGTTGGCGCCTGGGTCGTGATCCCAAAGCCTGGAAGTACCGAGACGGAGTATTCATTTCCGAGGGGGTGGGTGTTCTAGGGCGAGATTTTGGCCTTAGCGGATCATCAAGGATTGAATTTGATCTACAATGGAATGGCACATTCAGTCTTATTGTCCCATTATACACTTCAGCGCTAGACCGATTTGATTATCGTAGTAACTCCTATATGTTCTATATCAGCCGAGGCTATGTAAGCCTACAACGCGTTCAAAGTGGAGCCGGAGTCCGCAATCTCGGCCAAGGATTAATCCCAAAAATGCAGACTCAAAACCGTGTTAAAGTCGAAATCCGAATCAACAAGGAAAAAGCCGAAATGGAAATGTATATCGACCGCAAATTTATAAGGAAGTGGCGAGATGCAAATGGTTTTGCTGCAACTGGATCCGGCATGTCTTTTTTCTCTCAATTAAACGGCCCAATCATTCGAATAAGTAATCTTCGGGTATCTGCTTGGGATGGTCATTCAGACCCGGTTAAATTCGCTGAAAATTCAAATGATGAAGACACCGTTTTCCTAAAAAATCGGGACGAGGTTCCAGGGAAAATTAAAGCAATGAACGAACAAAACGTGGTAATAAATTCGCTTGGAGCGGATCTAAACATCCCATTAAACCGAATTACTCGAGTTTCATTAGCAAAGCAAGAGCCTAAAGCCGAGGCCAAGCGCCCATGGGAAGTACGAGCTCATTTTGCAGGAGGGGCGGCTGTATCTTTTGATCTAAAACAATGGGAAGGGACCCAGCTTTCGGGGAATAGTCTAAACTTTGGACCAGTAACATTTGATTCAAAATTTATCCGCCGCCTACAATTTAATCTATTAACATCACAAAAAACTAGTGAGACTAATGGGGGCGGAGCAGATCAACTATGGCCATGGGATGATTGAAAGGACGTATAAATATTTTCCTTATAAATTGATGCTGCAAAGTGTTGCAGGATTAATTCTAGCTCTTTGCCAAACTGTTTTGGGCGAACCACAAAATTCCACAATTCATTTCACTAACGGAGATTGGTTACGCGGCAAACTCAAATCCTATGACAAAGCCACCGGCATTTCGTGGAAACATTCAGATTCACAATCATTATTGCAATTCAACATTGATAGCATTACCGAAGTCACACTTGATAGTGCCCCCCCTGTCAAACTGCCTCCCGGCAACATCTGTGAAGTACAATTGATCAATGGAGATCATTTTCGAGGTAATCTTGTGGGCATAACAGAAAAAAAATTCCAGTTCGATACCTGGCATTCGGGGAGAGTGGATGTTAACCGGCGTAGCATTCGGAAAATAGCCCCTTTAGCCAAAAACCTTAAAACTATTTTTCAAGGGCCTGGAAGTGACTCGGGGTGGACTCATGGCAAGATCACCAACGAAGTCCTTGGGCAGTCAGGTAAATGGCGCTATCATAATGGTGGATTTCATGCCAAACCGGCTGCTTCAATTGCACGAAATTTAAATCTGCCTGATCGATCCCGACTCTCTTTTGACCTCGAGTGGAACGGATCTCTGCACCTAGCATTTGCACTATATACTGATACTCTTCATCCTATCAGCCTCTCAACTAAAGAGAACGAACCGGACTTCGGTGGATTTTACAGTATTCAATTAAATAGCTACTCGGTAAATCTGCTGCCTGTGAAAAAAAACGAACCACTGACCTATCTTGGACAAGCTACCCTCCCTGGCTTTCGTAACGAATCCAAGTCTCATGTTGAATTCTTTGCAAGCAAACCAGAAAAAATGATCGGTGTTGCAATCAACGGCAAAGTAATAAGGAAATGGACAGACTCAGACGGCTTTGTTGGCGAAGGAACAGGCGTTCGCATCGTACACCAAGGACGCGGCGCAGTCCGTATCGCTAATTTACGTGCTGAAGAATGGGATGGTCGTTTTCAAGAGCCCTCTACTCATCCTATAGGATCCGAAAATGATCTTGTAAAATTAATCAACAACGATCGAATGGAAGGGACTGTCATGGGAATTTCAGATGGTAAACTTCAAGTCAAAACTTCCGAAGGCGAATTTCCAGTCCCCCTTGAACGGGTAAAACAAATCGAGCCATCAACAAGTAAAACCAGCCTAAATATGCCACTTAAAGAACGTGTCATTGCCTATCTTAGTGATGGAAGTCAATTGACATTCTTATTAGATCAATGGGCGAAAACGGAAGTAAAAGTAAGCAGTCCAAGCTTCGGGCAAGCTACCTTTAATCCTGATGCAATTATGCGAATGGAATTTCTAGCGTATCTCACCCGTGCAGATGTACGCACTGTTTACAGAGTAAAAAAAGGAGATACTCTTAGTAGTATTGCTCGAAAAAATAATTCATCTATACAATCGATTCGACGAGCAAACCCTCCACTGAATTCATCTAAACTAAGAGAAGGCCAACAATTAGTTATTCCAAAAAATCCTTAATTATCTGTTATTCTTCTGTAAGCGGCGTATTTGGTTGGAATTCCCTGAGAATTAAAATCCCTTTCAAAGTCCGTGATAAACTTTTTAAGAGACTCTGGCGTCTCAACTGAGTCAAATCCCTTGGCCAAGCCAAATACATCCAACATTTGTTCAAAATATTCCATGTTGTCAGTACGCATATAAACGACGCCATTACTACGGAGCAACCGCTTCACCAGAGGCGGAAATTTTTTAGTAATCAACCTATTCTTATGATGCCTCTTTTTTGGCCAAGGATCAGGAAAATATACATGTATAGCATTAAATGATTCCGGGAGTAATAGATACTTAATAACGTAGCCCGCCTCTGCTCGAAGTAATCTTAAATTACGTAATCCAGCTCGATGAGCTTTTCGATTGAGCTTAGTGATACGACCGAGCAAACGTTCTAATGCAACAACATTTCGCGATGGGTTCCCAATAGCATAATCCAATGTAAATGATCCATCGCCACACCCAAGCTCCAACTCCATTGATTGTTCAACTGGGAACAAATTTTTTATATTGATAGGCTCAATTGCGGAGCTGATCGGATATATCAGTGTTTCTTCATCAGATAGATGTCTCTTGCGACTCATATATCAGCTATCACTTAAAACTATTTCAATTCGCCAATACAATATAGATGCTGATGGGTCCTTATAAAAAGCTGTCCTTGACTGATGGCCGGACTGGCAGAGACCGGCTCCCCTAAATTGTTTTTTGCTAAAACCTCAAAGGTGGTTCCAGGTCTAACAATTGAAGTAATCCCTCTGTCTGATGTAAAATATACCAAACCATTGGCCGAAACAGGCGATGGACTATGCCCTCCGGGCAATCGCTCCTGCCAGTGGCGCTTGCCGCTCATCGCATCAAAGCAACTAGCAATGCCGCTATCTGCAACAATTAACAAGTATCGCCCTACAACCACTGGAGAAGGCACATAAGCCGCACCTCGAGTAGTACGCCATGCTATATGTGTGTCTGTAATGTTGCCGGTGCCATCTGGCTTAATCGCTAAAATATGGCGTTCTGGATAGCCGCCAGTAACAAAAACATATTTCCCATTATAAACCATAGATGCGACAAACTGTTCGGTTGGCCCATCTAAAACCCAATGACGTTTTCCTGTGCGAGGATCATAACTTGCTACTGATAAACTTCCAGAGAGAAGCATCTGTGTTCTTCCCTTAATCTCACGAATAATAGGTGTTACATAACTACGCGTTTTATTTTCACGAAGTATTCGCCACTTTTCCTTCCCGGTATTGCAATCAAGCGCCACAATATAAGCATCACCATCGTGATCCCCATTAATTATCACTAAATCCTCAAAGACTACCGGACAAGAGTTAAACCCATGAGCACTGATAAAATCACCAACGTTGGTTTTCCACTTTTGCTCTCCCTTAAAATCGTAGGCAGCAACAATAATCTTACCCGGCGTGATCATCCGCTCTGATCCAACATTAGGCGCAACTACTTTTGCCCCTTCTGCCCGCATAAATGTAACATAGACCATTTTGCCATCTGTAGCAGGCGTGCCTGAAGCACGACTGTTAAGACGATGAATCGACTCAGGCGGAGATTGAACCACCAATTTATCCCATAAAAGCCTCCCAGTTACCTTATCAAAACACAATAAGCGCCTCTCATTTTGCTTGGTTAAACTGGTAGTAAGGAAAATTCTATCCCCCCAAACTATAGGCGATGAATGCCCTTCCCCTTTGATTGCTATTTTCCAGACAATATTTTTTTTCTCGCTCCATAATTTCGGGACATCTTTCTCGTTACTAATGCCATCTCCATGTGGGCCGCGCCAACCTGGCCAATTTTCTGCACTTAGACTTACAACTGTAAAAAATAGTGAAATTAAAATGCGCACACGAAAAGTCTAATTAGCTTTGCCACGTGTACAAGAACAACCATGTGCTTAGCCAACGTGGGAATAACCATTTTCCCTTTACAAAGCGAGCGATCAGCTCGACAACTACCGAGATTAACACCTTTTTTTACAAAAAATAGTTTTAGATAGAGTCGAGTATCATTACGCTGATTGTGTTGTCATTCAGTAAAGCAAATTGATATAAATCTCTCTTCTCTTAAACACAATACACCTCGATAAATGCTATGGTTATATTCAGAATTTTTTTAATTCATGCCTTCATAACATGTGCCGCTCAAGCTGCAGTCAAAGGAAACTGGAAACGTCACATCGTCTGGGAAGGACTTCATAACAACGTTGTAGTAGCCGCAGATTTCACTGGAGATGGCAAAGTCGATATCATTAGCAATGCCGGCAGTAAAACGCGGTTGTTCGTAGCCCCGGACTGGAAACAAATCATAATTGGCAGCGATGAAGATCACACTTTCATTCATGGTGAGACCTTTGATGTGGACAATGATGGGGATGCAGACTTTATAGGTGCACGTTATCAGCCCGGACTCATTGTGTGGTTCGAACAGCCGAACAAGAATCCAACTGGCACTCAATGGAAAACTCGGATTATTGAGGACGAAATTATTGGGATACATGGAGTTCTCAAGGCAGATGTCAACAACGATGGCAAACTTGACCTTCTAGCCAATAGCGCTCAACCAAAGGGGAAGTTTCCTGACTCCGCTGTTTGGCTTGAAGCTCCCAAAAACCCTCTTAAGACTAGTCGCTGGACGCGTCATGTATTTGCCAAAAACAACGCTCCTGGGCTGAGTCATTATCTCGGAGCGGGTGATGTTAATGGCGATGGGCTACTCGACATCACACTCGCTGCCAAAGGCGGACCTCACGATAAGTCCGGCAAAGGCGAATGGTTTGCGTGGTGGGAGGCAGGCAAGGATGCAACCAAGCCTTTCAAAAAACATCTCTTACCTGGCAAGCATACCGGCGCTACAAATATTATGCCTGCCGATGTAAACAATGACGGCAAACTGGACCTTATCGCTGCACGAGGTCATGGCACCGGACTTTTTTGGTATGAGAACCCCAAATGGAAAATTCATAACATCAACACTGAGCTTATGTCGCCTCACTGCCTTCAAGTAGGTGATATCGACGCCGATGGTGATATCGACGCCGTCACCTGTGCTTATGTTAGCAGAAAAGCCGCTTGGTTTGAAAATGACGGGAAAGGTAAATTCACGACTCATATTATCCATAACAATCAAGCAGCCTACGATATCCGTCTAGTTGACATGGATGGAGATGGTGATCTGGACACCCTCATTGCCGGCCAACAAAGCAAAAACGTTGCGTGGTTCGAGAATCCTTTAAAGTAAAGGCAACAATCATTGACAAATCCACTGGCAGAAAGTGGCGGATGGTGGTAGCAGTGCGGAAGCTCATGAGGTTCTTTTTTTGGACAATTTTATTTGTACTTCTAAGTAACGGCCTAGCTTTTGCCTCGGCCGCCTCTAAGAAATTGCCCAAGGCCCGCTTAGCCAAGTTCCAAACAGAAGTAGAGCCAATTTTGAGGCGGACGTGCATGGGATGTCACGGTCCTTTAAAACAAAAGGGAGAATTTCGAATAGACACACTTGATCCTAACCTATTGAAGGGGAAGGATGTGAAATGGTGGCTGGAAGTGTTTGACGTTATCAGTAATGGCGAAATGCCTCCGGAAGACGTCGAGGAGCAACTCGCAGACACCGAGAAAGCAAGCATTATCGATTGGCTATCTAAAGAAATTCAAACTGCTTCGCAAGTGCGTCGAATCGAAAAAGGCCATACATCGTTTCGAAGAATGACTCGATATGAATACAAATATGTCTTGCAGGACTTACTTGGTGTGCCGCTTGATTTTTCTAGAGATCTCCCTCCAGAAACCAGCTCGGAAGACGGTTTCAAGAACAGTTCTGAAATGCTTCAAATGACAGCTGTACAGTTTGAGCAATACAGGCAAATAGCACTCAAAGCTCTAAAGCAAGCAACCGTTCGTGGCGAACGCCCCAAAACTGTTTACTATGGAATCTCAATGAAAGCCGCTGCAAAAAGAATCAATGCTAAGTACTCAACGAATATTGAGAGGACACGAGAGTTGATTAAGGAGCAAGGAATTCCTTTTGATTCTTGGTGGTTCCAGACTCGCCTTGAAGAAGCAATAGAAAAACAGACTGAAAAATTCCCTCGAGATCATAATGGCATACACTACAGAGATTTAGTTACCGGCCAAGGAATCGGCCCCCGCTGGAGTTATAATGGCGCCAAGTATGCTTGGACTCCAACCCTAACTCGCCCAGAGGTCCCTACAATCTCTCCAGACGTAATTGTGATCCCCGCAAATGCAAGGTATATAGTCGACTTGGGCGACGGCTTGCCAGATTCAGGGAATATGCGAGTACGCATTCGAGCAGCACAATATTCAGCTAAAGAAAAACATCCTCCAACATTGCGATTATATTTTGGGAATCAAGCAAGCAACGATTCACGAGTAGCTGTGAGGGCAGGTGGTCGCGATATTACAGTTACAGCGCATCCCGACAAACCTGAGTTCTATCATTGGGACATCCCGCTTAGCGAAATTACCCGTAACGCGTACAGACATATTACAAAGCTAGGAGATCTGCCTAATCCGGCTGAATTCCTTTCTTTCCATAACGATTCGAGTGCAAAAGTTGCTGCCAAGATTGACTATATTGAAATTATAGCTCCCACATTCAAGCAATGGCCGCCCGAATCCCACTCTCGAATTTTCTTCCAAGAAATCCTGCATCATGATGAGGAAAAATATGCGGCCGCTATACTTACTAGTTTCATGAGTCGGGCCTGGAGAAAGCAAGTAACGAAAAAAGAAGTCGATCAAAAACTATCTCTCTTCATAAAATTACGCCCTAGCTGCAAGGACTTTCAAGAGGCCATTATTGAAGTCTTGTCTGCGGTCCTGTCGTCACCAAAGTTTCTATACGTAGTTCAAAATAGCGAAAGGAATGTGGCAAGAGGCGCAGATCGCATTACCGATTTTGAACTAGCTAGTCGGCTTTCATTTTTTTTATGGAGTAGCACTCCTGACACTGAACTACTAAGTCTTGCTAAAGCAGGAAAACTTCGAAATCCAGAAATCCTACAGTCCCAAACATTACGGCTACTGACTGATTCTAAAGTCAAAAGATTTACACACCACTTTACTCGTCAGTGGCTCGGGCTCGAGCTTTTGGATTTCTTAAAGATCGATTCCAAGGCTTTTTTAACAACCCCCGACGGCACAACAAAAAACAACGGCCGCTTCGACCCACTCGTCTTGGAATCCATGCGAAAGGAACCGGTTGCCTTTTTTGAAGAGATCCTGAAACACAATCATAGCATAATGGATTTTCTTCATTCTGACTACATAATGGCTAATGATCGACTTGCTGAGCATTACAAGATGCCCGAGGTCATTGGTAATGAACTACGAGCAGTGAAACTAAGAACTCCCGACAGACGCGGAGGAGTTCTTACACAAGCAGGCCTACTAGCAATGAATTCCGACGGTAAAGACTCTCACCCACTTAAACGTGGCATATGGCTTTTGGAAAACCTGCTTAATGACCCTCCTCCGCCCCCTCCCCCCGCCGTTCCAGAAATTGATCTAGCCGACCCGGAAATTATGAAACTAACTCTCAAGCAGCGCATGGCAAGTCACAGAGATGACCCTGCTTGCCTGTCTTGCCATGCAAAAATTGACCCTTGGGGAATTGCATTTGAAAACTACGATGCACTAGGGAGGTGGCGCAATAAAATCGGCAATAATCCAGTTGATGCTAAAGGAATATTATTCAATAAATATGAGCTAAAAGGGATGCAAGGCTTGAAAGCGTACCTTCTGAATAATAGGCAGGAACAATTTACTCGTGCTTTAACCCACAAATTGGCTGCTTATGCGCTTGGCAGGCCATTAAATTTTGGCGACCGTTCGCGAGTCGACCTCATAGCCTCAAATCTCCAAAAGAAAGGAAGTGGCCTGAGAGACCTAGTGATTCTGATTGTGAAAAGTGATTTATTTCAGTTAAAATAAACCCTGTTGGAGCGAAGTCATGAATATCAATTTATCTTCTCTAGATCGCCGGAAATTTCTACGAGGCGCGGGAATTGCACTCGCCTTACCTTGGTTTGAATCGTTCTCCGGCCTAGCTCAAGAAACAAAAAGAAAAGAGAAGAAGAGGCTTGCCTGTTTTTACATGCCAGACGGAGTACCTATGCCTCTGGAAAAAGATCCTGCTTTCAAGGAGTGGAGCTGGTTCCCACATGGCCAAGGTAATAATTTCACCTTTACCAAGTGCATGGAAACGTTAACCCCACTTCGTAAGGATTTAACGATATTCTCCGGCTTGTCCCACCCGGCCGTACGAAGAGTTCATGGCCATTCAAATGCTGACCAGTTTCTGACTGGGGCAGACACCGGAGCAGACGGTGATTATCAAAACAGTATTTCACTAGACCAAGTTTTTGCTGCTCATGTCGGTATGCAAACACGACATTCATCCATGATTATGTCTACTGACGGAGGCACCGGTTCTCCCCGAGGGGCTCAAACGTTGTCCTTTAACAGCAACGGAAGACCAATCCCTGCCGAGCATAAACCAAAACGCATTTTCGACATGCTATTCGTAAAAAGCGGGGAAGAGTCTGCTCAACGCCTATCGCTTAACAAGAGTGCACTTGATGACCTATTGGAGGACGCACGCTCACTAAATAACTCATTATCCAAACACGACCAAGACACACTTGCCGAATACCTGCAATCGGTTCGAGAAACTGAAGCTAAGATTGAAAAAGCTGAACGCTGGCTGAACATGCCTTTGCCTCAGATCGATGCAGATCATCTAAAACTCGATATCACGCCTGAAGATCCTCGTACGTATTTGCAGACGATGTATGAGCTTATATACCTCGCATTTAAAACCGACACTACTCGAGTAGCGACCTATCAACTTGGCCGTGAAAATGGAGTTGGCATTAGTGATTATCTTGGTCGAGCTGTTGGGTTTAAACTTACACATCAACTTTCCCATGCAACCCGAGAACCCGATGGTTGGAAAAATTTTGGTACATACTGTCGATTTATTAATGAAGAACTCGGGCGTTTTGCAAGCAAACTCAAAAACACTCAGGAACCCGGGGGCCAAGGAAACATGCTTGATAACACGGTACTCTTATTTGGCTCTGCTTCAAGTGCTTTCCATTTATCTCGCAATTATCCTCTCATACTAATTGGAGGGAACAACATGGGCTTTAAACATGGCCAATATCTAAGATATGGGAAAGGCAACGAAAGCAATCAGGCCACGTCTGGAATCTCTACCGATGCCGGCTGGCGGGCTGAGATGAGCTATACCGAATTGCCTCTTTCTAATCTTTATTTAACTATGCTTCAGAAACTGGGCGTTGATGCTAAAAGCTTTGGCGGAAGCACTGAATCTCTGAGCGAAGTGTAATTTGCGCGTCCGCTACGAGCAAAAGCTTCAAATCATATTTTGCACAAACTCTCTTTCTTAGTTTCTACGAAACAGCCTATGATCTTGATTTAATTATCTCTAATGAAACAACTAATATATCTAATCGCCTTCATAACTGGCGTATTCTTAATCTCAACTGAACACGCCCAAGCTGCCAAACCAAATTTCATAATCATATTTACTGATGATCAGGGCTACGGCGACTTAAGCTGTTTTGGTTCTAAAACTATTAAAACACCAAACATCGATCGTATCGCCAATGAGGGTCGAAAATTCACGAGCTTCATGGTTGCTTCTCCGGTTTGTACTCCTTCCCGCTCAGCTTTGCTCACAGGGTGTTACCCTAAACGCATTGGCATGCACCAACATGTTCTATTCCCCTCATCCAAAAAGGGATTAAACCCAAAAGAACACACGATAGCTGATCACTTAAAATTACAGGGCTATGCCACGGCTTGCTTTGGCAAATGGCATCTAGGCCACCACAAGGAAGTTTTACCTACAGCGAACGGCTTCGACACCTACTATGGGATCCCTTATTCAAATGATATGAATCACCCCGATAATAAAGGGAAACCTCGTGGCGGATGGGAGGGAATGGATATCCTCTGGGCAAATCCAGAATCAACTCTAACCAAGTGGAATACTCCATTGATTGAAGATGAAAAAATCATTGAGCTTCCTGTAGATCAACGCACCGTCACAAGAAGGTATACGCAAAAATCCATAGAGTTCATCAAAGCCAACAAGAAAAAACCATTCTTCGTTTATCTTCCTCATTCAATGCCACATATTCCTTTATATGTGCCAGACGAGATCCGTGATTCTGATCCCAAGAACGCCTACATAAATACTATTGAGCACATCGACTTTGAAGTTGGGCGCATACTAAAGACCTTGGACGAATTGAAACTCTCAGAAAATACCTACATAATTTACACAACGGATAATGGCCCGTGGCTTCCTTTTCGCCACCATGGCGGGTCCGCAGGCCCACTTCGGGACGGCAAAGGGACCACCTTTGAAGGGGGGCAACGTGTTCCTTACGTAATGCGAGGACCCGACATTCCCGCTGGAACCGTTTGCAATGAACTCACTGGTACTATCGACATTCTCCCGACCATCGCAGCATTAACTGGCGAGCCCTTAGCTGGAACAAATAAAATTGATGGGATGGATGTATCCGGGCTCTGGAAAGGCACCTCAAAACAATCTCCCCGAAAAGAATTCCTTTATTATACCTCCCGAGGAGCAATCGAAGGAATAAGAAGAGACAACTGGAAATTAATCGTGAAGAAGCCTCGTCCTCGTAATGCTCGTAAGCCCATTAACCCCAGACAGACAAATATTGAGCCGCCTAAAGTTTTTCTCTTCAATCTAGCAATGGACGTCGGAGAGCAAACCAACTTAGCTGAAGTAAAACCGGGAGTCGTAAATAGACTTCGTGCCCGAATGGAAGCTCTCGATAAAGAAATCACGAAGAATTCCAGAAAGCCTTGGGTCAAAAACTAGTTGATAATTCATTGCCTTATCCATGCAAAATAGAAAACTCTATCTTTCCCCTTACTTAATGTGAGCCTGCCTAAGATTGCGGTAACTATGGGAGATCCAGCCGGCGTAGGGCCAGAGATCTGTCTTCGACTTTTACAAAACGAGAAAGTCTCCCAAATTTGCACACCAATTATCTTTGGATGCGCATCGGTGTTAGAACAATCAGCCGCGCAGTGTAACTTGGCGAACCCCAAGCGAATTATTAATGGCTTGAGTGAAGCAACCGCTCCTTGCGTGCTTAATATTGGAGGAATTGATCCCTGCGAATTCACAACTGGGAAAATAAGCGCTGCTACTGGCCGAGCCTCTTTTACCTATATCGAAGATGCCATTAATGCTGCTCTCAGCGGACAAGTCTCAGCCGTAACGACTGCCCCGATTAACAAGGAAGCCCTGCACATGGCAGGCATTGAGTTCCCTGGGCATACGGAAATTTTTGCAAACAAGACCCACTCATCACGTGCTTGTATGCTGCAATACTCAAGCGAGCTGCGAGCTGTATTTGTGACTACACACTTAAGCTACACCGATGTCCCATCACAACTTACCAAAGCTGACATTCTAAATGTCATAGAGCTGGGAGCCCAAGCGGTCCAACGTATTCACCGAAACAATCCAAAAATTGTTGTCCTCGGCTTAAACCCACATGCAGGGGAAAACGGCCTTTTCGGAACGGAAGAACAAACAACAATCCTCCCCGCAATTGAGGCAGCATTAAAACTAGGCCTCAATGTTGAAGGACCTGTTCCCCCTGATACTGCTTTTATTCCAGAAAAACGCAAAGAAACCGACTTGTACGTTTGCATGTACCATGATCAAGGTCATATCCCTCTAAAGGCGCTCTGCTTTGATCAAGCTGTAAATACAACACTAGGGCTGCCGATCATCCGCACCTCGGTTGACCACGGCACTGCACTTGACATTGCTGGACTCGGCCACGCGAACCCCAATAGCTTGTTCGAAGCAATTAAGCTGGCAGTAAAGTTCCTCTGATCAAAGATTGTCTGAAATGCTAGCTTGGGTAACTTTGCGACATGTTGAAGGCCAAATTTTTTGCAACAATTCTTTTTTCCTTTTTAGTTCTCGAGGAAAAGACACTTGCTAAGGAGTCTTACCCCATCAAATCCCTTTCCGAGGCACAAGCGAATGAGTACAAGCTTGACCGTGCTTTTTACAAAAAAGCAACGATGGCCCAAGGCATCCTAATCGCCACTTCCAGTAGAGTCGCCAGCGTTGCTCACCAAGAAACAGCATATCAGTTCGACATGCTCATGCGTAATTTGAAACCCGATATAGCAGATCGTATTCGCAAAAAGAAAGTACTTTGCCTGTTAATTGGACATGATGAACTAACCTCTCAATTACCACAGTTTTCCACAAATAAAACCGGAGATGAGTTGGATTTTTATAATTGGCGGCAGCGTGGCTTCCTTACCTATATAGGCTCCCGACCAACAGTAGTTTTCGCAGAGGAAGATGTGATGGAATACGAAGGGGGCATGCAACTTGAAAGCATTTTAGTCCATGAATTTGGACATGTGGTGCATGGGGCGGGATTCGATGAAGAGTTACAAAAAAGACTCACTGCTGCATTTGAAAATGTTAAGAATATTGGAATCTGGAATGATGGCCGAGCCGCGCAACGTTACCGTCGCGTAAAGAGCGAATCGCCGGTCAAACTACTTTCAGAATTAAAGAAATCTTTTAAGGAGGAACACCCCAGACTTCTTCGAAAAAGCTTGAAGGGCGGAGATATATTGGTAAACGGAAAGAAGACTAAAAAAAATGTTAAAGTCACTAAGCATGACAAAGTGCTAATTCAGTTTGGAGGGCCCAAGCAATGTTACGCCGCAAAAAATAGAGCTGAGTATTGGGCTGAAATTTATCAATGCTGGTTCGACACAAATCGAACAATGGATCATGATCACAATCACATTCACACGCGTGATCAACTCATAAAATACGATCCGGTTGGAGCCAAACTATGCAAAGATGTTTTAGGCGATACGGATTGGCGCTTTGTTTCGCCACGACTTCGTAAAGGTCAAGATCATCTCAAAGACTATAGCCCTAGTTCTCTCAAGGTCTCTGAATTGCCGCACATCCAAAATGCTGCCTACGACTATTACGACACGTACTGGAAAGACTACTGGCAACGCCTTTACAAAAAGCATGGGGTTCGAAGGCCCTGACTCATCTCAAACAATCTAAATTCATTAAGTTTTGGCGGGGGAGCCAACGTACCAAATTCTTCGATTTCGAATAAATAGTGCTCTAATACGTCAGATTAAGATCCGCTTGCAAAACGACAGGAGAAATCCGAGAATAGCTTTCTATCTCAGGTTTTTATAATGCTGAATCCTAAACAATTATCCCGACGTTCATTCCTTAAAGCAGGAGGAGCCACTGTCTTATTGCCAGTACTTCATTCTGCGCCTGCTACGATGGCAGCGAAGGCAGCAAAAAAACCTGATAAAAAGCTGGTGATCATGTACATCCCAAATGGAATAGTACGACGACAGTTTTTTCCAGGAGAGGGGCAAGCTGAGATTCCAGATTTCATTGGTGGATTTAATGCGGACAAAACCAAAGAGCAACGGCGGTTTAAGAACAATCCAGGCATCCACGATATCGAATGGACTCCCACCCTGAAACATCTTAAAGCTCATAAGAATGATATCACGATGATTACCGGTCTAGACCGAACATTTAAGAATGGGCAAGACGTTCATGCGCAAGGAGCTTCCTGCTATCTTACAAGCCTTTCTCCTGTGCAGGCGGCTGACCAAGGAATACGTCATCCTAACGGGCGCAGCCTAGACCAAATTATCGGAGATAAGATCGGGCACAAAACAGTACTCAACACTTTAGAAATTAGCTGCAACGGATTTCGAGCACCAAAGGAACCAATTGAATTTGATAATATATCTTGGTATGGGCCTGGAAAAATTGCCCCTTCCATACGCGATCCGCGTAAGCTTTACGATCGCCTTTTCTCAAAAGATTCATTTCGTTCACACATAGCTGATGTATCAGATCTGGTACTAGCTGATGCCAAAGCTCTCTCACGAAAACTTTCCACTGAAGATCGTTCTACCATGGATGAATTCATGACCATGGTACGTAATGTAGAAATACGCATGGCAAAGCTAGAAAAATTGCTCGCTGACGCAGATATTACAATGCCCAAGAACGAAGTGTTGCCGCGCGGCGAGTATATACGATTACAAGCAGATCTGATGCTACTAGCCTTCCAAATGGGAATAACAAATATTTCCACCTTTATGATAGGCCCCGAACGCTGGGATGCCACACTCATGTATGAAGGTGTGTTCGATAAACCGGTGCAGCATCACAATATGACCCACAATCAAAAAGGGAATGGATACCTAGAACTCGCAAAGATAGATGCCTTCCACATCCAGCAGTATGCTTACATGATCCAGCGCATGAAGGAGATCAAGGAATCCGACGGCAGCACCATGCTAGATAATTCTTTGATTGCCTACGGCGCAGCACTTGGGGACGGAGCCACACACCAGTTTTACGACCTCCCCATGATCTTGGCCGGCGGTGCGCAAGGACAAATCAAACAGGGCAGATTCATCAAGATGAAAAGTGGAACTCTTAACTCTAACCTTTGGCTTACGCTGGCCAACCTTATGGGCGTGGAGATGGAATCTTATGCTGACAGCCAAGGAGTTATATCTGACCTCTGGGCCTAGGTGTATGTATTTTCAACGGTTCACTCTGGGATGGGCACTACTTCTTGCGCTGATAATATTCCCTGCAGCTCCAAAAACCGATGAGTTCCAGAAAAAGCTCCAGCCGGTTTTTGCTCGTTATTGTGTCAAATGCCATGGCGGCTCCAAGATAAAAGGCAAGATCAATCTAAAAGAAATAACTGATACTCAAGCCCTCCTAGGACAACCTATCCTGATTAAAGAATTGATCGACGTTCTCGATTCTGGGGACATGCCTCCAGAAGATGAAAATGCACTGCCTAATAAAACACGAAGCGAGCTAATAAGTACTCTCAAGGGGATGCTAAAGACATCCGCCAAAAATCAGATTCGTAATCGCAATCCTCCTCGTCGGTTAAACCGATTTCAGTATAACAACGCTATCCGCGACTTGTTCAAGCTCAACCGCAACATATTCTCGTTGCCCGAAAAGCTAATGACTCGAGAGACCATTTATCTCACCTCACCAAGAATGCCAGAGAAAGTTAATACCCGCTCGCATGCCCTTGCTCCTTCAGAAGGCATGAGAGGAGTTAAGCCGTTCCCACAGGACTTGAGAGCGTCACATGGCTTTGACAATCAAGCTAATCAACTTACATTGTCTCCTCTGCTATTTGATTCCTTTCTTCGACTCAGTGTTTCCATTGTCGAAAGCCCAGACTTCAATAAAACCACCGTCGGCATTTGGGAAAAATTTTTCGAAGCACCTGCCGAAGATGCAGATGTGACGGCAGAGACAAAAACCCGCATCGCAACATTCCTTCGCCATTGCTTTAGGTCCCCAGTTGAAAATCATGTTATCACTCGCTATACCAACTATGCGCTAGTCAAGCTTAAACAGGGCATGCCTTATCATGATGTGATGAAAAAGGTCTCTTCAGCAGCACTGTCCTCTCCCATGTTTTTGTTTTGCTACCAAGCAGATAATACAAAACTAAAAAACTATTCACTGGCCTCTAACCTTTCTTTTTTGCTTTGGGGAAGTATTCCTGACTCTCATCTCCTTGACCTAGCTGAAAGTGGAGATCTGGCCCGGCCAGATGTACTCAAAAAAACAATATCAAGGATGATGGCCGATCCCAAAATCGAGCGTTTTCTAGATTCCTTTCCATCTCAATGGATGCAGCTTGAGAACATCTTGTCCGCAACTCCAGACCCAAAGCAGCATCGGTTCTTCTCGATTGATAAAGCCCATCCAGCTAGCCTTCAAATGCTTATTGAGCCCCTACTCCTTTTCGATACCGTATTTGTAGAAAACCGGCCCATCATTGAATTGATAACCCCATCATTTAGCTATCGCAGTGATTTCCTTAACCTATGGTATGGCAGTGATTTAAAGCCTCAAAAAGTGAATGCGAAAACCATTGAAGAAGATAATAAACCTATAATTGCTGCACTAAAAGCAGCTGAAGCAAAAATTAAAATTGCTAAATCTGAATTGGATGAATATTCAAAAAATATTCCTTCAATCATTGAGGAAGCCGCACGTAAGTTAGACCTATCAGAGTCCAGAGCAAAATGGGAGAACACCCAAAAGAAGATCCTAGAGACCAGCACCGTCTTGTCTCCTTGGAGGAAGATAGGCCCATTCCAAAGCAACAATCTGAAGGGAGCCCATGAGCGAGCGTTCATTAACGAAACAAACGTCAACCTTGAAAAAATTCATGGCAAGTTAAAGTGGGAATTAGCCAAAAATTTAGAGGATGGAAAAGTCCACCAGTTGATAGGCTCCAACTGTAGTACCTATCTATACCGAATCATTCACAGTGGAGAAGAGCACGAACAAGAATTTTCAATAGGCAGTGATGACAGTTTTAAAATTTGGCTCAATGGCGAGTTGATCGCAAACCGTTTTGTTACAAGAGGAATCGCTCCAGACCAAGACAAGATAAAGGTGCGTTTAATCAAAGGAGAAAATGAGCTTCTATTTAAAGTATCAAACGGTGGAGGGGGATATGGTTTTTATTTCAGGACAAAGGCAACCCCCCTCCCTTCCGGGATTATTACTGCATTGCAAGTCGCCAAAGACAAGAGGTCTACCGAACAGCAGTCCGAATTGGCTAAACACTTTTTCGCTCAAGCCTCCGAACTCAAGCCTATTCGAGAAAAAACTACCCTAGAGCGTATGGCTTTGCACAAAACCTTGAATCAAGCTCAAGAAAAACTAAATAAAATGCAAAAACCTCGTGATCCTGAGGAGGTGCAAAAAGAAATTAATCGTCGATTCGATGACGAAATACGAAACAAACTACGCTCCAACGAATTTGTTCGTGTTAATACGAAAAATCCGCGTTACGGAGGCATTATTACTAGCGCCGCTATGCTTAGCATGAACAATGGAACTCTTCGCACCCATCCAATTGCTCGTGGAGCTTGGGTTATCGAAGTAATTTTTAATGATCCCCCTCCTCCTCCTCCAAACGACATCCCCCCTCTCAATGAGGATGCTGCAGAACAGCATTTAACTATACGGGAGAAATTTGCAAAACATCGTGAGAATCCTGACTGCGCCGGTTGCCATGCACGATTGGACCCTCTTGGGTTTGCTCTGGAGAACTTCGACATCACTGGGCGCTGGCGTGACAAATACCCAAATGGCCGAGAGGTGGACGCAACAGGCAAATTACTTCGAAAATACCCATTTAAAAATATCGTGGAATTCAAAGAGTCCATCGCTAAAGAAGATAAGCGTTTTGCGAAAGCTTTTACCTCGCATCTTCTCCGTTTTGCCTTGTCACGTGAACTTTCGCCATCAGACTCATTAGTGATTGATCGGATTGTAAATCAAACTAAAGACGACAATTTTAGGCTAAAAACACTGATCACTAAGGTTATTAAAAGCGATTCTTTC
This sequence comes from Verrucomicrobiota bacterium, assembly GCA_036166355.1. Lineage (GTDB taxonomy): Bacteria > Verrucomicrobiota > Verrucomicrobiia > Limisphaerales > UBA1096 > UBA1096. The sequence goes on along the minus strand of JAYZHR010000025.1, from coordinate 11,378 downwards.
TTAGAGAATAACTGAAATTTATGCTTTTCCTGAAAGGAAAAACTTCTCGCAAAAGTTATTACCATCAACCCCTGTCGATAGAAATCGTTTACACAATTACCTTAAGATCTTTATCCATTCTTAGATGTCCTCTCTTTTTTTTATTTAAAAAATAAAGAGTTTTTTGGTTTTTCTGCTTGCGAAGCCTTATGTCGGCTCGTACAACGGACCCCGGGTAGTACAGCACTACTTTTTGTAAATAGCAGAAACCCGTACCAATAAAATCATGGCAGATAAACCGTTGACAAAATCACAGATCGCGGCAGCTGTTGCTGAAGCGAATGACCTCACAAAAAAACAAGCGGCCGACCTCTTGGCGAACTTGGCTGATTTGGCCATTTCTAGCACAAAAGCTACCGGTGCTTTTACCTTCCCAGGTATTGGCAAATTGAAGCTTGTAAACCGCAAGGCTCGGATGGGCAGAAATCCTGCCACTGGAGAAACCATTCAGATTCCAGCTAAGACTGTAGTGAAATTTGCTGTTGCTAAAGCGGCTAAAGATTCTATTGCTGGTTAAATTCAGCTTTATAATCGAAAAGCGCCCGCTCATGCTGGGCGCTTTTTTTTTCGTTATGACACTAAAAGAATCCCTGTTTCGTAAAATCGCTGTGGTAGGCAGCGGCGCCGTGGGAAGTTTTTACGGGTCTAAAATAGCTCTATCAGGAAAGAATGTGAATTTCCTGCTTAGGAATGATTTCGAAACTGTAGCCAATAAAGGCCTTCACATTCAGAGTGTTGATGGAAATTATTCACTTCAGCCTAACATCGCTCGCCATTCTGAAGAAATTGGGGAATGTGATCTTGTTCTCATTGCTCTCAAAACCACAGCTAATCACAATTTTACAAAACTTCTGTCGCCGCTAGTTGGGAAACAGACCGCCCTTTTCACCCTTCAAAATGGTTTAGGCAATGAAACAGATTTGGCCAAGGTTTTCCCTAAAAACCCCGTGTTCGGCGGCATGTGCTTTGTTTGCCTTAACCGCATTTCTCCTGGAGTGGTTAAACACATTGCTCACGGAAAAATTGTCATGGGGAGATACAATGGGCCACCAGATAAACAAACAGAAAACATTGCCCAATTAGTTAGGGCGTCTGGCATTCGTGTTGAAATAGCTGCAAACTTAGATTGTGCTAAGTGGGAGAAACTAATTTGGAATATCCCATTTAATGGGTTAGGCGTTGCAGCTTCAGCTGGATTGGAAGCCTTAATTAGCGGCCAATTAAACCCTAATCACAAAGTTGGAGAATGCCTTGCAACAGATCAACTTCTTGATAAAGGACCATGGGAAAAGCTAGTCAGCGAACTGATGGATGAAGTCATTTCAACTGCCCGTAAATTAGGATATAACATTGCTCAAAATGCTGGGGAAGATCAGCGTGCCCGGACCCGGATAATGGGTTCTTATCGAGCCTCTACTTTAATTGATTTTGAAGCTAACAGACCCTTGGAGTTAGATGCTCTTTTTCGTAAGCCTCTGGCAGTTGCCCAAGACAGCGGAATTGATGCCCCTCGATTAACTAATCTTTGTTCCATATTAGAACAGTTGGCTAAACAAAAACCTCGGCCACAAGCTAGAACTAATCCATAATCTTTAGCACAAATGCGCCGTTTTATATGCTCTTTTGCTCTAATATGCTTATTCGCTACAGTACTGGGAAAGACTGACAAGCGTCCCAACATAGTGCTCATCATAGCGGACGACATGGCCTGGGACGACTTAGGCTGTGCCGGGAACCCTAGTGTCCGCACCCCAAATATAGACCGCTTGGCCAAAAACGGAATGCGTTTTACTAACGCATTCCTTACAATCAGCTCATGTAGCCCCAGTCGTGCGAGTATAATAACCAGCACATATCCACATCAAACCGATGCCGAACAGTTACACTGGCCACTGCCAGCCAATCGCTTGACATTTGTCGAACTACTCAAAGCCTCTGGATATTGGACGGTAGCAGCAGGCAAGTGGCATCTCGGCAATTATGTGAAGGATCGATTCAATGAAGTTCGCGAAGCCGACGTTTCTGGTTTCCAACTCCCCACGGGTAAAGCAGCTAAAGAAGGAAAAATAATTCAAACGGTAACAGGTGATGCAAGGAGTGGATGTGATCAATGGGTTCCCGTGCTCAAGAATCGCCCAAAAGATAAGCCTTTATTCGCTTGGTTAGCAGCTCTTGACCCGCACAGAGATTATGATGAAGGCATTTTAAAGAACCCGCACAAACCTAAAGATGTACGGATGCCTCCTTATGTCGCAGACACACTAAAAAGCCGGCGAGACTACGCTTTATACTACGACGAAATTACAAGGCTCGATCGCTACGTGGGAAAAGTCATTGAGGAACTGCAAAAGCAAAATGTCTTGGATAATACATTCATTTTATTTATGAGCGACAACGGCCGCCCTTTCCCTAGAGATAAAACAACACTTTATGATAGCGGCATTAAAACTCCTTTCATAGTTCACTGGGCTGGAAGAGTTCCCCCTGGCAGCAAAAGTGACAGTCTAATCAGTTCCATTGACATAGCTCCGACTTTTTTACGCTTGGCTAGCCTCTCTAATCCCACAATTTTTGAAGGTCGCAGCTTCTTGCCCATACTCCGCAATCCAAAGCTTAGTCATCGTGACTATATCTTCGCCGAAAGAAACTGGCACGATTACGAGGACCGCGTTCGAGCTGTTCGAAACAAAAAATACAAATACATAAGGAATTTTTATAATGATCTTCCTAATTCACCTCCAGCAGATGTAGTCCGTTCTGTTTCTTACCGCGAAATGGTCAGGCTCCATAATGAAGGAAAACTGACGCATGCTCAAAAAAATACATTCACACACCCTCGAGCCAAAGAGGAATTGTATGATGTCCTAAACGATCCATTTGAATTAAGCAATCTGGCCTCCTCGCCGACACACACACACCATTTGGAAAGATTTCGTAAAGTCCTTGGTAAATGGCAAAATCAAACCTCTGACGTTATGCCTGAATTTCGTACTCTTGATGAATTTGGCCGTGAAGACGGCCAAGCTCTACCGGTGCGCATACGCCCGCGTCCTGATAAAGTAAAAATGACAGAATTCCTTCGTGAATATTACAAACAGAAAAAAAAGTAGCTTCTATGATCTATCTTAAGAACAAATCAACTGGTCAAGCATCACTATTTACGAAAGGCTCCTTCGCCATATGAATTTACTAATAAGAACCATAGTATTTAGCAGCCTTTTTGCTGCCATAATTGGGAATTTGGTAATTCCGTCACAAGTTATTGCAGCTAAAAACAAATCTCCAAATGTCGTTGTTATTTTTATGGATGACATGGCATACGCTGACATTGGCCCATTTGGGGCCAAAGCATACCCCACACCACACCTTGACCGGATGGCCAAAGAAGGACGTAAATTTACTGACTTTTATGTCACTCAAGCTGTATGTAGCGCCTCACGCGCTGGGTTACTGACTGGCTGCTATAACGTGCGAGTAGGTATTTTTGGCGCTCTTGGCCCCAAGTCAAATCATGGCCTTAATAAAAATGAATTAACAATAGCTGAATTGTGCAAACAAAAAGGCTATGCAACCGCGATCTACGGCAAGTGGCACCTTGGACACCATAAACCTTTTCTTCCTATGCAACATGGGTTTGATGATTATTTTGGCCTGCCTTATTCCAATGACATGTGGCCATATCACCCAAACGTTCTTCATTTGCCCATGAGCGAAAGACTAAAGCGATGGCCACATCTTCCATTAATAGACAAAAACGAAATAATTAACCCTCAGGTTTCAGGAAAGGATCAGGAACAATTGACAACACAGTACACAGAGCGTGCTGTAAAATTTATAGAAAAGAACAAAGACAATCCTTTTTTCCTATATGTCCCACACTCAATGGTTCATGTCCCCTTATTTGTATCAGACAAATTTAAGGGAAAAAGTAAATCTGGCCTATTCGGGGATGTAATGATGGAAGTCGACTGGAGCGTTGGCCAAATTCTTAATACTTTGCGCAAACACAACTTAGACAAAGACACCCTAGTTATTTTCACGAGCGATAATGGACCATGGCTTAGCTACGGCGATCATGCCGGCTCAGCTGGCCCCCTTCGAGAAGGGAAAGGCACCATGTTTGATGGAGGATGTCGGGAGAGCACCCTAATGTGGTGGCCTGACACGGTTCCTGCGAACAGCGTTTGCAGCACTCCTGCAATGACAATCGACATTTTACCAACCGTCGCGGAGATAATAGACGCCCAGCTTCCAAATCATAAGATTGATGGCAAAAGCATTTTAAATCTGGTTACCGGAAAAAATGATGAAAGCCCACAAGAAGCTTATTACTTTTACTACGGGCAACAGTTGCAGGCAATTCGTATGGGGAAATGGAAACTACACTTCCCGCATAGTTACCGAACCATGGCTGGTAAACCTGGCGGAACAGGAGGCATTCCAACAAAATACAGCCAAGATAAAATTGGTTTGGCACTCTTTAATCTACACAAGGACATAGGCGAAACAACAGATGTCAAAGCTGAACACCCTAAAATAGTTGCTAAATTACTAAAACTTGGGGAAGTCATGCGGAAGGAGTTAGGAGACCAAGGACGAAAAGGGAGCGGCCAACGCTCATCCGGACGCTTATAATCAAAATATTGACCTTGTGAGCGAGTCTTCTCCTATTCCCTTTGGAGCCCGGTTTTGGAAACTTTGGAGCCCGGTCTGGAAATTACGGCATAAAGCGAACGGATTTCTTTATCCCGGACTATTACTTTTTTGGGTCTTGATTCTCGCCAGTCCGTACATGCTATTTAATCGCTTAGCTGCTTGGCCAGATCAGCCTCCCCTTGATGAAGAAACAATCACACAACGAGCGGAACTTAAATTCTCCCCCAAGGATGAAAGAACTGTTTGGGATCCAAAATCACTATTCAAAGATAGTGAAGGGCGATATTTAGATTACAAAATCCCGGTAGTTGACTGGTCAATTTGGTTTTACATATCTCTGTTCGTTTACTACTTCGGGTTTTATGCAGCAAAAAAGAATGATCGAGGAAGAGCGGAATCATTGGTCGTGGCTCAGGGCTGGGCTCTATCAAGCTGGATTGCATTTCCCTTTTTTTTCTTTTTCCCTGCTCATATTGATTTGCGGTGGCAGTTAAATCTCGAGGAGATGTCATCCATGTATAATTTTTTGTTCACTTCTTTCCATGCGCTCGATAAACCTTTTAATGCTTGGCCATGCCTACACATCGCCCAAAGCTTTATAATAGCTGTTGGCGTCGCGCGCTGGTGGCTACAAAGAGGTTGGAATTGGGCTGTTTGGCTACTTTGGCCAGCATGGTTTGGTCTGTTTATAAGTGTACTAACCACAAAACAACATTTCATATGGGATGCCATAATAGGAACCATACTAGGAATAGGGATCTGGCGCGGAATTATGGCGCCGGGCTTTAAGCACCTTGATGCCATTGCTGACGAAGCACTTACGATAAAAAAACTCGAATAAAAAACGGCCGCCGGCAAGGGGATGGGTGTGGAGTTTGCCGACGGCCTACGACCCATGGCTGGATGGGAGGGGGACGCCACGGGTCGATAGCCCGCAAATCTAATCTTTTTTTTAACTAAAGCAATCTCTGAAAATTACCCAAAAAATCTATTTTGATTAATAATTCGCCCTGTTAAACAACTGTTTCTGATTCTTGGCTTATTGGAACCCCTTCAAATTGAAGCAACATTCCCTCAAAAATTTTGAGCCCATCTTCTTCTCCAAGAATACTTTCACTTGCCCTTTCCGGATGAGGCATCATCCCGCAAATATTTCGGCTCTCATTGCAAATGCCTGCTATATTCAATAACGAACCATTGGGATTAGCAGCATCGGTAATCTCCCCGTCTGCCGACGCATATTGAAAAAGAATCTGATCATTAGCTCTCAATTTTTCCAAGGCCTCATCATCTGCAAAATAACATCCCTCTCCATGGGCAATAGGAATCCGTATCACTCCTTCGGTTTCAATCTGCCGTGTGAAAGGCGAATTCTGCGTAGGGACTTTTAGGTATACCTGCTCACAACGGAACTGTAAGGATCGATTTCGAACCAAAGCTCCAGGCAAAAGGCCAGTTTCACAAAGTATTTGGAAACCATTACAAATTCCGATTACAAGCCCTCCGTCATTTGCAAACTTTTTTACTGCGTTCATTACAGGACTAAACTGCGCAATCGATCCTGTTCGCAGATAGTCCCCATAACTAAATCCTCCAGGGACAACTACTGCATCAGCTCCTCCCAGCGACTCTTCTTTATGCCAAAGATAGTCGGCTTGCTGCCCAAGCACATTGGTCAATACGTGTACGCAATCCTGATCACAATTTGATCCTGGAAACTGAAGTACGGCGAAATGCATGGCTATTCTATAGTGAAATGATAATCCTCAATAACAGGATTACTAAATAGCTTATGGCAGGCTTCGTCAATTTTAGGCTTCCACGCTTCGACATCGTTCCCCTCCAACTCGATCTCAAGATACTTTCCTACATGAACGTCCGTGACGCCTTTATAACCCATTTGCTCTAACGCGGCCTGAACCGTTTTCCCCTGTGGATCGAGCACTGCCTTCTTAGGGGTAATGACAATTTTGGCTTTCATTCTTTCGCACACAATTGTGGGCGCACCGGCATTCTCAGGCCTAGCGCGGTGCTGAACCAGTTTATTTTGTTCACAGCAAAGAAAAACATTCAGCTACCCTTCTGCTACTTCTTGTATTTCAAACAGCAATAAGAAGGGCCTATGAAAAGATAATATCATCCATTTTAAATAATTGCACTGAATTGTCGCCTTAGCCAATCTCTTGGCGTGAAGATTTCTTTTCATGGGGCGGTTCGAACTACAACCGGGTCTCAACACTTGTTAGAAGTGAATGGAATCCGATTACTATTGGATTGCGGTTTGTTTCAAGGGAAAAGGCAGGAATCCATAGAACGAAATCAAAATTTCCCATTCGACCCTAAATCCGTTGACGCAGTTATCTTAAGCCACGCGCATATTGATCACATTGGGAATCTCCCAAATTTGTACAAACAAGGATTCGAGGGAAATGTCTACTGCACTTTCGCCACTAGAGATCTAGCAGCAATTATGCTTGAAGATTCCGCGGAAATACAGATGGCAGATGCCGCTTATGTTTCTAAAAAACATAAAAAAAAGGGGCTGCCTCCGGTAGAGCCTCTTTACACTCCAGAAGATGCAGAAAGGGCCGTGCGCCAGTTTGTTGCGCTGGGATATGATCGTCCCATTCCGGTAGGCAACGATATTAATCTAACCTTTCGCGATGCTGGTCACATTCTTGGATCCGCCCAAGTTATTCTTGATATTGAAGAAAATAATAAATCCAGACGCCTGCTATTCAGTGGTGATATTGGGAGAGGCAACCATGCTATTTTGCGTGACCCTCAACCTGTAAAGGACGTCGATGTTTTGCTCGTTGAAAGCACCTATGGCAATCGCAGTCACACTGCACAATCTGGAATATCAGACGAAATAGAATCATTACTTTCTGGAACGTTAAATGGAGGAGGAAAAGTAATCATTCCTGCATTTTCTGTAGGGCGAACTCAATTGCTAGTCTACACGTTGCATCAGCTGGTTGATGCAGGAAAGCTCCCCGACTTCCCAATTTATGTAGATAGCCCACTCAGTGTAAATGCCACGGAGGTATTTCGCCTGCATCCTGAATGTTTTAATCGGGATATATATAAATTTCTTAGAGAAAAAGATAATCCGTTTGGGATGGATAATCTTACGTACATTAGAAAGGCCTCCGAGTCCATCAAGTTGAATGACCTTGACGGTCCAGCGATTATTATCAGCTCTAGCGGCATGTGCGAAGCCGGGCGAATCCGCCACCATTTAAAAAACAATATAAGCGATCCAAAGGATCTGATTCTATTTGTGGGATACTGCGCCTACAACACTCTGGGATCTGTGATTCGAGCAGGGATAGATCCGGTGTATATCTTTGGAGAGCCCTATGAAGTTAAAGCCAAAATAGCCAGCTTCGACGGATTCTCCGGCCATGCTGACAAAAATGAACTGTCTCAATACGTTAAGTCACTGACAGGAAACATTGAAAATATCTTTGTGGTCCACGGCGAAGAAGCTTCCAGCCAGGCCTTTGCAGATACTCTACGGAGTATTAAGCCAAAAGCTGACGTAGTTGTTCCTGAGCTGAACGAATCGTTCGAAGTTTAAATCCGTACAAAATCAGGCAGCTAAAATGCCTATCGAGCGTCGCTTATAAAGAAATTCAAACATGTTCCCTTCATGCGGCTGGTCCCATGAAATTTTCATGGTGGAAATCGGCCCTAAGTTGAGCCTTTCAATTAGCGGGGAGGCTAACAACTCTTCGTGAAATTTCTTATCGCCGGTTATCGCGGTGACAACCAAAGACTCCCCCATCTGGTTCAGCATTTCTGATTGAGGCACCTCCACTACACTGGCATAAGGACAGAGGAATTCGCGGTTTGCTAAAGGATGATCAAACGACTCACAATAAACTATGGTGGGCCTTAGGTAAGTGCCCCCGTCAGTTATTACTTTTCGATCGCCATCTCTATATTTAGCTGTCATCTCTTCACAGCCGGCTTCTAAAAGATCTGCATCAATAGCTCCATCGATCCACTCTCCCATTTTGGGATTAGCAAATCCAGAAAGCTTGGCATCCGGATCATCCACCGTTGTCGGCTTAACCGGACCTAGTTTCTGAGCAAGAGCATCAGCAATCTCACGGCCGTACTTTGGTACAACTACTGCTGACGCATTCACACAAGAGCGCCCGCCATTATCCGCAATCGAACCTGCGATTAGATCAATATGATCTCTCCAGTTTTCAATTTCATCTTCCCCTATAAGAATCTTGCTCCATCCCGGACCATGAATTTGTATAGCGGGATTATTTGCATATTGATCGGTTGTGCTTTTATCTCCAAAAATTAAAGCCCGCCCACAACGATTCAAAATATCTGAAGCCCCCTCATAATCAGTCGGATAAAAACTAAATGCTTCTTTAGGACACCCAGCCTGGATAAAGGATTGAATAAGCCGGTATGGGGTCCACGGCTCATCTCTTCCTGGTTTCATTACTATTGGAGTCTTAAGGGCAATAGCCGGCAACCATAGTGAGTTAACAGCCGGGGAATTGCTGGGCATCACTAATCCCAACGCTTTGGATGTTGGGTAAAAACATACCTGAGTCCCAAACTGTTCTCCGACTCCAGCGTCTAGAATAGACAAATCAATCCCTCGTGTTAGCCCATTGAGGACCAACTGCATATTGGTTAATGCGTAATGAATCTTATCCATATTACGTTTAACCATAATGTGTGGAAGCCCGCTGGTTGAAGAGAGTGTCTCTACATATTGCTGAGGTGATTGCATCTCTCCCTCTACGCCAATCTGCACTTCTCCTTTCAGGAAAATCTCTCCGGCCTTCGCCCCGATCTCAACTAGTTCTGCTGTTGAAAATTTACGCAATGCCTCTCTGGCCTCATCAATACGCTGCAAGTCACGGCGAACAACCCCAGCATTTACCTGACTTACCGTAGCTTTGGTATCCCCGCTACGATAATCGGTCACCTCAATCTTATTAAGGCTCACATACGGATCCCCTAATCGTAGGCATGGAATATGCGGTGTCGTCATTTTAGTAAACTCCTTCAACAATTTTTTTCTCCATTGCCCCAAACGGACGGACCTCTGCCACCCCATCCCAAGGACAATCATCCCAGGGCGAACGACGGATTGCCTCATCCCTCTCAAGAAATCTTGGCATGAAAAATTCCTTGGTAAGCGTGGTAAGCTCCACTCTTCCCCATGCATCATAGTCGACAAGATCTTCCGTCTTCTTTGGATCTACGACTCTCAAAACCGCGCGCGGCTGAGGCGCATGATAGGTAATCGAGTAATCATTCTCTGGGCCGAACGGGCGATGACGAGCCAATCCCATAAGGGTATTGCCGTAAGTTGGAACAAAACCGATTTGGTTTTCGCAAACCTCTTCAACTAAAAAACGCGTGTATTGCTGATCCATTGTCGTTCCCCCGCAGAACACTCCTTTTATACCTGCTTTTATTAAGTCCATACGCTCAGCCATGGCTTCGAGTAACTTAGGCGTGGTAAAAAGTGCGCTTACTTTTCGGTTCTTGAGGATTGTAATGGCTTGATCGATCACGTGGTCCATATACGCACGAGCCTGATCAAACTGTTTGCTCGCTATAAGGCGCTTCACCCATCGTGGATCGAGATCAACGAAATACGTCGAACAACCTCTAACATTTGCTAGGTGCTCTATAGATAACCGCAAACGACGAGGCCCAGTCGGCCCAACCATCATCCAGTAATGGTCCCGAGGAAAGTGTTCATCTTTTAGCGTCTCGGAAAATTCGCTATAATCAATCTTGTAGTCCTCCCAGCCAATACGTTGCTTGGGCATACCAGTGGTTCCCCCAGTTTCAAAAATGCTAAATGGCCGACCTTCGTAAGCCTTAGGCCTCCATACCTCGTTTGGCATGTCACGCAGCCACTCGTCCTGAAAATGCGGAAACTTCGATATAATATCATCGAAGCTGCCGATCTCATCGGCCGGATTCCAGCCCGCTTCTTTCGCCCAGTCCAGCCAGAATGGCGATCCCGTTTCTGGCGAAAAATGCCATTTTACTATTTCCACGGCATGCGCATCTAACTGCGCCTTGGCCTCCTGAATATTTTGATCCAAGTTAGACATTAATTATTGTTGTTAAAAATAACCGATTACAAATTAGGCTTTCTTAATTGGGAAGAAGCGATCAATTGTGGCTTGGCTTGGTGCTTTTGTAAAAAGCGAAACTCCAACCAACGCAACGACAGAAGCCAAGCAAATGAAAGTCACTGGCATCACTCCCGCAATGAGGTATTCCCCTGCGTGGACTTCCCCAAACCACTTTTCCCCCTTATTTCCTAACGCATCATAAATGAACAAAGCCCAAGTAACAGCTGTAGCTAGAACACTCGCTATTACTCCAGCCTTGGTCAAACGCTTCCAATAAACTGATGCAAAGGCGATAGGAAATAATGCGGAAAATCCACTGAAACACCATACGCCAAGATTGAATACGCTAGTGGGATTAAAGATTGAAATAATGTAGGTAATAAAAACGATGAACACAATAAATCCGCGGCCTAACCATACCTTCTGTTTATCGCTGACTTCGCCTTTCAATGGCACAATAAAATCATTAGTAAACATGCTGCCGATACAAACAAATTGCGAGTCAAGCGAACTCATAATCGCTGCAAGCACTCCAGCAGAGAACAG